>JAQVAY010000013.1:15629-20142 GCA_028690575.1 Bacilli bacterium | reverse complement strand
AAAGATGGCAATGACATTGAAGCCATCGATAAAGCCATCATTGAAGCTAAAAAATCCAAAGAAAAGCCAACCATGATTATTGTTCATACCATTATTGGCTATGGCTCTAAGAAACAAGGAACAAGCGCAGTGCATGGCAATCCTTTAGGAATTGAAGATGGACACTACACTAAGGTGGAAGTTTACGGATTTGATCATCCTGATTTCTTCGTTCCAGAAGAAGTAATGAAACACTTCGCTGATACTTTCATCGCTCGTGGTGAAAAAGCTTATTTCGAAAATCAAAAGGCTTTAAAGAAATATGCTGAAAAGCATCAAGAATATCTTAATCGCTTCCAATCCCTAATTGATTTAAGTGTCACTAATTACCTTCCAACTGTCATGCCCGACTTTGTCGAAGGTTCATCAACCTCTACTCGAGTGGCTTCCGGTAAAGCTCTTAATGCTTATATGCTATCGCTCCCCAACTTAGTTGGTGGATCAGCTGATGTTGCTAGTTCAGTCATGACAAAATTAGAAGGTGGAGTCAATTTTGGCCCTGAAGCAAGACATGGTCACAATGTGAACTGGGGAATTAGAGAATTCGGCATGGCTTCTGCTCAAAACGGCATGCTTTTGCATGGTGGAGTAAGAACTTATGTTGGCTGTTTCCTCGTTTTCGCTGATTATATGAAAGCCGCAATTCGCATGGCGGCTCTCAGCCACCTCCCTGCCATCTATTTATTCTCGCACGATTCTATCGCGGTTGGAGAAGATGGACCAACTCATCAACCAATTGAACAATTAGCCATGCTACGCAGTATCCCCAATTTGCGAGTTATTCGCCCTTGCGATGAACGCGAGACATATGCGGCTTGGTATCAGGCCTTAGCGAGCACAAATGCTCCTACCGCCCTTATTTTATCTCGCCAGAATCTTCCTCTTATCGCTACTAGTAGTGCTGAAGGCTTAAGCAAAGGCGCATATGTGATTAGCAAAGAGCAAGCAAAGGCCGAATTTATCATTATCGCTACTGGATCAGAAGTCGCTCTTGCTATCGACGCACAAAAGAAACTAAAAGAACTTGGCAAAGATGTTCGTGTTGTTTCAATGCCATCTTGGGAATTGTTTGCTAAGCAAGATGAAGAGTATCAAGATGAAGTTCTCTCCTTACCATTGAAGAAGAGAATCTCAGTCGAAATGTTAACAACATTTGGTTGGGATCGTTACGCTGCTCACCATATGGGCGTCGATACCTTTGGTGCCAGTGCTCCAGCGAGTGATGTCATCAAGAAATTTGATTTCACTTCTGACCACTTGGTCAAGATGATTGAAGACATTCTCAAATAACATCAATCTAACTAAAATAAGGCAACTAACATGTTGCCTTATTTATTTAAATTTTTGCAATTATTAACTACTAACGAGATAATATACTAGATAATGAATTTTTCACCCTTAACTTTTAAGAACGATATTGAACTATCAGTTTCGAAAACAAATTTTTCTTTTCTTAAACATCTTTTTTGTTGGTATGAAGGAAAAGAATTTTCTTATTACCTATATAAAAGAATTGTTTATCAAAATCAAGTTCCAACAAACGATAAAGAAAGAAAATATCTTTGTTTTAACCAAGCCTACAAGTATCTATTAGAACATGCTCAAGAGAGTAATAAAGAAACAATAATCAAAACATTTTTTCAAATGCTTTTTGGCCACAATATCTTGATTGAAGAAATAGAAAATATCTTTGACACATCTGATATAAAAATAAGGTCATTCGAGGACCTATGCGATTATCAAGTGACTATATCTTCACGCCTTCCCTTTTCAAAGCAAGACAATATGATGGTATCATTGATGATTTTCAATGCACATCTACTAAAAAATGGCTATCGCACGATTAAAATTACTACAACAAAATTTGCTGATTACTTAACATTGTATGATGAATACAGGAACGACAATTGTGACAGTTTTTATAAGTTCTTTATTGATTTATATAATTCACTCCCATTTCATAATAAAAACTTTTATTCACAACTTTACGCTTTATCACCTGATGATATTACGAAAATCCTTGCTGATGATCAAGATTATCTAAAAAATCATTATCATTTTACATCAATGTCATTATTTGGCAGTTTCCTTGATGGTGACTATCGTATCGATAGTGATATTGATTTATTTGTAATTGTTGAACAAGGCTTAACTTATGTGCAAAAAGAAACTTTAGTTCAAGAATTTAAGAATCATTACCAAAGTATCTTTCATCGCTATCTCGATTTGAAAGAAGAATTCCTCGAAGAAAAGATAGAACGAAAGAGAATATATTGAGAAAAAGGATGAGATATCAAAGCTCAAAGGTTTATAATTAAGATGATAAAGGGGATATTATCATGGCAAATAGGGGGATTGGCGAGACATTTTCGTCGTTAGTACATAACATTGATGATGCGGGAACAACTAATTTAAACATTTCATATAATGATCATAATTTTTTCTATATTTTGCCGTTAATTTCTACCAAATCAAGCAAATCATTTGCCTTGTCAATTATTTATCATAGAATTGGTAATCAACTCTCTTCTAATGAGGCTTTCCCTCATCAAATGCAATTTTCTTTTTTCAAAGACTTTAATTTTCAAAGCGATTCTATAGATGTCACGAATGCCGATGGATCAATTGACGAATATATAAAAAGTGATGATTCTCAAAACAAATATTACTGTTCGAAAAACAACACTTATATAACGGCTGATTCTGCGACATCGACGCGTGTTTTAATCGAATCCGATGGTTCAAAATATTTTTATAATTATGGAGAAAATTACCCCGGAAATTTCTATAGTAACAACTCTTCTCAAATGTCTTATGCAGTTGAAATAGTTAATCATAAAATAATGTCTATATCAGCAAAAGATCCTCTTGATTTAAATGATTATTATATGATTTTCCATTATTTATCTGATAGTGGGTATTTATCTACAATAACGATTGCAAAAAGAGAACTAAACATTATTCAAAATTATGTGGAGACCATTACGTTTGTTTATGAAACTTCAGGTTCTTGTGACATTGATCAAATCTATTGGAGCAAAGGCGTTCCACACAGTTCCAATGAATATTATCGACATATTTCATTATCCTTTAATAATGAGTCAGACAATTTGTTTTTGATTCAAGATTTGATTAGCCATCTTAGAGCCGAATATTGCTTTTCTACTAGATGCGATTGGTTTAGAATCACTCACTGCAACGATCCACTTATTGAAGAAAAGAAAAATTATTTAACTTACTCAGCTGATCAAACCAAGGTTGATTATTTTGATGGAACAAGCTCAACAACTTATTATAATTCGAGTTCTTTACCGATGTTTTCCGTTGATAGTCAAGGATTAGCATCAACTTATCGGTTTGATGATAATCGTCATATAGTTTATCAAAGCAAACCAATTTGTCTTGATAAATCCGCAAATTTGCCATCTATTTTAGTTAATAATCTTTTTTCTAATGGCACAAGTGGCTGGTTAATTACTGGATTGGGATCATCAGCTTCATTTCAATTTCCATATTCTTCAATTACTGGATCAACAGGAATTAATTTTAATAAAATAAGCCAGACGGTATCTGTCAAAGGATTGCCCGGAGAAGCTTATACTTTTTCTGCTTTTGTTGCCGGTTTATCCACGGTTCATTTTAATAATCCACTAAAAATCTCGATAACTCTTAAAAACAGTGGTGGAATCGTAGTGGCTAGCAATAGCGTTCTATCCTCTTTTTATTCAGCAAAACATTCGTGTGAATTATTATCTGTTTCCGCCCTCTCGTTCACTGCCTTTTCATCTATTGAAGTCTCTATTGAAGATTCTAATTCTAGTAACGATTGGATTATTAACCAAGCCTGGCTGTTAAAATCATTTCCAAAAATAAGCGCTGAATACGATGAAAAAGGTGATCTCCTCTCAGCATATAGCAAAGCTAATGAAACCAAGGTATTGTACGACAAAAAAGGAAGGGCCCTTGTAATTGGGTCAGCTTCTGGCGCTAATATTAACACGCGTTTTTTAACATCGTGTCCGTTTGTTTTTGAAACATCATATTCAGATTTTTCTAACTGTACTTATACAACATATTTTGAAGATTATTTACCATCTTCTATGTCAAACTCTTGGAGCCAAGTGTATTATTCTTACAATCCATATCGTCAAAAAATATCCGAAAATGATCGCATCACACAAATTGATTACATTTTTAATGAATATGATGATGTTACGAGCATTAATCAATTAAATTATGGCAATCAAAATTTACTAATTTCTCGCGAATTTACTTTTTTATCTAATCGATCAGACCTGATTGAATCAATTAAGTTTTCTGATTCAGTCACCGAAGATGAGTATTCATTCTCGTATTCAAATCGCCTATTTTCTTCATTGAAAAATAATGAAATTATCGAATATATTCCTGCTTACGACTCTGTAGAAGATTTAACTAATCTCTCACTAAAAAATAATAATGTCAGCAATCCGAT
>JAQVAY010000013.1:0-15529 GCA_028690575.1 Bacilli bacterium | reverse complement strand
CTTTTGGCAATAATGAAACGATCATTTTACCAGGCGATTCCTTTTATATGCTCTCATACTCGCAATTTGCAAATATCGCTTCGCCGACATATAGAATTGAAATAGAATATCCTAATGTTTCTAACCGTGGTGACAATTTTGGATTTTGGTTTAAAATGGAGAGCTGCGACATAGATATCATGCACCCTATTTTGTCATCGTTGTTTTTTAACGGAACCACTAAATTAGGATCCGTTATTGTTTATGCTAAGAACAATTATATCAATGTCAAATATGCATATCACAATGATGAAGGGGTAACTTTATTTAGTGGGATTCATTTTTCGCTTAACGAATGGACGTTTCTATCGATTTCCATATTGTATAAATCTCCTGATGATTCAACCAGCGGTAATGAAAATTTTGATAATGCAATTTATAAAGTTAGATTGAGAATTAACGATTCGGTAAACGAAGTTTTTGTTCCTGATTTTTTTGAATCTCCAGAAGACAAACTATTTAAAATACCTGATAACAATAAAATGACTCATCTTGTTTCATATTATGGAAGTTGGCAAGACAATGCTTTTCATCAGCAAGGCTATTGCACCGCTTTTTATATGAGTGTTGATGGCAAATATTATGATAGGGAAGATGAAAATGAAATATATGTATCTTCGTATTCCTTAATAAACAACCTTCATAACGTTTTTTATTCAGATTTATCTTCATCATTTTTATCAGCATCTCACTTTATTGACACCGATGAAAATTGTTCAAACATCAATGGATTGATCGATACAATACCACTTATTAATGGTTTTGTCACAAACTATGGAGCGGTTCCTCTTAAAGCTGAACAAAATTATGCCTTGAATTATTTTACTGATTGCTCATTTCTTTATAATCAAGTTTCGCATCAATTTAGTTACTATGCTTCAGGAAAACCTTTAACGTATCGGTTTTCTTTTCTTGAAGGCATATCAGGTCACACATCTGGCTCTGTCAGCGCTAATATCACGCCGCTAACCCATACTAATAAACAGCGCTATATTTTCGAAATTGGAACTGGCTTCGCATTGCTAATAAACAGTTATGGATATTTAGCTTACGTTATCGACGATAATGATCCGATTGCCACGTCAATTTCAATTCCTACCAATTCACTTCATCGAATTACTGTTAGCTGGATGTATGGAATAGTGGTGGATAGTGTGCCAACTACCAATACGCGCTTCACCATTCGCGTAAATAATCAAGTCACCTCTTTTATATATCGTTCATCTATTTTTTGGTTGGACAACCCTTTAATTAATTTTGGAAATAAGCAAAACCAGATGCTTTATCCTTTGTATGGCTTCATAGATTCTGTTGTTATTACTAAGGCGGAATTGAATACAGTTCAAATCAATACGATTAATAATAACTTTAAAAGCGTTAACATACTGAATAAATATTCTTCTAATCAATTCTTGAATGGTCGTCAATTCTACAATGAGGACAATAAAATTATTGAACAGAATTTCTGCTACTCAATTAATCCCAATCAAGGAAACTCTCCTATTAATCAAGATGTTCATCGCGAAACGTTTGTTTATCAAATTGAAGATTCTAGAAATAGTATTGTCACTGATTACACTTACGATATTCTACATCGCCTTACAACTATTACCCCATTTGATGGTGGGACCTCAAATAATATTCAATATACCTATGATTCTTTGAATCGTTTGACTCGAAGCCATCAGTCTAATGGGGATGATTTTTCATACGCCTATGATTCTACTCATAACATCCTCAATGTCATTAACAATCATTCTTCAACAACGGTCCATTCAATGACTTATTCGATGAATAGGATGATGAGTTTTGATAATTATGTTTTAACTTATGATCCTAACTACATCTTTAATCCCTATCAATATGGCGTTTTCGATAGCAACAATGTTCTCACTAATGGCTTAACCTTTGCCTTCATGGGCAAGCGCTTGATTAATGTGACTAAAACAGGGACTTTTGATATTCCATCCATGTCTTTTGCTTACGACTTTAGTGGCAAGCGCTTGTCTAAAACAATCAATGGTGTCATTCATCAGTATTACTACGATGGTGATAAATTGGTTTATGAAACCGAGACTAATGTTGCTAGTTCCATTCTTCTTCACGAAAAGAAATTTTTCTATGATGAAAATGGCATTCTCACTTTCATGGAACTGGACGGAGTGAGATATTTCTATTATCTCGATGCCACCCATACGGTAAGAGGACTATTCAATAGTGATGGGGAGTTCATCGTCAGATATTCCTACGATGCTTGGGGTAACGTCACTAATATCATCGATTACTCTTCTATTTCCTTAAGCACCTTGAATCCTTTTCTATTTAAATGTTATTACTATGACCATGAATCCAAATGGTATTATTGCTTAAGCAGATACTATGTTCCTCTATGGATGAGATGGCTATCAATTGATGATTCAAGTTATCTCACCAGTGAATCACCCGCTGGATATAATCTATATGTCTACTGCAATAACAACCCCATAATGTATGAAGATCCAAGCGGACTAGAAGCTATTGCTCTAATTGGCTTTTCGCTTGCTCTAATCGTTTTAATTGTTTCATTAATTACTTTGAATGCCACATTTAGCGCCATTTCATACTATGATAATAAAAATCAATCCATCATAGCAAATTTTGAAAATATCCACGAGTATTTATGGATTGATTTTTTATTGCTTATTGGTTACTTAATAAACAACATATCCACAATGTTTATGCATAGAAATCATGTGCGTAAATCAAATGAAGAACGGCATTCAGCTGGTGTTAAGAGATATGGTATGGACCACGGAGGAGAAAAGGGCGATAAAAGGCGAAAATACAAAAAACCAAAAAGAAATAATATTCTGTGGCCATTCATATATTTACTTGATGAAGATGATATAGACGATGAGGGAGACTATAGTTTATGGAATTTTTAAAAATCTTTGAAATCAAAAATGGTAAAAAATACTTTTATGTGGGGTCATTGCTTGGCATTTTAACTGATGGCTCTCTTTATAAACTTTATGATAAATCCGGCCGTTTTGATGGTTATACTTTTTACTCAAAACGAAAGAGATTAAATATCGTTAATCAATCTAGTTATCTCAACTTCATGCGGAAGATGATTTCTTTAAATGCCATTTTTCATGATGAAAATGATTTTTCTTGTTTGAGTGACATTATTCAATATCTCTTTAGTAATAAGAAAGCTCTTGAAATTCATCTATTTAATGGCCGGCTTTTATATGGTTTTATTGTCTCTTATAATGCAGAGCAAATAAATATGAAAGCCTTAAATTTTAATGGTGATGTATATAAAGACAATGTGAATATATTAATTGCTAACATCAAAGAATTGTTTTTTGATTCTCCAGGACTAAAAAAATACGAATTTTTGCTTCAAGAAGATATTGCTGATGATTTAAAAAAGATGCCGGTGATATATTCAAAACGCCCCTTGCTAATGTTACATACTCTATGCTCGATATTTTTTGGAAGCACATATTTTTTCGAAGTTGGTTATATTAATGGAATAGATAATGGGAAAATTATCGTAGAACTTATTGATGAGAAAGGTCTTTACGATGGCGTTCTCATTAGAGATATAAAAGAAGTTAGTAAAATTTCATATCGCGGTAAATATTTAAAGACAATAAATAAACTCGTCAACATCCATAACAGCAAATCGGAAATGCTCAAAATAAAAAAATTCAGTGAAATCATAAAATATTGTTATGAAAATCAGATTTTGGTAAAAATTACGACGAGCAACAGAAAGACATATGATTATGCCATTATCAAAGAAATTAAGTCCTCTGATATTTTGTGCTCTTATTACGACAAATATGCTCGCTATATCGGAGAAAGAAAATATTCGTTAGATTCTATTATTTATTTTTGCTTCAATGATAGTGCAACAAAAAAAAGCAGTCAATTAATTAAGCACAAATATTTGAGTAACAAAGAATAGATAAAACAACTCGGTGTTTTAATAGGTTCGCTTTCTTTGTTCTCAAGATTTTCTAGGCTTGTTTCAAGCCTAAGCAAAAAGGCGTTAAAAATCATATTGGTCTCCTTGTTGTTGGTTCTTAACAACTCAATTATAAGTGAGACCTTTCTTGCGTCCTGGCCCAGCAAAACTGTTAAGTTAATGTCGGTAGCGAAAAACACCTGATCATTAACTAAAGAGGGCCAAACTAACTTAAATAAGGCAACAATTTTGTTGCCTTATTTATTTAAATTTTTGCAATTATTGACTACTAGCGAGAGGATATACGAGATTATGAGTTTTTCACCATTAACTTTTAAGAACGATATTGAACTATTAGTCTCAAAAACAAATTTTTCTTTTCTTAGCCATCATTTTTAGCGACTGGTTTATAATAGAGACATCATATGAACACGAATCAAAGAGCATATTGCCAAAATGATTATTTTTTTCTATCAAGTTTTTTTCTTTCGCGATTTAAAAAAATATTACCAAATATCAGTGGTATTCTCTCTTTCATGGAACTAGATGGAGTGAGATACTTCTACTATATCGATGCCACCCATACGATAAGAGGACTATTCAATAGTGATGGGGAACTCCTCGTCAGATATTCCTACGATGCTTGGGGTAACGTCACTAATATCATCGATTACTCTTCTATTTCCTTAAGCACCTTGAATCCTTTTCTATTTAAATGCTATTACTATGACCATGAATCCAAATGGTATTACTGCCTAAGTAGATACTATGTTCCTCTATGGATGAGATGGTTATCAATTGATGATTCAAGCTATCTCACTAGCGAATTACCTGCTGGATATAATCTCTATGTCTATTGCAATAATAACCCCATAATGTATGAAGATAACAATGGAAATTTTGTAATTACTGGGCTCACGATTTTAACAGCTGCCTTAATTGGAGCTGCAGCTGGTGCGATTATAGGAGGTGTTGCAGGAGGCATAACAGCCACTGCCAACGGACAAAATATTTGGCATGGTGTTGGGATTGGAGCATTAGGAGGAGCGATTATGGGCGCAGGAGCAGGAGTTGGCGCTTTGTTTTTGGCGCCGATTATTGCTGGCGAAGGAATAATGATAGCTACTGCGGTTGGAGAAAGCTTTTTTATGGGAAACGCCATAAGCACAGGACTTGCAGTTGGAATAGGACTTGGCGTTAGCGCTTCTACAGGAATAATTGGTGGTGGTCTTTCTAATATGCTAAATCAATTGTCCAGTGGGATAAAAGTCGACAGTCTTGATTGGAATTCAATTGCACTAGGAGCGATAGGGAGCGGGTTTCTTAATATGTTTAGTGCTTCTCTAGCTGGGTTCGGAGGCCCAGACCTTAGCTGGGGAATAAATTTTATTTTGTCGCTTCAATTAAACGTTATTCCCTCCGGATATGATAGTATAATTAATTTAATTAAACATTATTTACAAAATAAGGCAAATTAAAAAGAGAATAATTTATTATGAAAGCGAAAAAACGAATTTTTGTTAGTGCGGGTGTGATATACTTTTGGATTATATATTGTTTCTTTTTTTTGACGATTGAATATTTAATATTATTTATTCTCAAATATGGCAATGATTTGAATACAAAAATGATACTTGATATCGTGTTGAGCATTATTAATATCGTATTTTTTGTTTTTGTTTCTCTCTTTTTTAATCGCTTATGTACAATTGTGACATACGAAAATGGATTAATAAAACGGAGAGGTTTATTAGGTGGATTTCGTGTCACTATTAAAACGGAGAGCATTTTGAAAATTGTAAAAGTAACAATACCTCTTGATGGTGAATTCTATGCAATTGTTGATGGTGTACACGGAACAGCCGAAAGACCAACGAAGTATGCTAGTATTTTCTTTCCCTGCAGTAAAAAGGGAATAAAATTTATAAGGCTATTTTATGATGGTGAAATTCCTCACTTTTGATGATTAAAAGTGGTATGAATGCAATATTGGTTTCCATCTCTCGCTATGAATATAGAAGCATGCTTATTAGGCCTTTTAATTTATGTGACGATAAATTTGCCTTCAATTGCTCAAGTGTCTATGTCTTTATTTATCGTATCTCTTGTTGTACAAAGCGTTTTTCTTACAACCAGTAGGACAATTTCTTTTATACCAAATGATATATAATTTATGTTTTTTTATTTGCATTAGGTTTAATCATTATTGCATTTTTGGATTATGTTATTCTTGCTGATCCGAGAACTAATCCCTCATTATTTTTCAAAAGAGCAAGTATTAAAAACCTATCAATAAAAAAGACAAGAAAAAATGCTTTAATTTACTATTCTGCACTATTCCTGTTTTAATTATTATGAACCAACTACTATCAATCACTCGTCTCCTCCAATAAAACAATTTATTTATATTCAAAGAAAAAATATATTTATATCTAAAAATATGCTTACTCCACTTGGCATTTTTTACTATTTAAAACAAATAGAATTAATTGATTCCAGTTAATTCGTTTGGAATGGTGTTTCACATTGTAATGGGCGGAGCAAACTATTGTCAAATAGATATTTTAGTAACTTCAACTGTGATGAGAGGATTATTAGAGCTACTGTTTTATCACAAGAAAGATCGGAATGCTGAGATTTGCTGAAAGAGGAAATATAAGTCAACTCGCAAAACAAATAAACACATAATTATTTAAACGCACAAAAGAAATGATTACCACAAAACGTTTGATAAAATCATTGTTTATGAATGAACTTGCTCTGCATCTATTACAGTAATTGGTGAGATACGGGACGCTTTAAAACAAATTTTTAGGGTGTCAGAAAAAGACCAATACATAAGGTGGTGGTCCCAATATTCAATTTGAAACGCATTCTCACTAAATGTTACTCAATTCTAGAAAAGCTGTCACAAAAACGCTAGATTATCATATTGGACTTCGTAACAATTGCACCTTTCATATATTTCATATATATTTATACATGAGAAATATGGCTGATTACATTTACGTTGATGATTATCTAAAAAGAGGAAAGCTCGCGATTTCATATCGCACTTTTAATCGTTTAGCCGCTGAGGCCATTGGAAGGCTTCCTGGCATCAATGTTACTAAGAAAAGCAAGACCCCATCTTTAGCTTCTTTATTCCGTTTAAACACCCCAATTAAAACAACTATTCATCAAGGAATCGTCCATGTCAGCATCGCGGTTGATGTGGCTAAAGGAACCAACATTCAGGATGTCTCTCGCTTAATCCAAGATGAAATCAACAATGCCTTCATGATATCGACTGAACAAATTCCTTTTGATGTTCAAGTTCGCGTTGTCTCCATCATTTAATTTATGAGTTTGCCAAGAAATCAACAACACTATATAATTATGACCATCATTTATGATGAATTGGTCGATTTTTCTACTAATGTCTCCGAAATGGAACGCGACGCTCGCGAATTAATCAGCGAGATGTGCGATCAACCATATGATGAAGTCGATGACTTTATCAAAAATGTAATTATCCTTTCTTTAACCAAGTACGGAATCATTAGAGATGCTTTCGTTCCTTACCTAAAGAGTTGGAAGTGGGAGAGACTTCCTCTTCTTACTCAAGCCATTTTATTAATGTCATATGCCCATTATTATTTCGTCGAGAAAAGCGATAAGCGCGTGGTCATTGATGTCGCGGTTAATCTCGCGAAAAAATATATCGATATCAAGCAATCACAATTCATCAACGCAATATTAGATGGAGTTCTCAAATAATGGATGTCGAGAGAATTATTTACTCCGTAAATGATATCAATCAGTATGTCAAAGCCGTCTTATCTCAAGATGCTAAATTAAAATACATTCTAGTCAAAGGCGAGATATCAAATTTCAAAAATGGTGCAGCAGGGCATCTTTATTTTTCTTTAAAGGACCAAAAATCCCTGATTGGAGCGGTGATGTTTGCTACCTCTGCCTCACACCTCAATTTTCAGCCAAAGAACGGTGATGAAGTCATTGTCCTAGCAACTTTAGATGTCTACGCTGTTAGAGGTACTTATCAGTTGATGTGCTATGAGATGCAAGAAGTAGGCGCTGGAGCAATTCTCGTCGAATTAGAAAAACTTAAAAAGAAACTTCAAGCCGAAGGCTTATTCGACGCTTCTCGTAAAAGAGAGATTAATCTCTACCCAAATTCCATTGGAGTTATTACCGCTCCCAATAGCGCTGCGATCAAAGATATTCTCACCAATATTAAACGCCGTTATCCTATCACTGATATCTATGTCTTCTATAGTGCTGTCCAAGGAGACAATGCCATTAAAGAAATTCTTCGAGCCTTTGAAGAATCACAAAAATATCCTCTTGATACTCTCATCATTGGTCGTGGAGGAGGATCAAGCGAAGATTTGAGTGCTTTTAACGATGAAAAAATCGTTAGAGCTGTGGCAAATAGCCGCATGCCAGTCATTTCCGCCGTGGGTCATGAAATAGATACTACTTTAGTAGATTACGTCGCTGATAAGCGTGCTAGCACACCAACAGGCGCAGCTGAACTAGCTACCGTTGATAGGCGTGAAATAGAACAGCATTTTCAATATTGCCTAGACGATATGAAAAGCGCTATAGTTGAGAAACTCAACGATATGAGAGAAAATATCATTGATATCAAAGAACTCTTAACTGACACCCTATCTGATAAGTTGAATTACTTAGAACAAGAAATCAAATGGAGGAAAGAACAATTAACCGCTCTTAATCCCGCCAGTATCCTCAATAGAGGATATTCCATTACCTTAAATGAAAACGGACAAGTAGTGGATGATGTCAAAAAAGTTAATCAAAATGAAACCATTACTACAATTGTAAGAAATGGAAAAATAATCAGTACTGTTAGGCAAAGTGAGGAAGAAAAAAATGAAAGAAAATCCAATTAGGTTCGAAGAAGAACTAAAAAGACTCGATGAAATCGTTTCGAAGATCTCGTCAAAAACTTTGCCACTTGAAGAAAGTTTAAAACTTTATCAAGAAGGACAGGAAATAATCGCTAACCTTAGCAAAGTTCTTAAAGAAACTGAAACAAAAGTAGAAAAAGTAGTGGATATCAAATAAAAACTAATTTTATTAGTAGTAAATTAGTAGAAAAATAGTATAAATGAAACACAAAATTATTCAGCATGTTGATTTATCAAAAATACAAAATCCAGATTTTTTAAAAGAGTTGTCTTATAAAGAACTGAGCGTTTTGAGCGACGATATTTCAAAGTACATCATTCAAGTTACTTCCAAGAATGGTGGTCACTTGTCTTCTAATTTGGGCGTCGTGGATGCCACCATCGCTTTATGCCGTGTTTTTGATTTTACTAAAGATCGGTTGGTTTTTGATGTTGGTCACCAATGTTATACCTATAAACTATTAACTGGTCGTTCTTTAGAACGTTTGAGACAAAAAGACGGAACTGCTGGATACCAAGATGTCAAAGAATCGATATATGATCATTTCGAAGCTGGTCATAGTTCGACATCAATTAGCGTTGGCGTTGGCTTAGCGACAGCTCGCGATTTGAAAAAAGAGAATTATGATGTCGTTTCCTTTATCGGTGATGCTTCCATCGTTAATGGTCTTTCATTTGAAGGATTAAATAATGCAGGCCAAAATAAACATAAAATGATTATCGTTTTAAACGATAATAATATGTCTATTTCGAAACCTGTTGGCGGATTATCCAAGGCGTTCCGTCGCTTTTCCACCTCCGCTTTCTATCGTGGTTCCAAACACTTTTTCCAAAGATTGATGTTGGGAAACAAACTTGGCCGTAAAATATACTCTATTGGCGTGACCTTCAAAAACTGGTTTAAGAGACACATATTAAGAATTAATATATTTGACTCCTTTGGCTTTTCCATTATCGGACCAGTTGATGGACATAATATTAAAGCCGTAGAAAAAGCCCTTGAGAGAGCCAAAAAGACAGATAAGTCTGTAGTTGTCTTTTTAAAGACAATTAAAGGAAAAGGTTACAAGTTAGCCGAAAACGATGAAAAGGGCTTATGGCATGGAGTTCATATCTTTAATCCTGAAACTGGTGAACAAATGTATGAAAATGGAACTGGCTGGTCCCAAATCTATAATGATTATCTCGTCGAAGTGATGAAAGAACACGAAAAAGCAGTGACCATCGTACCAGCGACTGGCTATGGTAGCCATCTATCTGAAGTGTTTTCCAAATTTCCAGATCGATGTATCGATGTCGGCATAGCCGAAGAACACGCCGTGACTATGGCTGGAGGATTATCCATCAGTGGATTCCACCCCATTATTTCGATTTATTCGACCTTCTTACAAAGGGCCTATGATCAAGTTAATCATGATTTAGCCAGAGTTGAACTTAACGCGACCTTTTTAATTGATCGCAGCGGTTTAGTGGGGAAAGATGGTAATTCTCATCAAGGCATTTTTGACCAGTCATTCTTAATTGGGATGCCAAATACTGTTGTGACCATGGCTTCAACACCGGAAGAAGCTCGCGCTTTACTAGAAGAATCTTTCAATGACCATGGAGTTTTCTGCATTCGTTATCCCAAAGAGAGAGTTTTCCACTACCATCCACCGGTGAAAACCACCACCATTCCCTTCGGGAAATGGAAAAAGGAGTTGAATGGAGAGAAAATTGCCATTGTTGGAGTTGGTCCTGACGTTCAAAAGCTCAAACATTTGATTGGAGAAAACAATATTTCACTTACTTTATTCAATGCTATCTACCAAAAACCGATAGATTTGGATGCAATCAATGAATTATTATCGTATGAAAAAATTATCATTTACGATCCATACGCGACCGAAAATGGTTTTTCTCAATCTTTAGCTTTAGAACTTATGAAAAGAAAATTCAAAGGTGAAGTTATAATCAAAGCAATTCCTGTTGTCTTTGTTAATCATGCCTCAATTGAAGAACAAAAAAGCGAATTCGCTTTACTTCCCGAAGACATTATCAAAATTATCTAGTTTTGGTTAACATAATCTAATACATCGTTTACAATATTTTTATAGATGGGCAAAGTTATTGTTCACATTGATTTAAATGCCTTCTTTGCTCGCGCCGAAGAAATTCGCGATCCAAGTTTAGAAGGAAAACCAGTCGCTATCGGTCATGATGGCCGTTCAGGGATTGTTTCAACTTGCTCTTATGCAGCCCGTAAATTTGGGATCCACAGTGGTATGCCAATGTTCAAGGCGAAAGAACTGTGCCCAAACTTAATCATCAAACCTGGCGATTATCGCTATTATAGTGGCCTCTCCCGCTTGTTTTTCAAATTTGTGAAAAGATATACCCCCCTTGTTGAAATAGCCTCTGTAGATGAATGTTTTGCAGATTTTACCGAAGTAGTTAAGAAAGTGGATGATGTTCCAGCATTTTTTCGAAAAATGCAAAATGATCTCTTTACCAAAACCCAGCTGAAATGTTCAATCGGGGTGGCTACCACAAAATTCTTAGCCAAAATGGGAAGCGATTATCAAAAGCCAATGGGTCTTACTTTTATTCGTAAACGCGATATTCCCGCCATTTTATATCCTCTCGAGATTGAAAAAATGTACGGTATTGGGAAAAAGACTGCGCCAAGGTTAAGAAGTGTTGGAATTAATACAATCGGAGATCTCGCTCTTCGCTGCGACAATAACGATTCTGATCTAATTAATATCATGGGAAAGTTTTATCAAGTTATTAAAGATTGGATTAACGGACGCGGTTCGGATGTGATTGTCTCTGAACCAGAAGAACAAAAATCAATTGGTAACTCTTCCACCTTTTATCACGATACTAATGATTTTAATGAAATTAAACACATGTTTGAACAATTAGCTGAGGAAGTCTCTTCGCGAGCGATTAAAGAAAACAAGATGGGTTCAACTATTCAAATTGTGGTCAAAGAAGCTGATTTTGTGGTTCATAATAAGTCGTTGACCTTTGATAATCCCACGAATGATTACAAACAAATATTAGGTATCGCTCTTAAGTTATACGAAAAGAATTTCCTTTCGATGACTGTTCGTCTCGTTGGGATCACATTGCAAAAATTAATTGATCCACGAGACATGGCTATTCAAATATCGCTTTTTGATTTTGAAAAGGCCGAAGAAGATAATCGCACTCGCCTTCTTATCAATGAATTGAATCGTCGATTGAAGAAAGATTCTCTTATGAGGGCTTCCGAAGTCGGTACGAAGGAAAAAAAGAAATAATTATGGATATCAAAGACGCCACCGAACTATATGAGCAATATATTCTCGCTGAGAAGGGATTATCTACTTTAACAGTTAAATCTTACTTAGATGACTTGAAACAATTCTTTGCCTTTTTCCATCAGCGAAAAAAAGTTGAGGACTTACTAGGCACTGATTTACTAGATTTCCTCCGTTATGAGTTTTCCATTGGCTTATCGGCCTCAACAGCTTTACGAAGGCTTTCCTCCACGAAGAGTTTCTTTGTTTTCTTAAAGACAGAAGGATATCTTCAGGATGAAATACCTGAGATTGAAACCCCTAAAAAACCTGAGCATCTACCTCATTGCCTTTCTATTGAAGAAGTTGAACACCTTTTAGAGATGCCTGACACCGAAAAACCGGAAGGTATTAGAGATCAAGCGATGCTGGAAACGATGTATGCGACCGGACTTCGAGTTAGTGAACTTCTCAATCTCGAAAGAGGAAAAGTGAATCTCAAAACTGGAGTAGTCACTGTTTTTGGTAAAGGAGCCAAAGAAAGAAAAGTACCTTTGGGAGATTATGCCATTGAATGTATCGCTCGTTACCTCGACGAAGTACGATGTAAAAACGAAGGTAGAGATAGCAAGTATCTATTTTTAAATAGGTATGGCAAACCATTATCTCGACAATTCTTTTTTAAACAAGTAAAGAAGTACGCTGCTTCAGCAGGAATTGAAGTTTCCATTTCTCCTCACACCCTCCGCCATTGCTTTGCGACACACTTGCTAGAAAATGGGGCGCAACTCGTGGCGGTGCAGGAGATGCTCGGGCATGCCCATGTCGCAACTACGCAGATATATACTCATGTTTCAACAAAGAGGATTTTGAGCGCTTATGATTTGTATATGAGGAAAAAGTAATTTATAATGACTACGGTCAACAAGGAGAAACCTTATGGCGTTTAAATTCAAAAGAATATTTTTAATTGTTGCCGACTCTGTCGGCATAGGAGCTGAACCTGATGCGGAAAAATACGGCGATGCGGGTAGCAATACCTTCCTCCATATTTCGCAAGGAGTAAATGGATTAAACATCCCTACTTTGAATGCGATGGGAATTAATGATCTTGCTCCAATTATGGGCACGACAAAAGTTAAACACCCACACTCTTACGCAACAACCTCTCGCGAAGAAAGCAACGGAAAAGACACGATGACCGGCCACTGGGAAATGATGGGCATCTATACCGAGAAGCCTTTTCAAACTTTCACGGATACCGGATTTCCTCCTGAATTAATTTCTGAACTCGAAAAAAGAACCGGACATAAAATCATCGGTAATTATTCCGCTTCCGGTACAGAGATTTTGAAAGAACTTGGTGAGGAACAAATGAGAGATAACTCTCTCATTGTCTACACGTCTGCCGACAGTGTTTTACAAATTGCGGCTCACGAGGGAGTAACAGGTGTGCCTGAGTTATATCGCTGCTGCGAAATTGCCCGTGAATTATGTATGAAACCCGAATGGATGGTTGGACGTATTATCGCAAGACCATTCATTGGCACAAATGCCTCTAATTTTAAGAGAACACCAAACCGACACGACTTAACTTTGAAACCGGAAAAGCCGACGATGATGAATGTTTTGCAAGACAATGGATTCATGACCACTTGTATTGGAAAAATTGGCGATATCTTCGATCAATACGGTGTCGTTAAGACTGAAAAGACCATCAGCAATGAAGATGGAATGGATAAAACCATTAAGCAGGCCAAAGAATTTGATTTCACTGGCCTTTGCTTTGTAAATCTAGTGGAATTCGATTCTGAATATGGACATCGTCGTGATGTTCCTGGATATGCACAAGCTATCGAGAGATTCGACATTCGTTTAAATGAACTAATTGGAGTCTTAAAAGAAGACGACCTATTAATTGTCACTGCTGATCATGGCAACGACCCAACATGGCATGGCACAGATCACACAAGAGAAAGAGTCCCTCTTCTTATGTATTCAAAATCCTTCACTAAAGGACGTTATATCGAAGAGAGAAGTTCGTTTGCTGATATGGGCGCGACCGTCCTCAAAAACTTTAAGCTTACTAAGCCAAGCAATCTAATTGGGAAACCAATTGATGAAATTTTCGAATAACAAATAGAACAATATTAACAAATAAGTAGACGCGCGCTACTTATTTTTTTACTTTTTTTCCAACTTTTTGCATTTTCCTGGATAACTAAAGTTATATGAGGGGGGAACTTATTTATGAGTGACCAAAATTATTATGGTAGTGGGAAGTACCGCTGGACTGATAACGTTGACTTTGATGATCGCGCTGTGCCAGGCAAAATGGTTGGCAGAAAAGAGCAACTAGATTGGATCAAAAGGCAACTTGAATATTCGACCTTTTCAGAAAAGTACAAACTACGTTACGATTTGAAAAGAGGAGAGATTTTAGAATTTGACTGGGGAATAAATGTTAACGCTGAGTTTTCTAATCGGCATTATGGAGTGGTGCTTGCCGATTCAGGAGAATACAATCCTTTAGTAATTGTTTGTCCATTAAAATCTAATAAAAATGGTGGTCATCCTCGGAGCGATATTGATTTAGGAATAATACCATGCCTTAAAACGACTCATAGTACATTAGCTGTTATCAATCAAATACGTTCAGTCGACAAATTGCGAATATATACAAAATGTGCGATTGGATATGAATCAGAATTCAAAGAAAAAGATGACAATATTATTCATTCATATAGGTTAGACGATAGGAAAGTAGATTTAATTACTCAAGCCTATATAAATATGTTAACGGTAGATAATGCCTTCAAAAGTGGTGTTTAATATTAGTAGTTTTCCAGTAGATATTTTATGCAAATTATCTGTGGAAAACTTACTTATTTATTAATCTAACATTCAGCTTTTTGACATATTACAATAAAATATGTATTGATATTATCTTATAATAATTTATGAATGGTTAACATAACGGAAATTATGCGAAGTGCTATATTTTACGATTGTTATTCACAACCTCTCCGATGTTTATTACATGGAGCTCATTACAAGAGGTTTTTATTTTGACTAAATTTATTAGAAAACAGTTAAAGAAATATAAGGTTAAAGATTTATAAGTTATATTTCTATCAATTTTATTTATTTAATATAATAAAAAAGATGGCGTTTCCACCACCGGTTGAACAACTGTTACCTGGCAATTAGCTTAAGTAATAATCAAAACAGCTTTGCGTTAATCTGTTGTTAATGCTTTTGCCGTTCTCTTCTAAAAACTTTTTATTTTCACTTAAAACCAATTTAAATCCATCATCGATATCTTTCAT
>JAQVAY010000066.1 GCA_028690575.1 Bacilli bacterium | reverse complement strand
AGACCGAGCCTGCATCCGGAAATGTGCCGTAAAACGCCCAGGATTTGAACGGGTCCTGGACAGAGAACGCATGGTCTATTCCCTGGTTTTCTCCGGTCAGTACCGGCGAGTGTGCTGATACGCCGGCAGTAAGTGAGAGGAGGATCAGTATGACGGCGAATGCCGCCTCCAGCCTTTTCATAATGATAGCGTTAATGATCTTCGATGCATTAAATTTATTCACCTGACCGGGGCTGAAATCTGCCTCATCAGGAATCTATTTCGTCTTTGCGGCGAAGCAGGATAGTATGAAGGTTATGAGAACTGCGCCGGAAAGATCATCATCCGCGGAGGAGAGGGTATGACAAAGACGATTCCTTTTGAGGTGACCGGAAGGGTCGGAGAGATCGAGTTTCGCCGGTATCCGCCCCTGGTGTTTGCATCGGTCGATACGTCGGGTGATGATTCAGGGTTCAATCTGCTGTTTGCCTATATCACGGGAAATAACTCGGCGAAGAATGCGATCCCGATGACGTCTCCGGTGATCACGGCGGCAAAGATCCCGATGACAGCGCCGGTCGTTTCCGATGCGTCGACGATGTCGTTTGTGATGCCGGCGGGGAAAACCCCGGAAGAGGTCCCGGAGCCGCTGGACCGTAAGGTGCGGATCGTTCCGGTGCCTGAGCGGGAGATCGCGGTTATCACGTTTAAGGGAAAAACCCGTGAGGAGGAGGTGAAGGAGGTTGAGACCCGGCTCTTGAAAGGGCTTCGTGACGCGGGGATAGAGCCGGCGGGAGAGGTGTTTTTGATGCGGTATAATCCGCCCTGGACGCCGGGATTTTTGCGGCGCAATGAGGTGGGGGTGGAGGTTAGGCGGTGAAAGGGGCGGGCACAGATAGGTGAAGGAAAGAAGATTCAAGTTGGTTGGTGATGTGCCTACTGTGGTCACGTCATGAACGACTGAATACTAAATTATTGATTCTGTAAATATCCTCTAACGAGTTAATAGTAGTTATTGCAAAAATTCCTGATGAGTAGTAAGGATATAGTTAAATTTTTGAAAAATGAGTGGGGATTAAATTGAACTCACTCATTTTATTTCTCTCCTCCTCCATTCTCATTTTATTTCTCTCTTCCTCCATTCTCATTTTAAATTGTTCAACGCCTTTTTTTGACAAATCTACATTATCTGATTCTCTCCATAATGAAATGAAAGCCTGCTTATACTTGTTTATTGCTTTCATTTCATCTTCAGGGATCTCTATCCAAGGACTCTTATAACCACGTTCTCTAGGGATATATGGACCAACAAATAATCTTTCATCAATCAGAAATACAGATATAGTTGGCATAGCTTCATAAATGTGACATTTAATTGTCACCTTTTCGTTTAAATTGAATGTATTTATGGAATTGTAAATATTATGGAGCTCATCAATTGTTTTCAATACTTGGTCAGAGAGGGTATCTCGCTCTTCTCCTTGCTCGTCCTCGCGGGCCTCAATATATTTTGAGTATGGTTTCAATAATAGAAATCTTAAAGTCAGCTTCCCGTTTTGCTTTCTCTCTCTTTTTATATTATTGATTATTTCATCATGATACTTCTTCTGATTATTCTCTCCATTGTGCATTTCATGTAAGGTTATACCGAATCGAAAATAATTTGAATCCATTTGTTTTATTGCGGAGATAATTTCTTCATCGGGTGGTTTATTTGCATAAATTTCAATTTCATATTTTCTCGAGAGATATTGACTTATTATAAAATATAGACTTGATGTAAGAAATCCGAACAAAACACCAAGAACTGAAATTAATATATTAGTAAATATTTCATTCAAAAATATATAAATAGAGATTGCTGTCACAATTATTATAATTGTGGAGCAGATAAATAGTAATTTAGAGACTTTTAATGCAATTTTTTTCTCATTTTCTGTAACCCGAGTTTTCATAATTAGATTTTTTCCTTATTATTTCACAGGTCTTATTGAGTTTATTCCCTCTATGAATTTAATATTTTATATGAACTCAAAAATTTCTCCACCATACTATAGGCTTCATCATCAGTATGTTGCTCAGGGGGATTTTTGAAATAATATGCACAAATATCATTCAATGATCCAGAAATTCCGTTATCAAGGGCAATTTTCATCGCCCTTATTGCATCAACCATTATCCCAGCAGAATTTGGAGAATCTTCAACACTCATTTTTAAATCTATCGTTACAGGTGCTCCACCAAAATTTATCCCTTTAAGGGAGATATAACAGATTTTATTATCTTTTTGAGATTCGATATAGTTTAAAGCTACACCTATGGATGATTTATATGGAATCTGGCTTTGAAGAGCTTCATTCTTGCACCTTAATTTTGATTTCTCTCTCTCTGGCTCTAAAAAATTTAAAAAATCAGTATTTCCAGCCAAATTTAGCTGATAACTCTCCTCTACCTTAACTCCCCTCTTATGACACATATCTATTAATACCCTATTTACAATCGTAGCTCCAATTTGCGATTTGATATCGTCTCCTGCCAAAGGTAATCCTTGATTTTTAAATTTTAATCCCCATTCGGGATTTGAAGCAATTAATTCCGGAATAGCATTTATGAATCCACATCCAGCAATTA
Organism: Bacilli bacterium; assembly: GCA_028690575.1. Lineage (GTDB taxonomy): Bacteria > Bacillota_I > Bacilli_A > RFN20 > CAG-826 > JAAYDH01. The sequence goes on along the minus strand of JAQVAY010000066.1, from coordinate 1,615 downwards.
ATGCTTGCTCGGCATAGAACTCTGATGCTTTCATACTGCCTGTGGGAAGGTAGTTTATTAAGATATCAACATTTCTTTCCCTCAAGATATTAGCTACATTTTCCTCTCTTTGATGAGGATCTACAGGGACTATTTTTTTCAGATTCTCTCCTAAACCGTCTAATAAATGTCCCTTTTGCACTTTAATGCCGGTTTTTGGAACTTCACAAAATTTTAAAGTACAATTTGGTTCTGTGAATATTGCTTCACTAAGATCTTTTCCGACTTTGTTTTTATTGACATCGAATGCTGCTACAATTTTTATATCTTTTATTCTGTAATTACCAAAATAATTATGCATGATTCCAGGAATAAATCCAGAATTATCGTCTATATTTTTATAATATTCAATTCCTTGAATTAATGATGATGCACAGTTACCTAAACCAGCAATTGCTACTTTAATCTCATTCATATTGATCACTTTAAGCTTATATCACATTTTATATTCATAGTCTACCATGTCATCACTATCTTTTTTAACTATATATACTTTTTGAATTGCAAAATTACGAAAAAATGAGAAAATTTTTACAGAGCCAAATTATATTTTTTTTGAGCTCTGTCGCTAGCTTATTATCAGTAGATATAATAACTCTCAAGAGGTGCATGAAAATCTCCTAAATTGGTCACGTTTGGAAAAAATTGATAGTTTGCCTCTATTTTACATAACTATTCGGGCAAACAGTAGCTTTATTACATTGCGTACGGTTGTGAGGTCGCGGTTATCATATTCAAGGGAAAGCCCTCCTGAGGAAGAAGAGGCGTTACTTCATACTGCTCTCAAGGATGCTGGGGCTCGAGATCAAACGGTGAAGTAGGGGATAAAAACAGTATTAATTACAATGCGAGGGGAGGGATTCGAACCCGCGAACTACTTAAGAACAGATCTTGAGTCAGTCTCCGTTGGCCACTTGGATACCCTCGCGAAAATACTTGTACATATTGGCTATGGGTTCTAATGAAGCTGTCGTCTTTCGGCGGTCAGTTCATCTTATGAGAAGACTGACATCACTCTTTTTGCATGAGATTTGGTTTTGGACGTGTCGGGTTGGGTGGATACCTGAGATTATTCGCGGGGGGATTTCTCATGTGTCCGCATCCGGCAATACCCTTCCTGAGATATGATCCCATGAATTAGTGTCACATTTTTCTCAAAACCCTGGGAAAATTTTCAAAACCCTAAATATACCCCTAATTCCTACAACAAAGAGAGTTTCGGGAAAAACCTGACACAACACAATAAACCCACCACATGTCCTCTTTTTTAAAAATTCAGCCAAAATAAGCCGGATTTATGTGTCATCACCATTTCTCCAAACCTGACACCAAATTCCCTCCAGAAAAGAGGTGTCACGTTTTTCAAAAACCAACGTGACACCAAACCCCCTCTATTTCAGCCGGCACTTGAAATACCGCTGACTGTTTGTCCGCAGTTCATCAAACCCGTACACCCGCATCCCCTTAAACAGCGCCCTCTTCTCCTTCTCCGACAGACCCTGCCGGAAATTCACCTGCGAATACTCATCATACCCCGGCATCTGGATCTTCGCGAGACCCACCGGAATATCATGCC
>JAQVAY010000012.1 GCA_028690575.1 Bacilli bacterium | reverse complement strand
CCATCTTTGGCAAATAAAGAAACTTTTATAGAATCTAGTTCTTTGCTGGAATCCTTATGCTTTAGATTAACTAATAATTTTATAAAGCGGTAGATATCTTCATCCTTATCATTCCAGTTAACGGGGTCTTTTTCAAAAAGTTCTGGTTTATGTGCTACTCCATATTCTTGACCGGCATAAATAAAAGGACAGCCAGGAAGGAAAAAGACAAACGCTAAAGCGTTTCTTAATCGTGTTTTATCTTTATTGAGTAAATTAGCGATTCTTTCGTTATCATGATTTTCCAAACAATTGGCTCTGAGTACTTTACTAGGTGTGTTTAATATATCGACAACTGATTTTAATGAGCTGCCATATTTCAGATACCCCTCGAATTGTCTAAACCAATGATAGTTATAAAGGGAATCAAAGACCGGAATCATATCTTCATCTTTAGTGGCGTAATAACCCTGACTAGCTAGCCAATTGAAGAACGATGTGTCAATACTTTCAGCAAGGAAAATAACCTGCTTTCCTAATTCTTGTCTCGCTCTAGAGAAAAATGCTAAAGGTATCATCGTGGCAACATCGAATCGGAAGCCATCTACACCTTGTTTGATCCAATATCTCAAGACACTAATCAAATAGTCCTGGGTATCAATTCTTTCAACATCTAAATCTATGATATCGCTCCAATCACCAACGCGATTTCCCAATTTTCCATTTCGGTAAAAATAGAATTCGGGATGCTCTTTTAATAAAACATTATCCGGGGAAGTATGGTTAAAAACCATGTCAAGTATGATTTTCATACCTAACTTATGAGTTTCTTGACAGAGTCTTTGGAAATCATTCAATGTTCCTAAATCGCTGGAGATAGAAAAATAATCTCTACTTGCATACGGCGAACCCCACTGACCTTTTCGATTCTTTTGTCCAATTTCATTGATAGGCATTAAATAAATAATGTCCACGCCCAATTGTTTTATACGGGGCAAATCAGAAATGATACTGATGAAATTGCCCTCATGAGAATGATTGCGGGGGAATATTTGATAGATTACTTCATTACTTTTATGCATCGTTTTATCCTATATCAATTATATGTTCAAAAAAGAAGTAAAATACAACAAAGAAAAGTAGTTAGTAAAGGCAAACAAAGTTATCTTTTATACACTGTATAGTTTTTAAGTCTTTTGGTTTTGATAGTACAATTATTTCTTATATGATAATGGCACAAGTGTCATAGGATATATAATCTATTTCACTTTCTTATCATTAAAAACGTTTTTGCGTTTTTCTATCACCTAAAAAAGGAGAGCTTTTTATGTTAAAAGTCAAAAAAAGGGACGGTTCCCTCGAACAATTTAAAATCGAAAAAATCGGCAAGGCTATTGAGCGGGCGTTTATGGCGGAACACAAGTTCTATAATCAAGATATTATTGAGATGCTATCTCTACGTGTCACCGCTGATTTCAACCCCAAGATAAAAGAAGAAACGATCAATATCGAAGATATTCAAGACAGTGTTGAAGTTGTTTTAATTCAAGCTGGTTATGTCGATGTAGCAAGAAGCTACATTATTTATCGCAAACAACATCAACAACTCCGTGAAATTAGAGCGACTAATCTCGATTACAAAAATGTTATAAATAATTATTTGAAGATTAATGATTGGAGAGTCAAAGAAAACTCCACGGTTACCTATTCAGTAGGTGGCTTAATTTTGTCTAACTCTGGAGCGGTCACTGCCAACTATTGGTTAAGCGAAATATATGATCCAGAAATATCTGCTTCTCATCGCCAAGCCGATATTCATATTCATGACTTATCAATGCTCACCGGTTACTGTGCCGGATGGAGCCTCAAACAGCTCATCCAAGAAGGTTTAGGCGGAGTTGTGGGGAAGATTACCTCTTCACCTGCAAATCACCTCTCTACCCTATGTAATCAAATGGTCAATTTCCTCGGCATAATGCAAAACGAGTGGGCAGGCGCGCAAGCCTTCTCTAGTTTTGATACTTACTTAGCTCCATTTGTCAAAAAAGATAATCTCTCCTTTAAAGAAGTTAAACAATGCATTCAGTCCTTTGTTTATGGTGTTAATACTCCATCACGATGGGGAACTCAAGCACCATTTAGTAACATCACCCTTGATTGGGTTGTTCCAAATGATATGGCCGAACTCAACTGTCTCGTCGGTGGTAAAGAAATGCCTTTCAAATACAAAGACTGTGTCAACGAGATGGCGATGATTAACAAAGCTTTCATTGAAGTTATGATTGAGGGAGACGCAAATGGTCGTGGTTTTCAATACCCCATCCCCACATATTCTATTACCAAAACATTTGATTGGAGCGAAACCGAAAACAACAAACTATTATTCGAAATGACCGCTAAGTACGGAACCCCATATTTCTCTAACTATGTTAACAGTGATATGGAGCCAAGTGATGTTCGATCGATGTGCTGCCGTTTGAGACTCGATTTAAGAGAACTTCGCAAAAAATCCGGTGGTTTCTTTGGCTCAGGTGAATCGACTGGCTCCATCGGCGTGGTAACTATCAATATGCCTCGCCTTGCTTATTTGGCAATTGATGAGAAAGATTTCTATACTCGTTTAGATAAAATTATGGACATTTCCGCTCGCTCACTTAAAGTGAAACGAAATACCATTACCGCTTTATTAGACGCTGGTTTATATCCCTATACCAAACGTTACCTTGGTTCATTCAGCAATCACTTCTCCACAATTGGATTAGTAGGAATGAATGAAGCATGTTTAAACGCTCGCTGGATAAAAAAGGATCTATCACAGGCGGAATCCATCCAATTCACAAAAGCCGTCCTCAATCATATGAGAGAAAGATTATCTGATTACCAAGAACTCTATGGTGATTTATATAATCTTGAAGCGACTCCCGCTGAATCGACTGCATATCGCTTAGCTAAACACGATAAGGAACAATATCCCAACATTATCACAGCCAGCGAAGAAGGACACACGCCTTATTACACCAATTCTTCTCACTTACCAGTCAGTTTTACTTCTGATATTTATCAAGCTCTTGATGTTCAAGATGGTTTGCAAACCCTCTACACATCCGGAACAGTTTTCCATGCATTCTTGGGACAAAAACTCCCTTCTTGGAAATCTTGCATGAACTTAGTAAAGAAAATTGCCGAGAACTATCATATTCCTTATTACACAATGTCCCCAACATACTCAATTTGTAAGGAACATGGTTATTTGGTTGGTGAGCAATTTACTTGCCCCCACTGCGGACAAGAAACCGAAGTTTATTCTCGTATCACTGGTTATTATCGTCCAGTTCGAAACTGGAACGATGGCAAAACCGAAGAATACAAGAATCGTGAAAAATATAACATCGAAAAAAGCAAACTTTCCCACTCTGTTCAATGCGATAAAGAAACTGGTCCAAAGGAAGAGGTCAAACCCACTCCTAAAGAAATTCTTCTTTTTGCCACAAAAACATGCCCGAATTGTAAGATGGCAAAAATGCTCTTAGATAAAGATCAAATCAAATACACCGTCATTGATGCGGAAGAGCAACGTGACTTGACCGAGCAATACGATATTACCAAAGCACCAACCCTCATTGTTCCAACAGAAAAAGGATATGATGTATACGAGAACGCCTCAAACATTAAAGGCTATATAGAAAGTTTAAAAAAGCATGGTTCATGATGTCTTAATTATTGGTGGTGGTCCGGCAGGAATGACGGCCGCATTATATGTTCTTCGGAGTGGCAAGAATGTTTTAATCTTGGAAAAAGAAAACTTTGGCGGACAAATCGCAACCTCACCAAGAGTGGAAAACTACCCCTCAATTAAAGTTATCTCTGGTCTAGAATTATCAGATCAAATGTTCTCACAAATTAGTGATTTGGGGGCCGAATTTGAATTAGAAGATGTAACTGGGATTAAAAAAGAAAATGGTCTTTTTAAAGTCACCACAAATTATGGGGAACATCTTGCTAAAGCAGTCATTATCGCAAATGGGGTCACGCACCGTCATATGAATCTTCCCAATGAAGATAAATTCTCGGGAAAAGGAATCTCCTACTGCGCTGTTTGTGATGGAGCTTTTTACAAGGGCCAAGACGCCTATTTAATTGGGGACGCAAATACTGCGTTACAATATGCAATGTTGCTTTCTAATTACTGTCCTAAAGTCTACATGTTTACTCTATTTGATAAGCTTTTTGGAGAAGAAATTCTCATTGAAAAAGTTAAGAAAACAGAGAACATTATCATTACTCCCTGGATGAATTTAATTGAATTTAAAGGAGACGATGAATTGACTGGCTTAGTTTTTGAAAACACCAAGGACCACTCCATTCGTGAATATAAGACAAACAATGTTTTTGTTGCGATTGGGCAATTACCCCACAACGAGATATATAAAGATTTAGTAGATCTTGAGAAGGGTTTTATTATTACAGATGACAATATGAAATCCAAAACCGATGGTCTATACGCTATTGGAGATACCCGTAAAAAAACTGTCCGACAAATCGTGACAGCCATTAATGATGGAGCGATTGCTGCTCTTGAAGCGATTAAATATATTGGTTAATAACCACGCAATTTTACATCATTAACATAATATTCCAGCAAATCTTGATAATTTTGTGCAATTTCTAAAGGGACTTCATGAAGTCCTTTTTCAATAATTCCATCGCGGTCTACAAATTTTTGCAAATAAAGAATTTTGGCGCCAATGATTAATTCACCAACTCCCTTAATGCTTTTCTCATCATGAAATTCCTCAACAAGAGTTGTTCTAAATTCGTAAGGAACTTTATTATCCTTCAATAATTCAATAGATTTAATAATTTCCCCTTCATTAACTTGAGAAACACCACACGTTTTTGGATAGGCTGGTAAACTATTTTTAATATCCATCGCAACATAGTCTAGCAAATTATTCTCGATTAATTCTTTTAGACATTTTGGGTTTGTACCATTCGTATCAAGTTTAACCAAAAAACCAAGCTTTTTAATCTGTTGAATTCTCTGTTTTAACTCAGGCATGAGGGTTGGTTCTCCCCCACTAATAACTACTGCATCGATTAGTCCTTTTTTTGATTTTAAATAAGTGAGAATTTCATCAAAGAAAATTTGTTTATTGCTCTTCAAAACAGTCTCACCGTTGTGGCAAAAAGGGCAACGAAAATTGCATGTAGGAGTAAATAAAACTACTGATACGTAATTATCGAAGTCAAGAAGTGAAAATGTATCAATTCCAACGAATTCCATTGTTATACTATTATAGAACACATTGACACATCTAGTCATTCTTTTTATATATAAAAAACTATGATAAGCCTTTGTATTTTGCTACAATTAATCCATGGAAAAATTAATTATTAATTGGGATGAATATTTTATGGGCATTGCTCAACTTTCTGCTTTAAGAAGTAAAGATCCCAGCACTCAAGTCGGAGCCTGCATTGTCGATGACGATAAAAAAGTCGTGTCAATCGGATATAACGGTATGCCACGTCATATCGATGATTGTCAATTGTCTTGGGAAAAAGGCGAAGGTCTCAATAACAAATACTTATATGTTTGTCATGCTGAAATGAATGCAATTTTAAACACCAGAAACGGGACCGCATTACGCGGATGTACACTTTATGTCTCATTATTCCCGTGTAATGAATGCGCTAAAGCAATCATTCAAGTTGGTATTAAAGAAATTGTCTATGTTTCAAATAAATATAAAGATTCTTTTGCTGTGCAAGCATCTATGAAAATGCTTAACTTAGCAGGAGTAAAAATACGTCAATACGAAGGAAGAGAAATTGCGATTTCGGTAAAATAAAATGACCATAAAAGAGTATGTGAAAATTAGAAAAGAAGAGATTAAAGACACTGTCAGCAAAATGACTAAGCCTCCATTTTTAGTTATTGTTCAAATAAATGAAGATGTTGGGAGCACCGCATATGTGAATGGAAAATTGAAAGACGCTCTTGAATTAGGCGTAAAAGCCGAACTTATTAAACTTCCTATCGACACCAGTGAAGCAGAAGTTTTAAAAGTTATTGACCGACTCAATAACGACAAGCTTGTTGATGGTTTCATCGTTCAAATGCCTCTTCCGAAGCAAATTGACGAAAACAAAATTAAATTGGCGATTGCCCCTCATAAAGATGTTGATGGTTTCCATCCTTTGAGCAAACTCTCTCCTTGTACCCCAAAAGGAATCATGAATTTTCTTCATCATGAACAGTTCCCTATTTTAAGCAAAAACGCGCTCGTTCTTGGACGAAGCAATATTGTTGGAAAGCCAATGGCTCGTTTATTGCTTCAAGAAAGCGCGAATGTCACCGTTCTTCATTCAAAAACAAGCCGCGAAGATAAAGAATTTTATATCTCCCACGCCGACATAATTGTTGTTGCAATTGGGAAAAAAGGTTTCTTAGATCACACTTTCCAATATAAGAGTGAAGCAATCGTTATGGATGTAGGCATTACTAGAGATGAAACTGGACTACATGGGGACGCCATTCCTGATTTGCCCGTTAAGTTTCAAAGCCCTGTTCCTGGAGGAGTAGGTCTATTAACAAGATTAGCATTATTTGAAAATCTATTAGAAATTGTAGGAGATAATTATGGAATTTAACATTAAGAATACTTCTGTCTTCGGCCTTGACAAAGCTTATAAAGCATCTGGAAATCCAATGCGCACAATAATCGATGACGGAGATGTCACCGACAAAGATCGTTTAAGAGCCCAAAAATTAGGCAGTGCTAGAAACGGCTTGGGCCATGATAATTTTCTCAAAGGAATTATTGTCCAAATGGATGTTACTGCCCCTCTTTATTGGTGGAAGCAAGCTCAACGTTATCACTGGTTTGATTTTGTCTCAAGCCAATCTACAATGCACTGCTTATTAAAATTTGATGTTAGAACTCAAGCAGTTAGCGATACTAATCCGGAAGTGCTCGCCTTAGTTGAAAAATTAAAAGAAAAATACCTGCAAATACCTGATGATTCTCCTGAAAAGGCCAGTAAATGGAGAGAATTAGTTGCCTCTTTACCTTGTGGCTTTTGTCTTGGAGCGACGATGACAACCAATTACCAACAATTAAAAACTATGTATATTCAACGTCGATTTCACCGCTTAACAGAATGGCACAATTTTTGTGCTTGGTGTGAAACGCTTCCTGACTTTTTAGAACTAACAAATGTGAAGATTTTATAATGGATTGTCCCTTTTGCTTTATCAATAAAAACAAAGACTTTCTTTTTGAAAACGATTTTGCTTTTGCCATATTAGATCATTTTCCAGTTTCTGATGGCCATACTTTAATAATTCCAAAGCGCCACGCGAAAACATTTTTTGATCTCACACAAGATGAAATTGCTGCCATTTATCAATTATCTTTGAAGGTTAAACAATACATTGATGAAAAGTACCACCCTGATGGCTTTAATGTTGGCTTTAACTGTGGCGAAAAAGCAGGACAAACAGTCATGCATTGCCATATGCATATTATTCCTCGATACGAAGGCGATTGTGATAATCCTCGTGGTGGAATACGAAAAATACTCACTAAGCCAAAAACAATTTATTAATTTTATTACCCACGAATTTCGTAATATAACTCTTCCAATTCTTTTTTGGTGAACAATGTTGGAGTTGGGTAGAGTGGAATAGCTTCTTTATAAGCATGATTTGCGAGTTTAGGAATATCATTTTCTTTAATAATTTCATGAAAACGATTTGTAATTCCTAAAACTTTGTTCATATTTTCAATCTGAGTGATAAACCAATCAGCTTTATCTTTATCTTTTTCCATCTTGGGGCAAGAGACGACATCCGCTAATTGGGAAAGCGATCTGGTTGCTGAATGGCCATATTTTCTTAAGACAATTGGGAGGATTATCGCATTTGCGTATCCATGTGGTACATTATAAAATGCACCTAATCCATGCGCTAAGGCGTGAACAGTTCCAACATAGGCTCTTGTGAAAGCCACGCCCGCTTGATAAGCAGCAATTTGCATATTTGAACGATAGGAAAGATTATCCCCATCAGTTGCGGCCTTTACAATATTTTCAAATATTAATTTTGTTGCTGAAAGAGCGTATTTTCTTGTTTTTGGAGTGTTGCCCTTTCCAATATAGGCTTCAACTGCATGTGTTAATGCATCCATACCAGTAGTGGAAACTAAATGATTAGGGAGTTTATTTAAAAGTGTAAAGTCCAAAATCGCAACTTCAGGAACAAGTTTAGGATCATTTATGCTGTATTTTTCTTGATGTTCTTCATCAGTTATTACAGCAGCTAAGGTAGTTTCGCTTCCTGTTCCAGCAGTGGTGGGAATAGCAATAAGCAACGGCAACTTATGTCTTACTTTTAATAAACCATGCATGTCTCTTACACTTCTAGAAGGATTACTACTTCTAGCAGCGATGGCTTTAGCACAGTCCATGACTGAACCTCCGCCTAAGGCGATGACACAATCGCACCCTTCTTCTAGATATATCTTCAAACCCTTTTCAATTGTCGTAATCTTGGGGTTTACTTCGACTTCATTAAAAAGAGCAAAAGGGAAACGTTTTAAAACAAGAGAAGTCATCAAAGGATCAGCTAGGCCAAGGCTTGAAATTGTCGCATCGGTCACAAGCAAAGCTTTATTCTTTTTTAATTGGTCGAGCAAACTTGGCAAATTATCGATTGCCTCAGGGCCGATAAGGACCTTTGGCTCTCTGATTTTTAAAAACAGGGTGAAAAAATATAGAATTTTTTGATATACTCGGATGAAAAATTTTTTAATCGTGTTCATATAATTGGTATTTAATAAAATAATCATATCACTATTTTTATCTGTCTGATGATGTTTATAATAAAGTTGAACATACCTCACTAAGGAGACGCAAATGGATACAAATAATACCTTTTCCGTTAATGAAAGCTCATTTAAGCAACCAACTCCTGCCCCAAAAAAGAAAAAAAGCAAAGGATGGATTGGCTTTTTAATTTTTTTACTAATTGTTGTTGTTTTGCCTATCGCGACATTTTTTGGATTATTCTTTGATCCAACGAGAAACGCAATTAACGTCGACCCCGATATGGAAATCAATGAGATTTTCAGCAGTTCTCTTGTTGATTCTCTAGACAACACCACTGATCCCGGAGACGAAAGAGTAGATTTAGTAATTACACAGGATGATCTTAATCAACTTCTTTACGCTGTAACCAGTTCCTCCCCTGATGATGTTAAAAAATACGTACCACAGCTGGACGTCAAAATTGATGGAGAAAAATACGATTTCTATATCAATTTAAGTTTTGGCTTCTTCAAATCTAAAGTCATTATCAAGACACTGATAAGTGAGGATGATGTTAGTAATGCCTTTATTTTTCAAATTAAAGACATTGCTTTATGTCGTCTACAAGGTCTCCTTTCTTTCACCGCCTCAATTGTTTCTAATTATATTACTGACGATTATATTGAAGGTCTTCTTGATGATTATCTCCATTTAGAGATTAACATTAAAGAGAGAATGATTATCTACCCAGAAGCAAATCTTATGGCTGATATTCAAAACTTGACAGGGGAAGGATCAACCCCATTATATTTCTCAATCATTTCCGAATTATTAGGAAAGAATATCTTAGATTTTGATTTTGACGGTCAGTTACAAGCTAAACTAGTTCTTACTCAACTAATGAATAACGATTACATCGATGGTGGATACAATCTCGATTTGACCACCGTTTTAGATGCCGCTGCCGATGATACCGAAGCTAAGATGGAAAATGGCACTATTGTTGCTACTGATAGCGCTGCCGTTAAAACAAATTTCGACACTTATTTTGATGACAACTCTGGTATACCACCAAGCGATGACCCAGCCACCATTATGCTGACCCACATTCCTGATTTTAGTTCATATACACTTCCCCAAATCACTGCTTTCAAGAGCAGCCCTGATCCAACGCTTTCTTATATCACTGAAGCTGAACTTAATGGATATTTAGCCAATATCGATTTGATTGGCACGACTTTCATTGTCAGTGCTTATATTGATGAAGTGGCGACTGTACAATACATCACAATTGATAATCTTTACTGCAACTTTGTCTCTAATGTCGAAGGTGATTTTATCTACTTAGCCGTTGGCTTGAACATCAACGGATGCCAGACCAATGTTGTCTTCGTTACGGAATATGATTCCACCGCTCCTTCATCAGGTTCATCAGTTGCGATGAAATTTATTACTCGTCAAATTCTATATGGTGAGCTTGTCATATTTGATTCGGAAGAAACAACCATTTCTGAGTCAGAAGGTCAATTAGTATCAGCTTTGTTTGACATGATTGCTTCAGCATTAGCTGGTAATGAAACGATGAGCATCGACAAAGATGATTTATCGATTAATATTGAATTCACATTTGACACTGTTGTCCAGACTGCAATTGATTTGCTTAACTCGACCGCTCCTACTGGATCGGCTGTCCCTGATTTTTATGCTGATGACCAAGTCAATAGCAATGTCGGTCGATTAAAAGTCGTGTGGCAGAACGATTAATTGCCACTCCTATCCATATATCGAGGATTAGTTTCATCTAATCGTTCTTTAAGAATGTCTAAATTATGTTTATACTAAATAAGATATCTTATATCGGAGATTAATATGAAATGTGATAAGTGTGGTTTTATTTATAATAAAAAAGTAGATGTTTGTCCCTACTGTGGAAATCTTGTAAAAAAGAAGAAAATGTCATTTTTTGATAGATATATTCCATTAGGCAATTATTCTCGAATGTCCGTTCGTTCAATTATTTATATCATCTGTGTAAACTTTTTCCTTCTCGGAATCATCCTCGATTTATTTTTTGGTTTTTATTCTGGTCACTATTTTTCGATCTATGGCTATGTGATTGGATTAGGCTTAATGACCATTGTTGGAGTGTTGACACGGTCAAAAGGACTAATGCACGCCTTTGAAAGAATAAATCTATTCGCCGTTGGCTTATTTGTTTTATTGCTCATCTTACTCCCGACTCAATTTGTGACAATGGCTTACTTTGTTATCCCTTTATATTTCATCATTAGCACAATTACCGCGACAACTTTTTGCATCGCGGAAAGAAAGAGCATTCAACCATTAAAAACGATTGGAGATGGCCTATTAAACTGGCTTTTTTCCCTCGTTATTCTCATCTTTCTCCTTATCTCTTTAACTTTCCAATCCACTGAAACCATTTCATTACTTGATAAAATCATCGTCTATGTTTCCTTCATCGCGACATCTCTATTCTTATTTAACACCACACTTTTCATTGCTGCTCGCGTGATTTCTGAGACGAGAAGGCCATATGGAAAATAAACAGGTAAAAAACATTGGCATTGTCCTTTCTGGCGGTTTAGCTCGCGGAGCAGTTCAACTCGCCTTTGCCAAAAAAATCGTTGAAAAAATAGGCTACGAAAAAATTAAGATGCTTTCCGCTTCTTCAATTGGCTCAATTAATGCTTATTCCATTTCTTGTAAGACATATGACAACATGCTCAATCTCTATCGGAAGTTCGATATTGAATCAACCAAAGCCTTAACTCTTTATGTCCGAAATAGTTTATTTAACAAAATATTTAATGCGGTCGAAAATGGCGGTATGGCTTTGCCAACCTATGTGACAGGCACAAAGGTAGTGGGTCTCAATACCTATTATTTCTATTTGAACAACATGGATAGAAATGATATTCGCACCACTTTGAATATTTCAATGTCTTTCCCAATGATCAATGGACCCCACCGCCTTCATAAAAACGCCCTTTTTATCGATGGTGGAGCGACTGATAATATTCCTATCTATCCGATGCTCCACGAAGATTTAGACATGGTAATCATCTTGCATTGCTATCCAAAATACTATCCCCCAGTCAAACTGTTTCCTGATAAGACGATTGTCATCGATGTTGATGTCACTCTCGAATTAGAAAAAGACATTACTTCCTTCTCTTTATCTAAAGATAAACTAAACGAGATGATTGATATTGGAGAGGCGGAAGGTCAAAAATTTGCTGATTTTATTTTTTCTGATTACAACTGGGATGACATCAAACAGAGATGTTTCGCTTTTACCAATTCAAATATTGAAAAGCGAAGAGCAAAATCTGGTGATGGATTAATGAGCTTTGTCGATGTCTTAAATAGCCTATTTAGCATTAAAGGATATGTGAAATAATGACTAAAAAATTAGCGCTTGTTTTAGCCGGAGGTGGCTCTTTGGGTGCTTATCAGGTCGGAGCAATCAAAGCCTTAAATGAATTGAGCTTTACTTTTGATATTGTCACTGGGACATCAATCGGAGCCTTAAACGGCGCTTTCTATGCCAGTGGAATGATGAACGAAGCAGAGGCATTATGGAATAGCATAACCGCCAATAAAGTGATGAAAAACGGATTAAGTATTTCCAAAGATTTAATCTTTGGTAATCGCTACTCTTATTCTTTGAGCGATTTTACCCAATGGGCGGGAATCTACTTCAAAAACGGATTGTCTGCCGATATAACCCCCTTTAAAGAATTAGTTAAAAACTCTCTCGATATTAACAAACTTAAAAATAGCAAAATAAAATTAGGAATTGTCGTCACCAAGTTTTCAGGTTTAAAGCCTGTTTTTCTATGTGTTAACGATCTTCCTGAAGATAAGATTATACCTTACTTGCACGCATCTAGTGCATGTGTGCCAGTTTTTCCTCCTGAGGTCATTGACAAAGTCAAATACATCGACGGTTTTTATACCGATAATGTTCCGATGACTCTCGCTTTTGAATATGGGGCGGATGAGGTCATCACCATTGATATGCGATTATTTTCTTTGAACCCCCAACATATGGCGTATTTGAAATACGAAAATGTCACTTACATCGCTCCTTATGTTTCTTTAGGTTCGCTTTTAAACTTTGAACAAGAACCAATTCAAAAGAACATCACGCGAGGATATCACGATGTCATGAAACACTTTGGCAAACTTAAGGGGTTCTTTTTTACCTTTGATGGAGATTTTCCTTCTCATCGATATTTCAGTAAGATAATTAACTGCTTCGGAGCGGAATCTGATCAAGTTATTGAACTGATTTTTAAAGATGTCCGCAAAAAGACCATGGATGATGAAGATTTGTTTGTCCGCAGTTTAGAACTTCTCGCTTTAGAATTAAATATTTCCGATGACTTACCAGTTTATTCTTATGAACTTTTTGTTGAACTAATAAAAAAGACCATCGAAGAAAAAAGGGCCCAACATGAAGCTGGGACTTTCCTTGAAAAAACACTCGAGAAGTTCCGCAAAAAAGCCTCCTCAATTATCGAATCTAATTTAAAAGAGAGATTCTTCCGCTTTTTTATTGAGCATTTTATTGAAACAAAATTTATTGCATAGATATTTTCTTTTTTACCAAAAAAGATACAAATACAAAACTAAATGACATAAAATAAGTAAGCACTAGGAAATCAACATGAATAGTAAGTATAAATCAATTATCAGTTTAGGTCTTGTTTCACTCCTGACCGCTTGCGGTTCGGAATCATCTTTGTCATTAAGCGAAGGTTTGATTCAAGGAAACAATATTAGGGCCCAACAAGTGAGCGCAGAGTTTGTCGCTCCTTCGGCCTTTTCGATTGAAAGAACTGTGGAAGAAGTCACCCCCACAAAGACCACTCAAATCAAACAAATCTGGCAAAATGTTATCGTTGATGTCGATCATCATTACGCTTATCAAAAAGTCACTGCCTTTAATAAGGTATCTGGAACAGATTCAGAAACTTTTTCGGAACAATGGACTTATGTCAAAGAAGATTTTTTATATACCGTATCAGATGATGGTAAAGGTCATAAAAACTACACAGAAACGGCATTCGATGCTGAAACGGATACCACATTTGTCGATATTAGAGATAGTTTTCAAAACTTATATTTGGGTAAAGAATCACTCGACTATCTTCTCGTAAGTGTCACGACTGCCGGAATGACCAACCCATTTTTAAACGATGATTTCTATAACCAGACAGGCGATTCTTTTGACACCCAGAAGATTTCGATTAAATCAGCAGGCGAAGGATCATTAAAAGTTGATCTTAAGCTTAATCAAATCCATAGTGGCAACCAATTCACCTTCGTTTTGAATACCACTTTTACCAATTATCTATTAGCCAACTATTTCTACTATGAGATTCAAGAGACACAATACATTAAGAATCAGATTACTATCTCAAATAATTTTGAACGTCATCATCCGGATTTGGATGATTTCACCAAGATAAACTGATAGAAGCATCCATCAATTAAATTATATGGGTTAATGATTAACCCTTTTTTATTAACGAAATTAATAATTGTGTATAATAACTTTAATATGTACCCAATAATTTTTGGCTTCATTGATTCATATTCCCTGATGATGGTCCTCGCTCTGGTGGCAGCTTTTGTCTTACTCTACTTATTTCTTCGTTATAAAAAGACCAGCAAAGAAGAAATGGTGGATATCGTCATTTGTGGATCATTTGCCATTGCTTGCGGCTTAATTTTCGCTATTTTATTTCAAAATATTTATGAGTTTGTTCAAGATTCCTCCTCCTATCAATGGACCTGGGGAATGACTTTTTATGGTGGCTTATTTGGTGGTGTCTTTGGCTATTTACTTATCTATCAAATATTTATTCGCAAACACTCGAAGGGCGATATCACAAAAGTTTTAGTTATTGCTCCCGCTTGTATCACATTAGCCCACGCGATAGGTAGAATTGGTTGTTTCCTAGAAGGATGCTGTCATGGCTTAGAAACCACTGAATGGTATGGTATCTATTTCCCTTCCGCAGGGAAAACATTTATTCCCACCCAACTATATGAGTCAATTTTTCTCTTTATTCTCACTGCTTTTTTGATCCTCTTGGCCTTTAAGAAATCATTCAAATATACATTCGTTGTCTATCTTATTGCATATGGAATCTTCCGTTTCCTTATCGAATTTATTCGCGGAGATGAAAGAGGAGCGTTTATCGGCATTTTTTCGCCCAGTCAAATCTGGTCAATAGTTCTGCTTGCTTTAGCGATTCCTCTCTATTTCTTATTTAAACATCTCATTTTCAAGGATCAAAAAAATGGAAAAGCGTAAATTTCTCGACTGGCTTTTAATTGTCTTTGTCTTTATCTTTCTTAACACTTTTCCCCTCAGCGATTTCATTAAGAATACCTGGGTTTATTTTTTTACTTATTCAGCGATGAACATCGCTTTTTTAATTTTTGTCTATTTTTACTCTAAGAAAAGAAGTGTGCTGCAAACCTACCCTTTTAAGCCGGTAAAAAGAAACATTCTTTTGTTCATTCCTTTAATCATTGTCAGTGCATCCAATTTTGCCTATTTAGCTTTTGTGCCTTCTGACATTATGGGTTCAATGAATTGGACATTTTTTCTCTACGCGACCCTCACGGTTTTTACGGCTTTAAAAGAAGAAGTAATCTTCCGCTTATTGCTCATACCAAATCTAGACAAAGTGAAGTCTCGCTTCTGGCGCATCATCATCAGCGCGGGCATCTTTGCTCTCCTTCACATCACCAACTATCTCATTACTTTTGACCCCTCCTATTTCATTCAAATTATCTATACCTTTGGATTAGGTATTATCCTTGGCTTCATTTATGAATACGGAAGAAGCATATCGATGTGTATCATCTTCCATTTCTTGTTTAACACGATTAATGACACTATCTTTAACTTCCTGGCTCCTAATACAAGTAATCTCCCTATTTACTTCCTCGCCAACGCAGGAGTGGCTTTAGTGGCTGGTCTTTATTTGCTAATTATTTATTTAACAATCATAAAAAAAGAAAATCCGCGAGCGGATCTTCCTTTGGTAAGAACTGAGCAATAGCTTTTACTCGAGCTCAAAGGCTCCCGTATAAAGCTGGTAATACATTCCCTTCACACCGATTAAATCTTTGTGATTTCCTCTTTCGATAACTTCGCCATCGTTGAGAACCATAATGGCTTCGCTATTTTGAATAGTGGAAAGACGGTGAGCGATGACAAAGACGGTGCGGCCTTCCATTAATTTATCCATCCCATCTTGAACGAGTTTTTCTGTACGGGTATCAATCGATGAAGTGGCTTCATCAAGAATCATCACTGGAGCATCCGCCACAGCGGCTCGAGCGATGGAAAGCAATTGTCTTTGGCCTTGTGATAGATTTGATCCATCTCCACTGAGCATGGTGTTAAAACCATTGGGCAAACGAGTGATGAAATCATAGGCATTAGCGATTTTGGCAGCGTTATAGACTTGTTCATCACTGGCTTCCAGTCTGCCATAACGGATATTTTCCATGACCGTTCCAGTGAAAAGATTGGTGTCTTGCAAAACAATGCCTAAAGACCTTCTTAGGTCGGCCTTTTTAATCTTATTGATATTTATGCCATCGTATCGGATTTTTCCATCTGCGATGTCGTAGAAACGATTAATTAAGTTAGTAATTGTGGTTTTGCCTGCCCCAGTTGCCCCGACTAAAGCAATCTTTTGTCCTGGTCGTGCATAAACTGATAAGTCTTTAAGGACTAATTTATCTTCTTTATAACCGAAATCAACATGGTCGAGAATGATATCGCCCTTTAATTCGCGATATTCAATCGTTCCATCTTTATGAGGATATTTCCACATGTAATAATGAGTGTGTTCTTCGGATTCAGTGAAGGTTCCATCTTCGTTATGAATCACATTAGTGAGATAGACATAACCATTATCGACTTCCGGCTTCTCATCCAATAAATCAAAGCAACGAGAGGCTCCCGCCATACCCATCACAATAAACATCACTTGCTGTGATAGGTTCCCAATGTTGTTATTAAACATACGGTTGAGCATTAAGAACGTGACAATGGTGGAGCCAAAGGCTTCGGTGTTGAGATGCATATCGACTAAGCCACTAGTAAGAGTGAGATTTCTAAAACCAGGAACTGCAAAGATTAAGAAGCACATAAACGCGGTGAGAACATAAGTGAAATTACCGATGTTTCCGTTAATGGGCATCGTAATGTTTCCCGCGATATTAGCTTTGGTTGAATAGGAGGATAATTCATCGTTTAGCTTATCGAATTCTTCGGCTGATTTTTCTTCATGGGTGAAGACTTTGATGACTTTTAAGCCATTGATGGATTCTTCAATATTACCTTCCACTGCTCCGATAGCCTTTTGCTGTTTGATGAAAAATTTGCTGGCTCTTCCGCCGATGAACTTGGTGTTCAATAAGACAGCGCTAGTTCCTAATAACACGACAATAGTCATCCACACACTATTGATGAGCATCAGAGCTAAACTGAAACTCACGGCTAAAGTGGTGCGAAGTATTTCTGGTAAAGATTGGGATATAAATTGGCGAATTGTATCGATATCATTAGTGTAGATTGACATGGTGTTGCCTCTAGCGTGGGTATCAAAATATTTAATTGGGAGATCTTGCATGTGATTAAACAACTTCTTGCGAAATTTATTTAGGAAGTCTTGAGTAATAATCGCCATTGAGCGAGTCCACCACCAAGAAGCAAAGATACCTAAGAAATAGATACTAGCCATCCCAATGAGAAGAATGGGGATATTTGAAGTAATGGTGAAACTATTTCCCATCGCCGATCCGGTATACATTCTTGTAATATCAAAGATATTAAAGGTTCCGCCATTTTCTTTAATAGCGGCGTTTAGGATACTGACAATCAATCCACTAAAGATGGATGAGCATAGGTTAGCGAAAACGTTAAAAACGATGCAGAAAGCATTGATAATAAGGCGTCCAGGGTATAGCTTAAATAATTGTTTAAGAAGGCGAAGCATCGTGCCTTTTTTGGCGCGGCCTCTCTCTCTCATTCTGATTGGTGGCATATTATTTTTCACCTCCTGCTCTATTTTGTGTGTAATACACTTCTTGATAAATCTTGTTATGAGCAATTAACTCTTCATGTGTTCCGATAGCATTCACTTTTCCATCATTTAAGATAATAATTTGATCCGCTTCTTCAATAGAAGAAATACGTTGTGCAATGACAATTTTGGTCATTTCGGGAAGATCCTCTTTTAATCCTTTGCGAATTAAACGATCAGTCTTTGTGTCAACTGCGGAGGTGCTGTCATCGAGAATTAATACCTTTGGTTTTTTAATAATTGCCCGAGCGATACATAATCTTTGTTTCTGCCCGCCTGAGACATTGGATCCACCTTGTTCGATGTGAGAATTCAATCCTTCTTTCATCTGAGAGATAAACTCTTGAGCTTGGGCTATTTCACAGGCTCTTGTCATCTCTTCTGGAGTGGCGTTTTCATTACCCCATTTCAAGTTGTCGGCGATGGTACCTGAGAATAAAACATTCTTTTGTAAGACGACCGCGACATTGTTGCGAAGTGTCTTGATGTCATATTTACGAACATCTTGACCACCGACCTTAACTACTCCATCTGAAACATCATAGAGGCGGGAAATAAGATTGGCGACACTGGTCTTTCCTGAACCGGTTGAACCTAGTATGCCGATAAATTGGCCGGGCTTGATATGAATATTGATATCTTCTAGAGTATTTTTCTCAGCTTTAGAAGAATATTTGAAATCGACATTATCAAAACTAATTGAGCCATCTGCGACTTCCATAATGGGGTCTTCTGGATTGACGATGTTCGGTTTTTCTTCAAGAACTTCTCCGATGCGGCGAATGGCTTCAAGTGACATCGCAAACATGACGAGAATGCTTGCAATCATCAATATGGACATCAAAATTTGAATTCCATAAGTTAGTAAGGCAGAAAGTTGACCAACCGACACTCCATTAAAAATGGGTCGGCCTTCACCACTTGGATCCCAACCAGCTGTTTTAGATATTAAATAGGAACAAATACCTACGACAAGAAGATTTGAAATATGTACGGTGGTGTTCATTAAAGGGTTGTTTAAAGAAATCAGCTTTTCGGCTTTTACAAAGTCATAAGTGACATTATCACTAGCTTTGTTGAATTTTTCTTTTTCAAATTCTTCGCGGACAAATGATTTAACGACACGAATTCCTGAGACGTTCTCTTGAACGGATTCGTTTAGTTTGTCATATCTTTTGAAAACCCTGGTAAAGATTTTCATAGCTCCGCGAATAATAAAGAATAACCCGCTTCCTAATATGGGAATGAGGGCGATAAAAATCCAAGCGACGTGTCCTCCAGTGGCAAACGCCATGACGGCGGAGAATATCATCATTAAAGGCGCACGAAAGACAATGCGAATTAACATTTGGAATGATTGCTGAACGCTTTGAATATCAGTTGTCATGCGGGTAACGAGACTAGAGGTGGAAAATTTATCGATATTGGCAAATGAAAAAGACTCAATTTTGCGGAAAAGGTCCGCTCTCAAGTTAGTGGCTAATCCGACAGAAGCTTTGGCGCCGTATCGACCACCCATAATTCCAAAAAATAAAGAAAGAATTGCCATACTGACCATAGCGATAATCAACCACATCAAACT
Source organism: Bacilli bacterium (assembly GCA_028690575.1). Lineage (GTDB taxonomy): Bacteria > Bacillota_I > Bacilli_A > RFN20 > CAG-826 > JAAYDH01. The sequence continues at coordinate 761 of JAQVAY010000012.1, read as the reverse complement.
GATTTTAAAGGGAAGATTGCTCGTTTCATAAAGAGTAGTAAAATCGCTGATACCGCTTGTCTTCAAAACCACATCAATGAAGAGGGACATAATGAAAGGCAAACAGCTCTCTAAAAGAGTTTCACCGACCATAAATAAGGGTGTTAATATTGCGTATTTCTTATATTGTCTAACGCTTTTTAAAATCAATTTAATCTTATTCCACATCTTTTTGAGCCTCCATATTCGCAATCATATGTTTTAATGATTTTATCATTTCTTCTTTTTGTTCTTCTGAGAAACCATTTAGAAGTTTGTCTCTCGTTTCCTCGTTAGCTTTTTTAAAGTTATTTATTGTTAATTTAGCCTTTTCGGTGAGACTAATGGCGTAGTGATGGTGCACATCAGCCTTCTCAATAAATCCATTATTGGTTAATCTTTTAACCAGCCCACTGACCGTCGACTTACTTAAGTGGAAGTGGCGTTCTAGATCGCTTTGTTTAATGATTTCGTTCAAAACCATGTTGTGATAATGAATATAAAATATCACTCGACCCTGTTGGCTTGTTAATCCTGAGTTTTCCAATCTGGCGTTAAATGATAAATCCAACTGTTTGCTTAGGTAGCGGAATAGACCAAGCAGTTCTGGTTCTCGATTTGGTGGACAAAGCTTTTCTTTTTTCATAGTTCATATAGTCTAAGGTTCGCATACGAACTTGTCAATAAAAAAATTGCCTTTAAAATGACTTTAATTTCGTTTTTGGGTATAATTTTATTGTGGC
>JAQVAY010000065.1 GCA_028690575.1 Bacilli bacterium | reverse complement strand
AAGCTGAAGCGATCTCAATTACGAAAGTCCGTGAAGCCGAAGCTGAAGGAATCAAAATGATTCGAAACGCCGAAGCTGAAGGTCTAAAAGCTTTAAAAGAAGCAAAACCAGACTCTGCTGTACTAACTTTAAAAAGTTATGAAGCATTGGCAAAAGTTGCCGACGGAAAAGCCACAAAAATCATTGTTCCAAGCAACTTGCAAAATGTTGCTTCTCTAGCAAAAACAATTAGTGAAGTTGTTAAAGATAAGATTGATTAATTAAATAATTATAAAAATGCCAAAAGAACGCAGATGAGCGTTCTTTTAACTTGTAGAGTCACTTAAAATTCATTAACATAATACACATGGAAACTTACGATTTATACCTCTTTGATTTTGACGGAACCCTAGTTGACAGCCTTAATTCTCTGGTCTATGTATTTACTAATTCTTTTGGAGATATCGGTATATCAGTTACTCGAAAAGAATGTTTGACCTTCTCACGTCAACCTATTGAGCAATCATTCTATGAAAAAGGCGGAAAAAAGGAACAAGGAGACTATTTTGTTGAACGTCTAAACTTTTATTTAAATTCGCACAAATCCATTGAATTAACCGAACTATTTAGCGATACTCTTCCGATGTTAAACTATCTAAAAGATAACAACATTCCTTGCGGAGTTGTTACAAGCAACAACGTACCTCACGTTAAAGAAGTTTTAGATTTATTCAATATCTCTCATGATGTCTTCAGCATCTATGTTGGAAATCAAGAAAGCGATGAATTTAAGCCTTCTCCAAAACCAATATTAGAAGCTTTGAAAGCTCTCAAATACAAAGGTAAAAAAGACCGAGTAGTCTATGTTGGAGATGCGATTAATGACACCGTTTCGGCGAATAATGCTGGGGTTGAAGCCATCCTTGTTGATCGCACAAATGCTTTTAAAAATTCCTCTAATTATATTCGCATTTCTTCGCTTTTAGACCTTTTTAAATAAAAAGAAATGCGAAATGCCATCTTAAAAAGAAAACAAATATAAGAAAGAGTAAACTCTTTCTTTTTTTGATATTTATGCTATAATTTTAGTGTTATGACCGATAAAGAACTAGAGTCACTAAAAATGCAAGCTCTTCAAGTGGGAGATGTTAAAGCCACCTTAGAATTGTCTGATTACTATATAGAAATGGAAAAACCAGACTTGGCTTTCCAAATCATTTATCGCGCCTCTTTAAAACAATATCCAAGCGCCGAAAGACGATTGGGATTTTTCTATGAGAAAGGGATTGGCACGGGTATTGATTATTCAAAAGCATTTGCGCTATATCAGTCAGCCGCTAATCGTGGCGATAACAAAGCAAAACATAATCTTGGTTTGCTCTATGTCCATGGCCTAGGTTGCCAAAAGAATGAACAATTAGGTTTTTCTCTTATTAAAGAAGCAGCAGATAACCAAGATATCAAAGCCCTTGTTACTCTCGCTAAATTGTATGAAAAAGGTCTCGGAGTGGAAAAGGATGACGAGAAGTATTATGCCTGTCTTCGTAAAGCTAGAGACTTAGGAGCGAAAAATATCTATCATCTTCTCGGATATAGTTCTTATGTTGGGTTAGGCACTAAACAAAACTTCCATAAAGCCTTTGACTATTTTATGGCTGGCAGCGAGCTTAAAGATGAGCAATGCGATTATTACCTTGGCATCATGTATTCCAAAGGCCAGGGGGTGGAACAAGATGATTCCAAAGCCAGCTACTGGTTTACTCAAGGAGCCAACAGGGGCGATGCTCGCTCGATGTATAATCTCGCTCTTTTCTATGAAAAAGGTTTGTATTTGCCAAAGGATCTCGAGAAGGCGCGTTATTGGTTTCAAAAAGCCAAGGAAAAGGGAATTGAGAAAGCTAAAGAAAGACTTCAATCCATTTCTGAAAAGTTTAATCATTAAAAAAAGTAGGAAAAATACTTTTCCCAGTTCAAACACAATCGTATTGTGTATAATAAAATAGAAATATGAAGAAGAAAATTAAGGAAGTTAATGGCGTAAAAGTCATTCAACGGCACAGCTTGGGCTCTATTTTTTATGCAATATTTTGCTTATTGCTCGTCGCTATTCCAGTGACAATGCTTTTTATTCCTTGGTTTAAAATAACAGCTACTGATGGAACGGACACCTATGTCGCCAGTTTAACAGCGATAAATTTAATTAAAGATGTTTTTATTGGCCAAATAATGGCCACTGGGTCAGTGTTTACCTTTTTAATTACTCAGCTTATCACCAGCTCAGGACTTAGTTTTCTAACTGGCTTCTTACCTTATATCATTCCGATCATCGCTTTTGCCTTACCAATCTTTTATGCAATAGTGGCTTTCTTTGCGATATTCTTCTTGTTTTTCGCTCTTGAATTGCTCTTCCGAGGCAGAATGGGCCACTTAAAAGCTCCTTATGTTCTTGCGTGGTTTTATTTCCTTATTGTCCTATTCTTTTCCGGATTAGGCGTTGCCTTACCATATTTGATTAATCTTCTTTATAATCTTGTCTCTTCTCCCAGCTTTACAATTGATATGACTTTATGGGGCGGAGATTGGGCCAGTTACATGAACTATATCTATATTGGTGTGGCTTTCATTAGTTTAATTGCTCTTGGGGTCATTCATAGAGTCTCCTTTAAAAATAGGATTTTCATTGGCGATATCGGCGATCTATCTCGCAAAAAGAAACAAATAGCTGACAATGTCGAAACTGATATTTCGCAAGTTGCTATTTCTAACGCTGTGAACGAAGAGTTAATCAAGAAAGTGGTTCAGACTCCTGCCATTGGTTTACCACCCACAATTAGAAATATTGGCGGACACGCTTTTAGCGAGAACCTCAATTTAATCGTGGCGATTATTCCTCTTGGCATCAAAACGTTAGGTCGTGGTGCTTTCGCTAATTGCGGTCATCTTAAACTTGTTTCTTTGCCAATTAGCATTAAAGCTATTGGTACGAATTGCTTTTTTAATTGTGCTAATTTGCAACGTATAAACTATGCCGGCACAAAAGAACAATGGCGACATGTAAGAAGAGGACCAAATTGGCTAACAAAAGCCGGGACAACGACGGTTGTATGTGTCGATGGACCGATTCTTGTTAATCCCTATCATTAATTTATGGAACAAAAAATAGATTTAGAAAAGCCACTATCTGAAACAGGGGTGGCGGAAGATTTTCACATATACTCGATCGGCAAAGATTTAGATGGCCAAGAAAAAAGTTTAAAAGATTTACAAAAGATTCTTTTAGAAATGACTTTAGTTTTTGATGAACTTTGCCGCAAAAACGATATCCCTTACGCTTTGGCCTTTGGATCGGCTTTAGGAATTGTTAACTACGGCGGATTCATCCCTTGGGATGATGATGTTGATATTGCTATTAAATATGAGGATTTACCTCGAGTTATTAAGATGCTCCAAGAACAGCTACCTGATGCTTATTATTTTGATTCTTACGAAACTGATCCTCGCTATAACGTCTTTATTCCAACCATTAAAATACGTAAGAAAGATTCCTACATTTTAGAAAAAAATCACTTCACCCTTCCTAACTGGTGCGATGGGGATGGGGTATTTATTGATGTTGTTGTGTTTATGGGCGTTCCAGAAACTTTAAAAGAACATAAAAAAGTACTTCGTTACACAAAAAAATACATCATTCCATATTTCCTTAAAGATGTTATCTTTCACGCTTCTTTAACAAAAACCAAAAACAAAATTAAAGAATATGAAAAAGCGACAGCGGAGAAATACGCCAATTCTTCTCGTGTTGCTCAGACGGTAATCATTCCTTTCCAAGATTGGGGTGGAGAAGTGAAAAACTTATCTTATCCCCGAGAAGTGATTTATCCTTTCCGCGAGTATGATTTTCAAGGACATAAGTTATATTCATTTAATGACCTTAGAGAATTTTGTCGTTTGAAATGGGGACCCAAATGCTTTAATGTCTATAGCAAAGGAAAATGGATTTCACGCTATCCATATCGAAAAAGAAAACCAAAGCATTTTAAAAAATTCTCCCTTACCCATACGCGCTTAAAAAAATAACAAGGTTAAATAAAAAGTCACCAAAGCTTGGTGATTTTTTCATTATTTTTTAAACATTATCTTTAATATTAGGGTATTACTATAAAATAGTAAAAATATTTAGCAAACCACTTGACAGAGTGCTAAATTTGATTATAATGTAAGTAGTTAGCAGTCATACGCTTTGAGTGCTAAAACGAACGAACATAAGGAGG
>JAQVAY010000064.1 GCA_028690575.1 Bacilli bacterium | reverse complement strand
GCCTGACTTGTGTTAAAATCTGCCCGGTAAATAACATTCTGGCTCATTCCCATGGAAAAAAAGAGTGGCTCCACACTTGTGAAGGTTGTCTTGCCTGTCTTCAGTTTTGTCCTGTTGAAGCAATTTCTTGTGGTGGAAACACTAAAAATCGTCCCCGCTATCATCATGCAAATGCAACTATTGCAGACATGCTTGAGCAAAAAGGCAGTATTGAAACCAAATAATCTTTTTTTCTTTGAACCAAGTGAAGTTGTATATATTCATTGAACGTAAATATTAGACCAATATGGAAATCCCCAAATACGACATCAACAAATACGATCCAAAACGTATGATGGCAATACCTGCCGCACTTTTTGGTATCGCTTTGGTGATTGTCCTAATTACTTTTGCAATGACAGGAATGCCTGTCACACCCGGCATTGATTTCGCCGGCGGAACTGCCGTCACCATCCATACGGATGATACCAAAGAGCAACTTATCGCTTTTTATGAGGGATATGATTTGAAATCCATCGATGAAGGTATTGGCTCAGGTGGTTACTATCTTAAGTTTGGTCCCATGTCAAATGAAGAGATGATGACGTTCAACGATTACACCATTTCTGCTTATCCTGATGCAAGCATTGACCAGATCGGTGCTAATTTTGGAGCAACTCTCCAGGGTCAGGCAATGTGGGCTATTCTGTTTGCCTTCATAGGAATGGCTGTGGTGGTTTTCATTGCATTTAGAAGAGTAATCCCGGCCGTGACCGTAGTTTGTGCCGGTATTGCTGATATCACGATTACATCTGCAGTCATGAACCTCGTTGGAATCGAACTCTCCCTAGCAACAACCGCGGCTCTTCTGATGCTTATTGGTTACTCTGTTGACAGCAACATTTTGCTGACGACAAAAGTCCTAAAGCGTGAGGGCAACCTTGAGGATAAACTGGCTGGCGCATTCAGGACCGGAATTATCATGACGACCACAACGCTTGGTGCAATAGTTGCCATGTTCATTGTTGCATTTATCGGTCAGGTACCAACGCTTTACAACATCGCAGCTGTTTTGATTATTGGTCTGATCTCAGACATTATATTCACCTGGGTATTTAATGCCGGGGTTCTCCGTCTTTATTTAGGGTCGACGGAAAAGCCACAATACGCTCCGAAACAACCAAAAAAGAATATTAAGGGTGCTAAACAATGAGTTCAAAAAAGATGTCCTCATCACGTAAGGAGAAAAAGCAATACACCGGCTGGTCTGCTGTCATTCGTGATCCAAGAGTAATTATTGTACTTGTATTGGTAGCTTTATCATTGGCAGCAATTTTTGTTCCAATTGGTGATCGGGATGGTTTCACTAATCTTCAGTTTGGTCTTGATTTAGAGGGGGGCTCGTGGATCCAGTTGGAGTTTCAGTCCGAGGTCGTCACAGTGGGTCAGGGTGCTGATATAAATGCCGTTGCTGAAAGTATGGCAACAACACTTGACTGTACCGTTGTTGCAATAGATCAAACAAAGGTTGAAGTCCAGAAATTGGCGACCGAATCAGAACTTCGTGATGCGGTTGAGGCTGCTGGTGCCACGTATGTTGGTTATGAGCCGGGAGTTGGTACAGATACAGCAAATACAGTTAAACTGATTCTGGAATCTAAACTTAATAGTCTTGGAACAAATGATGTGAAAATTAACACACTCACGAATCTGAACGGTGTTTCCCAGTATGTCCGTGTCGAGATGGCAGGTGTGGATATGCAGACTGCTCAGGAACTCGTGGGGACCCAGGGTCTTTTTGAACTTCGTATCGTTACGACCGGAAATGAGACAGCCCATGTTCTCTACAGTGATTCTGTTGTTTCAGTTCAAACGCCTTCTCAGAACCCTGCAGGTTCCAATAATTGGGGTGTAGGCTTCAACTTGGATAATGCGGGGGCGACTGCTCTTCAGGAAGCCTGTATTGATTACGGTGCGACCACGGATCCGGCTGATCATGAACTGGTCATGTATCTTGATGGGAACTTAGTTTACAGTGCTCCGCTCTCGTCAGCTTTAGCTGCTTCTATTGCGAAGAATCCGGAGAACAGTCTTTACGCTGGGACCGGGTCCGGTGATGACGGCAAGCAAAAGGCACAGGAACTTGAGATCCATCTGCGTGCTGGTGCTCTTCCAGTGGGTGTGGAGATCGCTGGTTCCGGATCTACTTCGGCAGTTCTCGGTGATTACTTCAAAGTGATCTGTGTGATCGCAGGAATTGCCGCTCTTGCAGCAGTCGCATTACTGGTTTATTTCAGATACCGTACGCCGGAAATTGTTCTTCCAATGATCGGAACAAATGTTGCTGAGATCATTATCCTTCTTGGAATTGCAGTATTCATTCAGCAGTTGGATATCGCGGCGATCGCAGCTTTGATTGCTGTTCTTGGAACGGGTATCGATCAGTTGGTCATTATAACAGATGAGGTCATCCATGAAGGTCGCGTGCCGTCTCAGGCTTTGTATCTCAAACGTCTGAAAAGGGCTCTTATCATTATCATGACCTCGGCAGCAACCGTTATTATAGCCATGTTACCGCTGATCATCATGGATCTGTCCACACTCAAAGGGTTTGCAATAATCAGTATTCTTGGTGTATTGATAGGGGTCGTCATCACAAGACCTGCCTATGGTAAGGTTGTGATGGAGATCCTTGGAAAATAATTTTTTTTTATTTTTATTCTGTATTCTTCTGATTTTTGATTGAAGTTAATAAATTCTGCAGTTTGAATACGATTTCCTGGTGACCTGCGGTCTTCACCATAACTGATTTATCTGTAATAACCGGATCTGATCGGATGTTCTCAGTTGATTTGTCTGAGAGAATGGCAACGATCCAGTCCAGTGCTTTGTCATGACTCGTTATATCCCCATGCTTTGCTTCTATTTTGAGTAAACGCCCGTTCCCCTGTGGGTCTTTCCCAAGAGTTTCGAGATATCCGTACATAGTTGCTGACTCCTCTGAAACACATCCGTCACCCGTATGATCGTATATTATGTGGGTTATCTTTGGGTCGGTGGGGTCATTCGAGAATATCAGTGACTGTATCGTCTGATGATTTATGCCGACAGCAAAGTATGATTTATCCATTGTGGTGACGATCCGGCTGTCATTTTTCAGTCTGAGGGCATGTCCATCACCAAAAATCTTTTTCAGAATCATCTCATACTGATTCCTGGTCATTGGTTTGTAGACATTCAGACCTGCGTCTCTGGTAAAACCTGCGGAGGTGTAATACGGTTCTCCCTCTGAAAATATGTTTTCCGTTTCTTGTATGTCATCACTGACCGGAATATTTCCGGTATACAGATACTCTGGGTGCAGATCGTCATATGCATTCGTTGGGATCAGCTCTGCTGTTGAAGGAAAACTTGTCCGTACTTCTTTCGAAAGTTTAGTTACTGCTTCAAGCCATCCTGCCGGGACATATGTAAGTTCTCCGGTCAATGCCGTGTTTAGTGTGTCGGGTGTGCCTTCATACGGGATTGCGATCATTATGATTTTTCTGATATACTTCTCACCATATGTTTCCAGATATGCTGAAACGACCAGCCCGCCGAGACTATGCGCTACAATCTCAACTTTAGATCCGCCCTTTTCCTGCAGGATATTTTGAATCTGCTGATTTAACAAACTGGCAGAATCAGATTTTGACTGACGGAAATCATAGGAAAAAAAGTATACTCCGCTATCCTGAAACTCGTCACAGAGGCGGTCAATGATCTTTTTATATGGATATTCGAATGGTCCCATCACCCCATACTCGCGCTCATGTTCGGTTAAAGTTACCTGATCGATCTCATTATTTTTCACTATCAGGGTATTCTGCATACTCATCCTCTCCCCAAGTTTTGTGAGTTTCAGAGAATACTCCATCCAGACAAGGTTTCCTTCCTGATCATACAACCGGCTGCCCATGATGCCTGGTATAAATATAACTGGATTTTTCTTCTCCTGAGTTTTTGTTTCAGCCATAACTGTGGTTGTACACAACATAAGGATGATAAATGTTATGACAGCTCTAAGTCTCATACAATCTTGTAGTAGGTTACTGGCGATAATGAACATATTCTAGGTAATAAAATATATTGAACACGCTTAAATTTATTGTTTTATTTAATAAAAACAATATATTAAATATGTTAAATATATTTTATAAAAAATACCAATAGTAATCAGAGATTAACCTTATTATCTTATCTGCTGACATGTATGTGATACAAATCATGAAAGCTGTCTTAGGACTTGAAGATGGGACAATCATAACCGGAACCGGCTTT
>JAQVAY010000063.1 GCA_028690575.1 Bacilli bacterium | reverse complement strand
TCTTTTGAACCGACGAAGAAATGCCCTCCGTGATCGAGATGTTTTTGCCAATAATTTGATATTTCATATGTTAACCTCCTCTTCAAATTATAGTTCAAGAAGATTGCTCACTATTATTATAACTTGCTAAATGCTTTTCAACATTACTTTTCATTTTAGTACGTAAAAAAGTGCAAGATTTTAAATAAAAGGCCTAAAGGCCTTCTATTATTTTTTATTTTCCAAAGCGAGTAATGCTTTGATTTCATCGACTTTATCGAGCTGTTCCCAAGGAAGAATTAAATCTGGCCTTCCAAAATGGCCATAATTAGTCAAATCTTGATACCTGAATGATGGTTTAGTTAAGGAAAAGTTTTTAATAATCATTCCCGGACGTGGATCAAAAACTTTTTTGATGATTCTAAGAATGACATCATCGCTGTAATGAGCAGTGTGATATGTGCGAATACCGATTGAAAGAGGATGGCTGACACCAATCGCATAGCTCAATTGAATTTGTAAACGATCGGATACTCCTGCCGCGACAAGATTCTTTGCCATGTAACGGGCCATGTATGTTGCTGAACGATCAACCTTTGTGGGGTCTTTTCCGGAGAAGGCGCCGCCACCATGTTCGCAAGATCCGCCATAGGTATCGACAATGATTTTTCTTCCTGTCACACCAGTGTCTCCAGCCGGTCCACCAATGACGAAAGAACCAGTGGGATTAATCAAGTATTTGAAATCAGTATTCAAATGGAATGACTTGGCCACCTTTTGCATAATATTTTCGTGGATATATTTTTTAAATTTAACAGAATTGGCATCTTCGTCGTGTTGAACCGACATAAGAATGGTGTCAATCTTAATGTTTTTGGGGTCAGAATAATCGATAGTAACTTGACTCTTCATATCAGGACGGGCCCATTTAAATTGACCAGCTTTTCTTTGCTTTGAGGCTTCCCTCACTAGTTTATGAGCAATCGAAATTGGCAAAGGAATATAGCCTTTGGTTTCATTGGTGGCATAGCCAAACATGATTCCTTGGTCTCCTGCTCCTAAATCTTCTGGCCTTTTTTGACTCAAACCCATCGCAATATCTGGACTCTGTGTTTTTGCTTTGTTGAGAATCTCAACAGTGTGATAATCAGTTCCTAATTCAGGGCTGTCATAGCCAACTTTTTTAAGAACATGCTTTGCAATACCTTCAAAATCAATTGCTTGGTTATCTTTTAAGGTAATCTCTCCTCCGATAAGAATGAAATTTGCGCTGGCGAAAACTTCACATGCAACGTGAGCGTTTTCATCCTTCTCTAAACAAGCATCCAAAACTGCATCTGCGATTTGATCGCATATTTTGTCAGGATGACCTTCGCTGACTGATTCTGAAGTAAATAAGATTTTTTCTTTTTCCATGATGAACTCCTATAAAAAATGCCTTCCCATAAATCTAGGAAAGGCATTAAACTTTTTTCCATCACTCATCGCTCAAGGTTATGGGGCCTTGCTAGAGAAAGCACTTACTCACACTTGAGAGTTGCTACCATGATTTTACATCTCTTTAACATGGTTCTTGATAAGTGTATTTATTATATAAATGATTTCGAATTATTTCAACAAAGACTTCAAGCCTTTTGCTAATTGATCGGGACACGAAGTATTACCGCTTCTACTTCCAGGACATTTTATTCCTTCGAGTTTGCCAATCACTTGCTCAATGGGTTGATTTTCGATGAGGCGACAAATCGCCTGCAAGTTGCCAGAACAACCTCCGCGGACTAAAGCGTGAATAATGGTGTTGTTCTCATATTCGACAACCATCTCACGAGAACAAACGCCCTCTGGTTTTATGACTAGAGTAGCCATTATTTAATCAGTTTGCCGTAGTTTGGACAAACAGCGAATCCGGCCGCATTAGCTTCATCAGTGTCAAGGTGACATGCAAGAGCGAAATCTTCTCTCACACGAACGACGACATCACCGAAGGTTAAACTGCGTTCTGGAGTTTTGATATCAAGTTTCACCACATCTCCGTTTTTCACTCCGAATTCTTCAGCATCTTTTGGAGTCATGTGGATATGTCTTTTAGCAATGATACATCCTTCTTCTAAATCCAGTTCACCTTTTGGACCAACGATTTTGATCGGAGCACTACCTTTGGTATTTCCTGATTCTCTAATGGGAGGGACAACACCTAAAGTACGAGCATCAGTAGCCGATACTTCAACTTGTGCATTTTTGCGATAAGGTCCAAGAATCGAGACACCAGCAATCGTCTTCTTTGGGCCAACGATGTCAACACGAGAAGTGCTGACGTATTGGCCAGGTTGAGATAATGGGGCTCTTGATTCCAAATTTGCGTCTTTACCGAATAGAACTTTAAATTGCTCTTCATTGACGTGAACATGACGAGCGCTTGTTTCAACTAAGATTTCTTTCATTTCATTTTCCTCTTATTGTGCGTTGCTATTGTATCAAAATTCATCAAAAAATTCATCAAAAAGCCTAATCTGATTTTGAAAAAAAGAGTTTCTATTATCTAGCTTTCGAATATTTTCCCTTAAATAAATATTTAAGATTAAACAATGATTCTCTTGTTTTCTTTCGATTGGATTAACAATATCTTGTCTTTTATATAGATTTTGTTAAAATAACAAGGCAAGTTTGCATTAAATGCGCGAGTGGCGGAACTGGTAGACGCGTACGTTTGAGGGGCGTATAAGGTAACTTGTGTGAGTTCAATTCTCATCTCGCGCACCAAATTGTGACAAAAGGATTGATACAAATGTGTCAGTCCTTTTTCTTTTTATTTAATTTTAAGATTTCGCCATTTTTAGACATGTAAAATATGAAATTACAATACATTTTTGCAAGTAAAAAAGTATACTAATTTGTCACTTCAATCCTTAATTTTTTGGTGTTTTCTTTCCTAATCAGCTAATAAATTAGCGAATCTAACAAGGAGAAAAGAATCAGAAAAAAATTATGGATTAATTCAAAAAGCAATGATTATAAATGTTAGTTGCTTCTTTTTTTCTTTTTTATAAAAACACAACAAAGAACAATTACTGTAATAACTATAAAAACTAGCGGAATAAGAATATAAAGGAATAAACCGCTGAGAAAAAACAATCCAAAAGCTTTTAATACTGCTCCAATTGTCCCAAAAAGGCCGGTATCATCGTCTAAAAAGTACGGAATTACTTCCACATTCTTAATATCTATTTTTGAAGCATCTATTTGATAATTGGTTACTATATCAACGTTCAATACTTTATCGTTTCCAACACTTGCATCGCAAATAATACAGTAATTAGTTTCATTAAAATCTAATGTTACTATTAGGTAATAGATAATTTCCTTGTCATTTGAATACATTTTTACTTCGTTGAATTCAAACTGAAAATCATATCCATACAAATCATGAGAGATTTTTGTTTCTGGATAAGAATCTTGTGGAATGTTTCTAATAAATTCAATAGATTCATTAATAGGTCCATAAGCAATTGAACTCATTTCAATTTGACTTTGCTCATAATTGCCACTGGTTTCATACTCTAAATTAAAGGCATCGTTTGGTTTTACTACTTCACGGCAAAAGAATGGACTGTCATTACTAATTGGAGCATTTTCAACGCCATCAGCAGTCATTCTAGTTTGCGATAGGAGCATATATTGATCACCAGTGTTCTGACCACCTATAGCATACTCATATAGATTAGTCTCGTTATTCTTTTCGCTAGTAAAGGATGACACTTGAATATCATTATAATTACTCGTTTCAAGTGAATAGCCGCTAGGAAGCTGAACTATGGCTGCAAGAGAGCCAAGAAAAAGTTTTGATAATAAGAATAAAGGCCTATGCATAAATAGTCATATCTCCAATACATATTCTACCCTTATTCTTACTTCCGCTTGTAATATTTTGAACAGCAGCATAAAAGCCAAAAGTATTTGAAGGTTCATCAAAAGCAATTCTATAGTGAATTTGACTATGATTAGCGACTGATAAACTATTATTTTGCTGTTCAACAATATGTCTACATCAATACTTATAACTATGCTTCCTATGATTTTCAGGGCCGTCTTGATAATTATGAAGAAGTTAAATACGAATTCTTTGGAGCTTTTCCCGGTCGCTTATTATTTCCTTTAATATTTAGGGGAATAGGCGGAAATCGTGGCGGAGGTGGTCGCTCAGGTGGTTATTGGTTCCGTCATTAAATCCTTAACCATGCATTTTTCTTTATATAGATTCTCATTGTTTGCAAATCTATGTATAAAAGTAAAAAATAGTTCTTAAGACAATATCCACGTATTT
>JAQVAY010000062.1 GCA_028690575.1 Bacilli bacterium | reverse complement strand
CGGCCACATTGGAACTGAGACACGGTCCAAACTCCTACGGGAGGCAGCAGTAAGGAGTTTTCGGCAATGGGGGAAACCCTGACCGAGCAACGCCGCGTGAGTGATGACGGCCCTATGGGTTGTAAAGCTCTGTTATAAGGGACGAACAGCTTTGCTAGGAAATGAGCAGAGTCTGACGGTACTTTATCAGAAAGCCACGGCTAACTACGTGCCAGCAGCCGCGGTAATACGTAGGTGGCAAGCGTTATCCGGAATTATTGGGCGTAAAGAGTGAGCAGGCGGCAGATTAAGTTTGAGGTTAAAGCGTGGGGCTCAACCCCATAAAGCCTTGAAAACTGATCAGCTAGAGTACGAGAGATGTGAAGGGAACTCCATGTGTAGCGGTGAAATGCGTAGATATATGGAAGAACACCAGTGGCGAAGGCGCTTCACAAGCTCGAAACTGACGCTCAGTCACGAAAGCGTGGGTAGCAAATAGGATTAGATACCCTAGTAGTCCACGCTGTAAACTATGAGAACTAAATATTGCCGCGAGGCAGTGTTGAAGCTAACGCATTAAGTTCTCCGCCTGGGGAGTACGGTCGCAAGACTGAAACTTAAAGGAATTGACGGGGGCCCGCACAAGCAGTGGAGCATGTGGATTAATTCGACGCAACGCGAAGAACCTTACCAAGATTTGACATGGGAACTAAAGCCCTAGAAATAGGGTCATATCAGGTCTACACAGGTGGTGCATGGTTGTCGTCAGCTCGTGTCGTGAGATGTTGGGTTAAGTCCCGCAACGAGCGCAACCCTTGTCCTTAGTTGCCATCATTAAGTTGGGAACTCTAGGGATACTGCCGATGTAAGTCGGAGGAAGGTGGGGATGACGTCAAATCATCATGCCCTTTATATCTTGGGCGTCACACGTGCTACAATGGCCGGTACAAAGAGAAGCAAAACCGCGAGGTCAAGCAAATCTCATAAAGCCGGTCTCAGTTCGGATCGGAGTCTGCAACTCGACTCCGTGAAGCTGGAATTGCTAGTAATCGCAGATCAGCCATGCTGCGGTGAATACGTTCCCGGGCCTTGTACACACCGCCCGTCAAACCATGAGAGCTGGTAATACTCGAAGTCGTTATCCTAACCGTAAGGAGGGAGACGCCTAAGGTAGGACTAGTGATTGGGGTTAAGTCGTAACAAGGTATCCCTACGGGAACGTGGGGATGGATCACCTCCTTTCTATGGAGAAAGTGTCAACTGCCTATTAGGCTAGTTGATATATGTACAACAACCTGAATTTCTAGGTAACTGGAAATTGACTGTGAATGAAAATCTGTTTAGCTTTGAGAGATCAGTAACTCTCAAAAACTGTTCTTTGAAAACTGAATATTAAAATACATGTTCTTTCTGTTAATGTCGCAATTGAAATGATTTCATCATTGAGATAGCGAACAAAAACAAAAACAAAAACATTAGATCGAAAGATTTAAAAACCAAAACATTCAAGTAAATGAATAAAAAAAATCAAAAACAAACAATTATACGAAACCTAATTTTACGAAATTAAGTAAAAAGGGCGTACAGCGGATGCCTTGGCACTAGAAGACGATGAAGGACGCGATTACCTGCGAAAAGCGACGGCGAGCTGGATATGAGCTTTGACCCGTTGATATCCGAATGGGGAAACCCGGCGAGAGTAATGTCTCGTCATCCTATCAGAAAACAATAACTGATAGAGAAGAAAGACCTGGGGAATTGAAACATCTTAGTACCCAGAGGAAAAGAAAGAAAATCGATTCCGTAAGTAGCGGCGAGCGAAAGCGGAACAGCCCAAACCAACCTTAGGGTTGGGGTTTAGGACCACAACATGAGATATGAAAACGATAGCTGAATGGCCTGGGAAGGCCAGCGATACAGGGTGATAGCCCCGTAAGCGAAATCCTTTTCAACTCTAGTGAGTTCCAGAGTACGGCGGAACACGAGAAATTCTGTCGGAAGATACGGAGACCACTCCGAAAGGCTAAATACTAACTAGTGACCGATAGTGAACCAGTACCGTGAGGGAAAGGCGAAAAGAACCCCGGGAGGGGAGTGAAAAGATTCTGAAACTGTATGCCTACAAAAAGTCAGAGCCCGTTAAAGGGTGATGACGTGCCTATTGAAGAATGAACCGGCGAGTTATGATTGCATGCAAGGTTAAGTCGTAGAGACGGAGCCGTAGTGAAAGCGAGCCTGAATAGGGCGATTAGTATGTAGTCATAGACCCGAAGCCCGACGATCTATCCATGAGCAGGTTGAAGGTGGGGTAAAACCCACTGGAGGACCGAACCGACGTTCGTTGAAACGCCCGCGGATGACTTGTGGATAGGGGAGAAATTCCAATCGAGTTGGGGGATAGCTGGTTCTCCCCGAAATAGCTTTAGGGCTAGCGTAAGGTAGTAGTTGATGGAGGTAGAGCACTGAATGGCTGATGGCGACACAAGTCGTACTGATTCCAATCAAACTCCGAATGCCATCAATGTCATCCTTGCAGTCAGAGTGTGGGGGATAAGCTCCATGCTCAAAAGGGAAACAGCCCAGACCGTCAATTAAGGTCCCTAAATTTATGCTAAGTGTGAAACGATGTAGAGATGCATAGACAACTAGGATGTTAGCTCAGAAGCAGCTATCATTTAAAGAGTGCGTAACAGCTCACTAGTCGAGTGCCTCCGCGCGGAAGATTTACCGGGGCTAAGCATAATACCGAAATTACGGATTTTAGATTTATCTAAAGTGGTAGGGGAGCGTTCCATGGGGGGTGAAGCAGCATCGTGAGGAGCTGTGGACCGCATGGAAGTGAGTATGCCGGTGTAAGTAACGATGATGGGTGAGAATCCCATCCACCAATTGACTAAGGTTTCCTGGGGAAGGTTCGTCCTCCCAGGGTTAGTCGGGGCCTAAGACGAGACCGAAAGGTGTAGTCGATGGACATCAGGTTGATATTCCTGAACCCGCATATATGTGATGTAGTGACAGAGAGGGTTAATCATACCGGTAATTGGATTCCGGACCAAGCGAAGTACCTTGTGCATAGGCAAATCCGTGCACTTTAAGGGGAAAACGTGATGGGGACTGAATGGCTTCGGCCTAGTAGGGAAGTTGATGATACCCGCTTTCAAGAAAAGCTGCTAACTTAAGTATATGTGGCCCGTACCGAGAACGGACACACGTAGTCAAGATGAGTAATCTAAGGTGAGCGAGATAACTGTTGTTAAGGAACTCTGCAAAATTACTTCGTAAGTTCGCAAGAAGAAGTGCTCTCGAAAGAGAGTCGCAGTGAAGAGGCCCAGGTAACTGTTTACCAAAAACACAGCTCTATGCCAAGCCGCAAGGCGATGTATATGGGGTGATGCCTGCCCAGTGCTGGAAGGTTAAAAGGGGGAGTGCAAGCTCTGAATTGAAGCCCCAGTGAACGGCGGCCGTAACTATAACGGTCCTAAGGTAGCGAAATTCCTTGTCAGGTAAGTTCTGACGCGCACGAATGGTATAATAATCTGGGCGCTGTCTCGACAGCAGGCTCGGTGAAATCTTAATACCTGTGAAGATGCAGGTTACCCGCGACTAGACGGAAAGACCCCATGGAGCTTTACTGTAACTTAATATTGATCGTTCGTAATTCATGCACAGGATAGGTAGGAGACTATGAGACTAGGGCTTTGGCCCTAGTGGAGTCGACGTTGGAATACTACTCTTGAATTGTGAACGCTCTAACTCGAACCTCACAGGCTTTGAGGACAGTGTTAGGCGGGCAGTTTGACTGGGGCGGTCGCCTCCCAAAAAGTAACGGAGGCGCCTCAAGGTACCCTCAGCACGGTTGGAAATCGTGCGTCGAGTGCAAAGGCATAAGGGTGCTTGACTGCGAGACTTACAAGTCGAGCAGGGACGAAAGTCGAGCTTAGTGATCCGGCGATTCCTCGTGGAAGGGTCGTCGCTCAACGGATAAAAGCTACCCTGGGGATAACAGGCTGATCTGATCCAAGAGTTCACATCGACGATCAGGTTTGGCACCTCGATGTCGGCTCATCACATCCTGGAGGGGAAGTACCTTCCAAGGGTTTGGCTGTTCGCCAATTAAAGTGGTACGCGAGCTGGGTTCAAAACGTCGTGAGACAGTTTGGTCCCTATCTGTCGTGGGCGCAGGAAGTTTGATAGGATCTATCCCTAGTACGAGAGGACCGGGACGGACGTAGCAATGGTATATCGGTTGTCACGCCAGTGGCATGGCCGGGTAGCTACCTACGGAATGGATAAACGCTGAAAGCATCTAAGCGTGAAGCCAGCCTAAAGATTAGACTTCCCATTCGCAAGAAGTAAGACCCCCGCAATGTTAGCGGGTTGATAGGTTAGAAGTGTAAGTGCTGCGAGGCATT
>JAQVAY010000011.1 GCA_028690575.1 Bacilli bacterium | reverse complement strand
TATCAGTTCTTTCTACTATTGAAATTATTCGTTGTTTAAAGGTAAAAAAATCTGTACCTTACCTAATCGGACTAAATGTAATAAGCATCATCATATGCTTTTTTATGGTGTTTTGGCCGTTCTTAATCGAACTATTCACCACAATCACGAGCAATACATGGTTTCACCTATATTCCTATTTTTCCCAGCTTCATATTTCAGTTTTACTGGTCTTCATTGGTTTTGCTTTGTTGTTTTTAATGGTGGTGTTTTTCTCTTCCTTTACTGTGAGAGATGCAACCTTCCTTTTTACCATGTTAGTTGTTATATCTTTCGGACTTCAAAGTTTGCTTTTTCTAAGATTCTACCCTTCTTTTATTCATTGGACGCACAATACTTTAACGCCCCCGTTCTTTAACTTATATGATTCTTTTGAAGCGTCATTACTAATCGTTTATGTTCTTATTGCCACATTTATGACCGATACTGGGGCTTATTTCTTTGGACTATTCTTTGGAAAACGCAAGATAAACGAACGCATCTCACCGAAAAAAACCTATGCTGGTTTTGTTGGAGGCCTCGCTACATCATTCGTTTTTTCAGCGGGTTTTGGAGTTGGGTTAGCTGCATTAGGCCACCCTTTATTAGACGGATTTCTAGATTTGGATCACTGGTATTTTATTGTTACATTATCCGCATTAATACCCTTCTTCTCTACTTTAGGTGATTTCGTTCTTAGCTCTATCAAACGTTTCTACGAAATTAAAGATTTTGGTAATATTCTGCCTGGACACGGAGGCATTCTTGATCGCATTGATTCTTTACTATTTTCATTAATGGTTTCTGCGATTTTTGTTTGGATTATATCTAATTTAGGTTCGGATACAATGTTTTTAATATGATTAGTATTTGTCTTTTAGGTGCTTCTGGATCTATCGGTAGTCAATCCCTGGATGTTATCAAAAAGCATCCTGGTGATTTTTTATTAAAAGCGTTTTCAGTTGGTCATCGGACAAGAAATATATCTTCAATTCTTAAGGCATTCCCGACCGTACAAATGATTTGCATTCAAGAAAAAGAAGCGATGGAAAAGTATCAACGACAATATCCCCATCTTCAATTTTTCTATGGCGATAGTGGTCTCATTTCTTTGATTAAAGAATCACAAACAGAAATGGTGGTTAACGCCTTGGTTGGTTTTATTGGTTTACTTCCCTCTTTGACTGCTTTAAAAAGCAATCGCATTCTCGCTTTGGCCAACAAAGAAAGTCTTGTGGTGGGTGGAGAATTAATTAAAAATTTATTGAACAACGGCAAAGGCAAACTAATTCCGATTGATAGCGAACATGTCGCTTTAGCTAAATGTCTATCTGTTGACTCAAAAAATGTCAAAAATCTTATTCTTACCGCGAGCGGAGGAAGCTTTCGAAACTTGTCTCGTAAAGATTTAAGAAAAGTAACTCCCCAACAAGCGCTTCATCATCCCACTTGGAAGATGGGTGATAAAATTACCATTGATAGCGCCAGCATGATGAATAAGACTTTTGAGATTATTGAGGCTCATTATTTATTTGATTACCCTTACAAAAAGATTAAAGTTATTATTCATAACGAATCTATGATTCACTCTATGGTACAATACAAAGATGGAACCTATCGCGTAGATATCGGGAAACCCGATATGCGTGTTCCCATCACCTATGCTTTAACGCAAGGTTTGTGCGTCTATAAGACTTGCTTATGCTCTGATTATCGTCAGTTCAATTCATATCATTTCTCGAGTCTATCCTTAAAAAGATATCCCGTCATTAAATGGGCGAAGAAAGTTATTGAAGATAAAGGAACATTTGGAACTGTCTTAAATGCTGCGAATGAAGTAGCGGTCTCGGCTTTTCTAAAAGGGAAAATCTCATTCCTTGATATTGAAAAAGTCATCTCAATCTTGATGAAAAGTCATGTAAAAATTGAGCATCCAACCATTGATGATATTTTAAAGGTTGATGCCATCACGCGTAAAAACGCAATCGAATTAATCGAAAAGTAGGTATTATGGATTTCTTATTTAATTTTTTGTACATTCTCCTGTTCGTATTTTGTCTTTCAATATTGATCATCGTTCATGAACTTGGACACTTTGCGATGGCGAAAGCTTTTAGAGTCTACTGCTTAGAATTTTCGATTGGCTTTGGACCTAAATTGTTGTCTTTTAAGAGAAAGAATGCTGAAACTCGTTTTTCTCTCCGTTCTATCCCCTTTGGAGGATATGTCTCTATGGTGGGGGAAGGAACTGAGACTCCTGACGGTGTTAGCATTGATGATTCTCGAAACTTCAGCAAAATCAAAAAGTGGAAAAGAAGCATTATTTTGGTAGCGGGAGTAACGATGAATGCCTTGTTAGCTCTTCTCGTCTTTTTTGTCTCCGAATCCTGCTTTATGCAAACTAGTATTTCCGCTAGCCATTTGGTTGTCTCTGAAACCTCAATTGCCGCTAATGCTGGTTTGGTTAATGATAATCTTATTCATCTTGACAGTGAGACCTTTGGCGAAGATGCTCCCATCTATGTCGTCGACAAAAATCCTGAAACCGCTTATTACACTTATTTTAATGTGACAACCGAAGAGTCAACTAATGTTCCAGTTTTCGTGGTTCTTTCCCGCTCCATGAGCAGCTATTCACAACTAAATTGGAATGATTATTTATATTATCTTGATCCCGAAGTTATTAATGATGTTGATCATCTTGAAGATCACATCGTTCCCATCGCTGAAGATGTAATTTCTGTTACTTTTAATATTTCTAAATATGTTGATCCGGAAAATGCTGAAGCCGGAACGACTCCAGTTCAAATAGTTTTGGAAGCTAAGACAAGTCTTAATTCCCCAAATCGTTATTTCGAAGACATTGGATTATCTTTTTATTCTCATCAATACTGGAATACCTTCTCTCAAGCTAATGAAAAAACCTGGAAATTGATGGGCGAATCATCCATCGCTATTTTTAAAGGTATTGGCTCATTATTTACTTCTCCTCAATCTGTAGGGGGAATAATTGCTGTTGGTTTTGTCACCACATCAACATTGCAAAATTTTGGCTTTGTGTCATTCCTCCAACTTTGGGGCCTTATTTCCATTAACTTAGCAATTATCAATCTTTTGCCTTTCCCTGGTTTAGATGGATGGCAAATATTTGTGCTGATATTCGAATCAATCTCCCGAAAAGAAATTCCCTCAAAAGTTAAAAATATTGTTTCCACAGTGGGCATTATTCTCCTCTTTGCTTTGATGTTTGTTTTATTGATTAAGGATGTATTCCTCTTTATTATCTAAAAATTATGAATGAGAAAATGGTTCGCTTTTTGAATAGTCTTGGTATCGAGAATCTCGATGATTTCGATATCGACTTTGAAATGATTGGCCGCAACCGCTTCAATAAACAGCAATTAAACATGGTCATCGTCAAATCAAAACCATGGAAATATTATTTGCTTAGGCAATTCCAAGATGGCTTAAGTAGTATCTCCTATCCCTATACTCTCCGTTTCTCTTATTTAGTTAGGCCTGATTATCATGACGCGTTATCGCTATTTGATGACTGGTATCAAACGATATACCGACTTCCTCATAACTTGGTTATGTCTGGAGATGAACAAGACCAGTTATATATTGAATATCTCAACGAGAGCGAGAAAGAGCAATATGCTCAATCGATTTCGGATTTTCGCGAGTTTTTAAACTTTATTAATTATGAATTTGTGGTTATTGAGACCATCAAACCTATTGATGAAGAACATGTTGAAGTGTCTCAAAAGCAGATGAAGAAGATTATCAAAAATGCCGAAATTGAGGCTGTTGAAACAATGATTGATATTTCCGAAAAACCTGAAATTGTCGATCGCAATGATGCGGAAGAGGTTGTTGAACAAGAGCGAAAAGCCCTTAAAGAACAAGTCGAAGCTGCCTATTTAGACATCATGAAGCGAAATGCCGAAGAGATGGCTAAAGAAAGACGTCGCGCTCGATTGAATCGCCGTGGAAACTATGAACCGATTGAACGAATTGATTCGATAAATGAAAATTCGGGAAACGTTGACATTTCAGGACAAATTTTCTCGGTTGAACTGCGCGAGTTTGGTGAATCGACCAAAATCACAATTGGATTAGCTGATAGTTTTGGTGGAGCAATTATGGTGGGAGCTTATGAAAATAAGCAGATTCCTGCTGAGACAATCAAATTATTAGATAAGGGAGTTAATGTGCGTGTTCGCGGAGTTGCTTACGCTGACAATTTTACTAAAGAAGTAACGATTAAAGTTCACTATATTGATCCGCTTCCTCCCGATTTAATTGCTCCCGATAATGAAGAAATCAAAAGAGTTGAACTCCATCTACATAGCAATATGTCCAACATGGATGGTGTTACTAGCATGGATGACTACTGCCGTTACGCAAAAGCACTTGGACACAAGACAATCGCTATCACCGATCACGCGGTTGTTCAAGGGTATCCTGAAGCTCAGAAAGCCGCCAAAAAGAATGGCTTAAAGATGATATATGGCGCTGAGCTCTACATGGTAGATGATCAACTTGTTTATATCAAAAACCCCGTAAATATTCCCTTAAATAAGGCTAAATATGTTGTTCTCGACTTAGAAACTACTGGCTTAAGTTCTCGTTATGATAGCATTATTGAGTTCGGAGCAGTGCGTGTGGAGCATGGTCTTGTAACCTCCCATTTTGATGTTTTAATCAATCCTGGCTTTTCTATTCCTCGCCACATTACTGAAATCACCGGTATCAACGATGAGATGGTTAAAGACAAGCCTTTAATTAAAGATATCATTAAAGAAATCTTAGAATTTATAGATGATGCCATTTTGGTTACTCATAACGCTGAGTTTGATATTTCATTTTTGCAAGAATCACTTAAAAAATTAGGACTGCCACCTTTAAGCAACCCTGTTATTGATACTCTCCCTCTTTCTCGATTCTTATTTCCTGAAAGTAAGAGACACACTCTTGGAGCATTATGTAACAATCTAGAAGTCAAATATGAAGAAGAATCAGCTCACCGAGCCGATTACGACGCTCAGGTTTTAAATGATGTTTTTCAACCCATGATTTCTCGCCTTGTTCGAAAACATAATATTTTGACGCACGCTGATTTACAGAAGCTTGAAACTCCTCCTTCATTGTTAAAACATATCTATCCTGTCCACATCATCGTTTTAGCTCAAGACAAAATCGGTTTAAAGAACCTTTATAAGATGGTTTCTTTAGCCCATATCGACTATTTAGCTGAAGTACCAAAGATTCCTCGAAGAGAAGTCGAAAAATTACGCAGTCACCTGCTTATTGGCTCGGCCTGTTTTAATGGTGAAGTTTTCCGTACAGCGAGATACTACAACGCCCAACGATTAAAAGAAGTAATGGCCTTTTATGATTACATTGAAGTTCAACCCTTAGAAAACTATTCCTTCTTAGTGAATATGGGTGAGTTGAGTGAAGAAGCGGTGAAACAATACGTTAAAGACATAGTAGAGACCGCTGCCGAAAGCGGAAAAACTACTGTTGCTACTGGCGATGTCCATTATTTAACCCCTAAAGAAAAGATTTATCGTGACATTTATATTTCTGCGAAAGGATTAGGAGGTGTCAATCACGCCCTCAATCCATACTCCCGTAATAAAATTCCTCCTTTTGATAACCCCAACCAACATTATCGCACCACAAAAGAGATGCTTGATTGCATGTCGTTTTTAGGAAAAGAAAAGGCTTATGAAATCACCGTGACCAATACCAATAAAATTGCGGACATGATTACCCCATTAGTGCCCCTTCCAAACGACAAACTTTATCCCCCAAAAATTGAAAATTCTGAAAAGATGCTGACTAACCTCTGCTATCAAAAAGCTCACGAACTATACGGTAATCCGTTACCAAAATCCATTCAAGAACGCCTTGATACTGAATTAAATGGTATTATTTCTAATGGCTATTCAGTTATTTATTACATTGCTCATAAAATCGTTAAGAAAACCCAAGATGACGACTATATCGTCGGATCACGTGGATCTGTTGGTTCTTCCTTTGCTGCAACGATGGCAGGTATTACCGAAGTCAATCCTTTGCCACCTCACTATCTCTGTCCTCATTGCCATCATTTGGAATGGACAAGTGAGACATTGCCGGAATATCGTTCAGGATATGATTTGCCAGAAAAGAAATGTCCCTCTTGTGGTGAACAAATGAGCCATGATGGACAAAACATTCCTTTCGAAACTTTCTTAGGCTTCCACGCTGAGAAGACACCTGATATCGACTTGAACTTTCCTCGCGATTATCAATCAAGAGCCCATGATTATACCAAAGAACTATTAGGGGAAAATAATGTCTTCCGTGCTGGAACAATTGAAACTGTGAAGGATAAAACAGCCTTTGGTTTTGCCCGAGGTTACATCGAAAGAAAAGGTCTCGATCCAAATACTTATCCAAAGGCAAAAATTGCCTATTATGCCTCTGGATGTATCGATGTTAAAAGAACGACTGGTCAACATCCAGGAGGTATTGTCGTCATTCCTAATGAATATGAGGTGTATGACTTCACTCCTATTCAATATCCTGCCGATGAACCAGAATCGACATGGAAAACTACTCATTTTGACTTCCATTCTATTCACGATACTGTTTTAAAACTCGATTTACTTGGACACGTCGATCCGATGGCTTTACGCATGATGTTGAAATTGACTAATGTCGATGTCAATAGTATTCCGATGAATGATAAAGAAACCCTATCTATATTTTCCTCTGCCAAAGCATTAAAAATGGAAAATGATTATTTAAGCTCAAAAACAGGCGCTTTAGGTATTCCAGAATTTGGCACTTCTTTCGTCCGTGGTATTTTGGAAGAAACTAATCCAAAAACATTCTCTGATTTAGTTATTATATCGGGCTTATCTCACGGAACCGGTGTCTGGCAAGGCAATGCCGAAAACCTAATTAATTCTAAAAAAGCCACATTGCAAGAAGTGATTGGATGTCGTGATGATATTATGACTTATCTCACTAATAAAGGTATTCCCGCGGCTGTCAGCTTTTCAATTATGGAAAGCGTTCGACATGGTGATGGTCTCAAACCAGAATTTGTTGAAATTATGAAAGCTAACAAAGTCCCTCAATACTATATCGATTCTTGCAATTTAATTAAATACATGTTTCCAAAAGGACACGCGGTGGCATATGTTACTATGGCCATAAGAGTGGGTTATTTTAAAGTCCATTATCCCCTGGAGTATTATGCAACATTCTTTTCGGTTCGTTCAAAACAATATGATATTTTTGCGATGATTAAAGGAAGAGACGCTATCATAAATCGTCTTGATGAGCTAAAATTGAAAAGCAAAAGTAAAACCGATAAGCTTTCCCCAAAGGAAGCTGACCAGATTGTTACTTTGCAAATTGCTCTTGAAATGGTCCAAAGAGGTTTTAAATTTAGTAACATTGACTTATACAAATCAGGTGTTTCTGACTTTATCGTCGACCATGAACATAACGCTCTCATTCCTCCATTTACCACCCTCGATGGTTTAGGAGAAAACAACGCCATTTCTGTTCTTGAAGCTCGTAAAGATGGACAATTCTTCTCTAAAGAGGATCTCCTTCGCCGAACTAAACTTACAACCACAAATGTAAATGATTTATCAGAATTAGGTGTTTTAAAAGGTCTAGATGAGACTGACCAGATGACGCTTTTTGATCTAAATGATCTAGCGTAAACAATCGGGAAGTAGCACAGCTTGGTAGTGCGCTTGGTTCGGGACCAAGAGGTCGTGGGTTCGAATCCCATCTTTCCGACCACTTAAAAATTACTCTTAAAAAGAGTTTTTTTATTTATCAGAAGAATAATAATTTTTCCTTTTCCTGTATCTTTTTCATATGGATAACTTTATTCATAAAAGAATAAAAATGTTTAATGCTTGAGTAAGCGTTGATATAATTAAGAAGTTATGGCTTCAACAACGATATTAGCTACAAGAGCAGTGCAACCAAAGGCGATATTTGAACGCCGAATTCATGAAGTCGATTTAATTCGGGGAATTCTTATTATTTTCGTTGTTATTGACCACATTTTTTGGAATTTAAAACACTATGGTGGTATTTGGTATGACCTATCTAATGAAACTAATTTTGTTTTTCGCTTTTTCCAAGACTTTTTTGGTTGGTATTGGACCTCAAGCGCCAGAGCGGTAATTCAGCCAATTATTCTCATGACATTTTGCTTTATTTCAGGAATATCCTGTGCATTTTCCCGTGATAATTGGAAGCGAGCCATTCAGACACTTACCGCTTGGCTTATTCTCGCAACCACAACTAATATTGCTCAACTCTTAGGCTTCTTTCCCAATCAAGGAACGGTAAGAACTGATTTTAATATCATTGCAGTTCTTGGCCTTAGTACATTGTTCTATTGCCTTGTCCAAAAGCGCAGCTGGAAAGCTTTAGTGGCCGGTGTTTTGATTGCCTTTTTGATATCTTGGTATGTTGTTCCAAATGTCGAAACAAACTTTATTGATATTTTTGGTTCTTCAGAAGTTGTTCACGCTGAGCATGTTCAAATCGTACCTAATTTTTATTTCCCCATCTTTTGGGAACCAGCAGAAATGTTTGGAGGATCAAGACAGGCAGATTATGTACCACTATTCCCCTACATTATGTTCTTCTTTGGAGGAGCGTTAATTTCCTACTTTCTTTACAAGAAAAGAAAGAAATCGCTATTCCCTGCCGGCAATTGGGAGAAACCAATTTGCTTTTTAGGGCGTCACACCTTTCTTATTTACATCGGCCACCAAGCGGTGCTGATGGGAATATTCATCATCGTAAACTCATTCATACAAGCTTTTTATTAGGAGGAATTTATGTTAGAGAATCTATCACTTTACGAAGCGTTTCAAACATCAGTCAAAAACACCCCATTTGGGAAAGCAGTTTATTATCAAGGAACTCAGTTTTCTTATCGTCGCTTTTCTCATTTAGTTGACCGGATGGCTGACATCCTTGTCCATCAACTGGGCATTAAACCAAAAGATGTCATTTTGGTGGCTCAGCCAAACATTCCGGACACCTTGATTCTTATTTATGCCATTAACAAAATAGGGGCGATTGTTAATTTGGTTCACCCTTTTACCCCTTATAATCAAATTCGTAGCATCATGGAAAAAACGCAAACCAAGATTGCTTTCTTGTTTGAGCAAAGAGTGGCTAAAGAGGTCGAACAATATCGCGGAATCGCGGATCGTATCTATGTCACTCGTGTGGAAGACTATTTGCCAATTGCTAAAAAGAATTTTTATCACATCTTCATGAACAAAGACATTCGTAAAAAGTTAGGCAAATTCCGTGGCAAATTCAAAGGATTCAGCTATCTCTATCAACTTAAACCAACTGGAAAATCTGTTGAAACAGTGACCGGCAAATCAAAAGAAATTTCTGTTTATCTCCATAGTGGTTCAACCACTGGGGAACCAAAAATTATCTGTTTATGCGACGATAACTTCAATTTTATTTGTGACCAAACTGACGTGGCAGCTAGTTTGCCACGTGAGCAACTAAAGCATTTTGGTATGCTCAGTGTTTTGCCTAGTTTCCACGGATTTGGTTTTTGCATGACCATGCATAATAGTTTAACCAACTCGATGAACTGCATTTTAATTCCGAAATATTCACCCAAAGAAGTAGTGAAAACCATGAAAAAAACCAGTGTCAATTTATGCGTTGGAGTTCCAACGATGTTTGAAAGTTTATTAAATTATTCACCTTTTGTGAAATCAAAAAAATTGAAAAATTGGTTCGTTTGTTTCTCTGGCGGTGACACGCTTTCCACTGTTTTGAAGGAACGATTTGATAATGTTATGAAATCTCATGGTTCGCCATGTCGAGTTTTTGAAGGATATGGATTAACCGAGTCTGTGGCTGCTATCACAATCAACACTTTTGAACACAACCGTGAGGGTTCAATTGGATATCCTCTCCATGATGTTCAAATTCGTATTGTTGATGATAACGGAAAAGAATTACCTCGAGGAGAAATCGGAGAAATAACGATTAAAAGCAAAGCTACGATGGTCTCATATCTTAATGATGACGAAGCCACAAAGAAAGCCGTTGTTGATGGTTGGCTCTACACTGGTGATTTAGGATATGTTGATAAAGATAATTATTTGTTCTTCAAATTAAGAAAGAAAAGAGTGATTAAGGTTTCAGGAGTAGGAGTGTTTCCTACGGAAATCGAAGCTTTAGTTAATCATATTCAAGGGGTCAAAGGATGCTGTGCAGTTCGTATTCCAGACGATCGTTTACAATCTGCGGTCAAAATATTTGTGGTCGCTGATTATTTCGATGAACAGGGCATGAAAGACCTCATCCTTGATACCTGCCGCAAATATCTCATTCGTTGGGCGGTTCCAAAGGAAATTGAATTCATCGAAAAACTTCCGATGACAATGTTAAATAAAGTCAATTTTTCCAAGTTACAAAAAGAAGAAGATGAACGCCGACATCTAGAAGGATAAAACAATGAAAAAAAGATATTTTGCTCTTGTTTTGCTTGGCTGCTTGGCTCTTTCCGCTTGCGATTTTTCCATTTCCAAAATTGGTGTGACAGTAGTCGACCTCATTCAATCTGAAGTAACCCTCGATATATCAGAAAGTGAGACCTTAACTGCTAGAGTAATGCCGGAAAACGCTACCGATAAGACGGTAGTGTGGTCGATTGATGATTCCGATATTGCTTCTATCTCTTCAACAGGATTAGTGACAGGATTGTCAATCGGTGAAACAGTGGCAACTGTTACCACAAAAGATGGTGGTTTTACTGATACTTGTGACATTATCGTCAGCATACCGGTCGATCCTGATGTTGTTTCTTCGGTTTCTCTCAATCAAACTTCCTTAACCATTAATGTTGATGATCAAGTCAATCTTGTCGCGACAGTCAATCCAAACACTGCTTTAAACAAAGCTGTCACTTGGTCATCATTAGATGACAATATCGCCTCTGTTAGTTCCACTGGTTTAGTTAATGCGTTAGCGGTTGGCAATACCACAATTACTGTAACTACGACTGATGGTGGTTTTACTGCCACCTGTCTAGTCAGGGTTAATCCAAACAATGAAGATCCCAACAATTTTTGGGATGATTCTCAAGACTCTCTCCGTTTTGGAACAAAAAATATTGATTTTTATAGTTTCAATGATTTTCATGGAGCCACGGAATTTGATGAAGATAATTCTGAACCTGGAATCAAAAAACTATCTACCTATTTAAAAAATGCTAAAGATAATAATCCAGAGGGATTTGTTCTCACAAGTTCTGGTGATATGTGGCAAGGTAGCGCGGATTCAAATATTACTCGTGGTCGTTTGGTTAATGACTGGATGAATCTTGCTGATTTTTCAGCTATGGCTTTAGGCAACCATGAATTTGATTGGACAATAAACATTATTAACGCCAATCAAGCAACTGCTGAATTCCCCTTTCTTGCATGCAATATTATCGAAGATGATACCAATCAACCCGTCAATTGGGTTGAACCCTTTACAACCATCACCAAAAATGGTGTTCATATTGGTATTATTGGCGCTATAGGAGAAGGCATCACGAGTGATATCTTGGCTAGTAATGTGGAAGGATTAACATTTGCTAATCCTGAACCATATGTTGTCTCCTGGGCACAGTATCTTAGAAACAATGGAGCAGATGTCGTTTTATATTTACTTCACGACACTGTTACTAATATATCGTCCCTTGAAGGAAATGCGGTTGATGCTATTTTTGGAGGACATAGCCATGAGGGACAATCAAGTCCATCATCTTCTTATTCCACGACAGCTATTCAAGCCTATTCTAATGGCAAAGATGTTGGTCATATTGACTTAACTTATAGTTTTACTAATGAATCAGTCACCTCTTCTGAGGGAGAAATATTAGATACTCGGTCTTTCCGCATATCTTCTTTAGCTGATGATCCAGAGACAACAAGCATGTATCAAACATACTTAGATAATGAAATATCGGCCATTAAAGATGAAGTTAGATTACCAAATGGCCAGGGAATAGAAAAAAGTGATATTCCTAATGTCTATAATCAATATGCTTATCGTTATTTCAAAGAATTTAAAGATACGACAGATGCTTATGAAATATTTATGGTTCAAATGAATTATGCTCGTTCCGCTATCGCTAGTGGCGATATCACATATGGTATGATTTACAAGGCTTTGCCCTTTGACAATGCTTTATACCTTGTTTCCGTTAGAGGATCTGATATTTCTGGAACATTAAGTGATTATGGAATATTTTATGTTCCATCTCAAAGCTCTCAAATCAGTGGTAGCAGTTTGTATAACTATTTAACACCATCGGAAACTTATTATATTTTGACGGTTGATTATATCGCTTTAAAATATCCCTATTGCAATGTCATGAATGTTGTCGAAACATACACAGAAGAAAACGCTTTACCTAGAAATATAGTAAGCCGTTATATTCCGGGATATCCCACTAATATTAATTAATATAATCAATCCACATAATTGTGGTCGAAATTAACAACAAGTCGGTAAGTCGAGTTAATCTTTTGAAATTCGTTTTGCAAGTAGTTTAATAGTTCTTTATCATTAATTTTTGTATCTGAAGGAATAACAACATCAAACAATATATTAGTATGAGTTGGTCCATTTACTGTTCTAAAATCATGGAATGAAAGCTTTTCGCCTTCCGGGAAAGCAGCTATTATTTCACCCGTTTTGGCAATTAAATTATTGATTTCTGAAGATTCAGTAATAATTGGATCCATATGAATGGTTAACGAAATACTATATTTTTGTTGTATTTCTTTTTCAATATTATCAATTAAATCGTGAGAGACAAGAACATCCACTCGGTGATCAACTTCAACATGAATAGTCATGAAAGTCTTGGTAGGTCCATAAGAGTGACACATCATATCATGAACACCTAGAACGCCAGGATATTGCTTAATGTCTTCAATAATCTGATGGACCATTTCTTTGTCAGGAGTTAGGCCGATAAGAGGATTAGATGTCTCGATAAGTAGTTTAACGCCAGTTACGACAATAAAGATTGAAACGGCAAGTCCCATCCATCCATCTATATGGATATCATATCCATTAAGATAAAGGATATATTCAACAGTAGTGGCCACCAAAACAGCGGTGGTAGTTATAACATCATTAAATGAATCTTGAGCGGAAGCTTTTAAAGATACGGAATTAATTATTTTAGCCATCTTACGATAGAAAATACCTTGGATTAATTTTGCTAGAATGGCGAATCCCAAAATAATAAATACCGCGATGTTAACCGCGTTGTTACTATAGTTTGTTGCAGTATTATCAATAATTTTCATTACCGAGGTATAACCCAACACTGCCGCGATGGCAATAATGACAAAGCTAATTATTAACCCTGCAATATATTCAATTCTTTCGTGGCCGAACGGATGTTCTTTGTCGGCTGGTTTATTGGCCAATTTAAAACCCAACAAGTTTACTATGCTGCTTGCCATATCAGTGAAATTATTCAAAGCATCAGTAATAATGGACATTGAAAAAACCAAGATGCCGATAGTCAATTTGAATACTACTAACAAAAGATTAGTGATAATTCCGAAGACTGAAGCGAGATATCCGTGCTTGGTACGAACAGTAGGATCGCTGATATTGCGATAATCCTTTATAAATATTTTTCTGAACAAATTTACCATTTCACTATTATATCACATCATACAATTTATGATGAAATATTCAAATTTTTGTATATACTATTTTTGTTGCGGTTATGGCGGAACTGGTAGACGCGCTAGATTCAGGTTCTAGTGAGGTTATACTCATGGAGGTTCAAATCCTCTTAGCCGCACCATGAAATATTATACCAGTGTCATTTTTTTAATTGATGCTGGTGTTTTTTTATCCTTTTTTATAAAGCATCTAACTTGCTTTTGTTATCGTCAAAAAGTTATCATTTTTTTATGAATAAAAGGGGATGAAACAAATGAAAGAGAAACGAAAAGTAATTATCATCGGTGGAGTTGCGGGGGGAATGAGCTTTGCTAATCGCTATCGCCGCTTAAACATTGATGACGAAATTATTGTTTTTGAAAAAGGACCTTATGTATCTTTTGCAAACTGTGGACTCCCTTATTTTCTGTCTGGCGAAATTAATAGCCGATCTCGTCTTTTGGTCGCTCGGGAAGAAGAATTAGTAAAGAAATTCAATCTTATTATTCGCTCCAACAGCGAAGTGACTAACATTAACCCTCAAAAGAAGTTAATTACTTATTTTAAGGATGGCCAATCTTTTGAAGAAAAATATGACAAACTTGTTATATCTACTGGAGCTAAACCTATTCAACCAAATATTGATGGAATTAATACAATCCCTCATTTTGTTTTAAGGAATATCCCTCACTTAGATGAGATTATGAAATTTATTAAAGAGCATAGTCCAAAAAGTGTCTTAATTATTGGCGCAGGTTTTATAGGGCTTGAAGTCGCCGAGAACCTAATAAAAAAGGGAGTTGAAGTGTCTATCGTTGAGAAAGCTCCTCAAGTGCTTAGTCCATTTGATCCAGAGATGGCTTCCTTTGCAGAAGAGTCTTTAATCAAAAATGGCGTTAAAGTGTTTGTTAATAATGAGATAATCAAAATTGAAAATAATAAAGTTTATCTAAAAAATGGTGAACAGCTAATGATTGATTTCATTATTGCTTCCATTGGAGTCCTTCCTGACACCGAATTGGCTGCAAAAGCAGGCTTAAATCTTGGAATTAAAGGCGGAATTGTTGTTGATGAGAAATACCGAACATCAGACCCACACATATACGCAGTCGGAGATGCTGTTATTGTTAAGAATCAAATCAATAATCAAGACTCACTCATTTCATTGGCTTCTCCAGCCAATCGACAAGGTCGCCAACTGGCGGATATCTTAAGCGGTTTGCCAGTTATCAATCGTGGTTCTATTGGAACCGCTATCGTCAGGGTATTTGAAAGAACACTCGCATCGACTGGTTTAAATGAAAGGCAACTAAAAGGTCAGAACTATCGGGTGATACATCTTCAGGCTAACGATCACGCTAGTTATTATCCCGGAGCTACTCTCATTAACTTAAAAGTCATTTTTGATCCAGATACAGAAATGATTTTAGGTGCCCAGGCAGTGGGAGAAAAAGGCGTTGATAAACGAATCGATATTATCTCAACCGCTATCAAAGCGCGGATGAAAGTAACTGATTTACAAGAGCTTGAGTTAACCTATGCACCGCCCTTTAGTAGTGCGAAAGATATCATTAATATCGCTGGTTATGTCGCTCAAAATGTTATTCTTGGTTTATCTAAGACGTACCAGTGGTACGACGTTAAAAAACTTAAAGAAGAAGGAGTTCTCTTCCTTGATGTACGGAGTGAATTAGAACGGCTATCTCATGGTTATATCGAAGGTTCAATTCATATCGATATTAACGAACTTTATCATAGATATCATGAAATACCAAAAGATCGAAAAATCGTTGCTTATTGTGAATCTGGAACAAGAAGCTATAATGCTGAACGCATTTTAAGAGCTCATGGATATGATGTTTACAATCTCGATGGCTCTTATGGAATATACGGAAGAATGGAAAGAAAATAATTATGTTTGCAACAATTACAATGATGGAATTTGAACAAGCCATCAAAAATGAAAAAGCTAACGTCATTGATGTTAGAGAAGATTATGAATTTGAAGAAGGGCACATTCCAGGAGCACTAAATCTACCGATGTCGACCTTTTTAAAGAACATTGATCAATTAGAAAAATTTAGTCATTACTACGTAGTCTGCTATTCTGGAGCTCGCTCTGATGTAGCGGCCCGCTATCTTGATAAACAAGGATATAATGTCACTAATGTCTTAGGCGGCATGAGCGTTTACCGAGGACAATTAGAAATTTAGCTTTGCTAAATTCTATTAATTCATTTAATTAACACTTAAAGTCGGACCACAAAATGTGCGGTGTTTGCTTTTATTATCCAATGGAGTATAATCGGTTTCGGTTGATTTATTTAATTAATTGGAGGATATCTCAGTGGGCTTTTTAAAAAATATCATTTGGTTCTTTTCTCTAGGAATGGATACTCCGCCTAGTTATGGATGGTTTCATTTACTTTTTGCTGGTTTGTTAATCGTCGCCTGTATTGGGGCGATTTTTCTTGCTAATCGCCATCACAATGAAAAGACATTACGCACTGTTCTTCTCATTTGTGGTGGAATCATGATTTTGTTTGAAATATATAAGCAATTAATCTTTACATTCAGATTGGATGCAAGTAGCAATCTTATTGTCGACTATCAATGGTATGCATTTCCTTTACAACTTTGTTCCACTCCGATGTACATCATGATTATTGCTGGTTTAATTAAACCAGGCAAAATTCGTGATTCTTTATTTGGCTATTTGGCATTATTCGGCTTGTTTGGTGGTCTAGTTGTCTTTGTCTATCCAAATGATGTCTTCACTTCCACAATTGGCATTAATATTCAAACTATGCTTCACCACGGATTGCAAATAATGGTGGGAGTTTTCTTATTTACTTATTACCGCAAATCATTAAATCTTCAATTTTGGCTGGGCAGTTTTGTCACTTTCGCTATTTTCTTTTTAATGGCCTTAAGCTTGGATTACATTGTCCCATTATTCATTAATGAGACATTTAATATGTTCTACATCAGTCAAAAATATGGCAATCATCTTCCAATTCTCACTAATATTTATGCCAGCGTTCCTTATACAATCTTTTTGCTGACTTACATTTTGGGATTCTGCTTTATTGCTTCTCTATTCTATTGGATTGGCTTCGGAATAAATAAAGTATGCCATGCTGTCCATCAAAACTACCTCAGGACATTGAAAACAAATCAATAATATGAACAAAACAAGGGATGTATTAACAACTGTCTATATTTCCCTTTTTCTTATTGCGGAAATAATTTTATTTACATTTATTGTGTTTGTCCCTTTTACCAAAAACCTCTATATCCTTGAATATGCAGGAATTTGCTTATGTTTCGTCACTGGGCTAATCGTCTTTTTAAGAAAAAGAACACATTTCAATCTATTCATTTTATTAGCATTATTTTTTACTCTCATCGCTGATACATTTTTAGTTTTGTTAAGTCCTCATCTTAACTACACTTTCCAAAGTCTAGCGATGACCTCTTTTAGTCTCTGCCAAATCTGTTATCTTGTGGCTATTCAATTGGTGAAGAAATCAAAGCGAGAGTTGTGGATTAATTTAGCCATTAGAGCAGCACTACTTATTGCTCTTGAAGTAGTGGCATTAGTTGTTTTGCAGTCTTCTTTTAATTATTTGGTGTTTGTTTCCCTTTTCTACTTCTCTCAACTAGTGGTCAACATCGTCTTTAGTTTTATCCATGCCCGTTCCCATCTTTTTTTAGCCTTAGGATTATTGTTATTTTTGGGGTGCGACTTCTTCATTGGCTTAGGCTATCTCGTCGATATTTTGCAGTTACCTGCTGATCACTTCATCAATAGCCTTATTTCCGTTAACTTCAACTTTGCTTGGCTATTTTATTTGCCTTCACAAGTTTTGCTTTCCCTAAGTGGCTTATTCTCTATCGTCGGTAGACATAAACTCACTGTCTAAAGACAAATCGTATATAATTATATTTACTGCGCTTGTAGCTCAGTTGGATAGAGCGCAACCCTCCGAAGGTTGAGGCCATGCGTTCGAATCGCATCAAGCGCGCCATCTTGAAATGTACCCTTTTTACTGGACTAACTAATGTCAGTAAGGAGGGTTTTTTCTTTTCATGAGCATTTAAAAAGGTGATTAATGGTCACTTTGGTATACTTAAATAGAAAGAAGGTAATGAATTATGATTTATGACTATATTATGAAAGATTACAAAGGACAAGAAGTCCCATTATCAAACTTCAGAGGAAAGGTTTTGCTAATTGTAAATACCGCAACAAAATGTGGTTTCACCCCTCAATATGATGAATTAATGGAGCTCTATAAGAAATATAACGACAAGGGATTTGAAATTCTCGATTTCCCCTGTAACCAATTCTTAAAACAAGCTCCAGGAACATCCGAAGAAATCCATGATGCTTGTGTTTTGACTTGGAGAATCAAATTTCCCCAATTCGAAAAGATTAATGTTAATGGTAAGAATGAACATCCTCTTTTCCGATATCTAAAAGATAATTCCCCAGTAAACCCAGGCAAGAAAATCGCTTGGAACTTCACGAAATTCCTCGTGGATCGTTATGGTAATATAATCAATCGTTATGAGCCGCCATTTAAGCCATCAGCGATTGAAGCAGACATTGCAAAATTATTAGGGTAAAAGAAAAGGCTAGGTCATTAACTGATCTAGCCTTTTCGAGGGGGGATTTATTCCACGATGATGAAGTCAACGACTTCTTCTTGAGTTTCTTCATCGATACTGATGACTTTCTCAAAGAGAATACGTGCTTCAGTGACACCGTCAGAATACTTAACGTCGAGGTATTCTTTACCTTCCGCGAATATTTGTTCAATGAAATAGACTTTATCATCTAATCTTAATTTAATTTCGGCGTTGTCATCGACCTCTTGTTCGACCTTTAAACAGTAAGAAGTGATTTCGGTTTCTCCATCAAATACAGTGTAACGAATGCGGGATTCAACTCCGTCTTCTTCGATTTCTGTCTCTTGCATAGCCTTGACATAAAACCCTGTGTCATTAAAGAGCTTAAAATGGACTTTAGTTTCATATTCATCTTCTTCGAATTCTTCCTTAACTAAACAAGTGAAATTAAAAGTCGCTTCTTCTGACACGAGAATTCCTTCAAGCCATGTCATGTTTTTAATATCGCCGTTTTGTTGGCCATTGCCAGAACCGCCGTAAGATTCTTCTGGTTCAAGATCATCAACCTCGTCTTCAGTCTCCTCTAAGTCATGATCAACGGTTTTCACTTGATTATAAAATAGAGAATAAGAAGAGGTATTAGCGAAAATATCTATGTATGTGACTAAAAGACCATACTCATAGGCTTCTTGAGGAGAGTCGATAACAAGAGTATTGACACCCGTCTGATTAGTTAAAATGGTGTCAACTTGACCAAGAATTGATTTGATATCATCAATTTCTTGCTCAGTTAAATTAACGGCCTGCTCAGATAAAAGCGCTCTTTTTAGAGCTGCTGATCCTTGAGGAGTATTTAAAAGTGATAGGGTTGAAAGTGATTGGGAAGCAATTTTTTCATTGGCTATAGAACTTAGAGGTGTCTCGAAAGAAGAAGCACAACCGCCCATAGCTACCGCGCCCATAATCAATAAAGTGGATGCCAGTAATTTTGTTTTCATAGTTTTTTCCTTCTTGGTTCTACTAGTAAATACAAACTGGCTGAGCTTTTATTGGATTTCTTTTAAAATTGTAGTTTGAAGTTGCGTTTCCGTATAAATAATTGAATTTGAATACAGGGTATATGTGATTACTCCGCTATAAGTATTTATTCCATTATCGTATTCATAATTCATGCGATAGTTATTATCTTCAATCGTTCTGACTTTATAGGAAAAATTAAAATTTCCTTCTTCGATATCGATATCCAACATTAAACCATTATTTTTTCCTTTGAGTTCAATTTCGATGGATTTAGTCTCTTCTCCGTTTTCCACATAAGCATATTCATAAGAATATCGATTTGGCTTAGTGGCGAATTCAATTTCCAAGCTTGAATCTTCATCCAAATCAATGGTGATTTCAACTTCCTTTTTATTGGTGTAAATGTTTTGCTCAATTTTAAAACTTACGAGATATGCATCCGATTCACCGACACGAATCTCTCCATAATATTGGCTTTCATCATCTTGCTCGGCGAAATCATCACTGTAATAAAAGTAATATGATTCTTCAATCAACATTTGATATTGATAGGTGTCATAATCTCCAACGAATGGTCCATCGCTAACTTGATATTGAATTCCATCTCCTTTGGTTAATAAAGACGTGTATAGTTCATGATTTTGGTGATATTTTTCAACAACTTCATTAAACACTGACGCGGTGATAGGTTTTTCTACTACTTCATCATTCATTCCGCCTAATTCGTTGCCAAGAGATTTAAGCTGAGGAGAGGTGTTGTTACTTATGTATGAGAGTAAATTAACGCCTGTATATAATTCGAAAGCAGCTTGTAAATGGCGATCACTAATAATAATTGGATTGTAAGTATTTTGATTGTTTAAAAGAACAGCAATACCCGCGATAGAGGAACACGCAAGAGCAACAGAAGAAAAACCAATCGTTAAAGAAAACCAAAGCGAAGGTCTTTTCTTCGTCTTAGTGTCCAACTGCATTGAAGTGATTTTTTGTTTTTCAAAGGCTGACAAAATCATCTCAGAAGTGGTGTGGATTTTCACTTCTTCAAAAGACTTCTTAATTTTTGATTCTTCATTTAGTCTCATAGATGTTTTTCAGTCCTTTCTGCAATTTTTTGATCGCATTGTTGTAAGCCCATGTAATAGTTCCTAGTGATTTATGTAGTAGAGTGGCTATCTCTTGGTGAGTATATTCTTCCACTGCTTTGAGATAGAATATGCGAAACTCTTCTGGCTTGAGCAGGTCTTTTATTTTCTTGATAAGCTCATTTTCTTCAATTGAGTAATTTTGATTCACTCCGTGAGTGTCTTCAAATGTCTCATTCAAAGGAACTTGGCGAGAACTTGTTCTTAAATAATTAAGGGACAAATTCTTTGAAATCGTTAATAGATAAGCGAGAATTGGTTGAGAATTATCGATGTTACTAACCGATTTTAGAAAAGCGACATAAGTATCTTGCAGAATGTCTTCTGCAGTTTCATGATGCTTGACATAACTATAGATATTGAAGAAGATAATCCGTTTGGTGGCTTCATAGAAAGGATCAAAACTCGTCATTTGGCCACATTTTATTTGTTCGACCAAATTTTTCAATTCCTTATTAGTTATGCTCATAAGTAAATACCAAACAATCTTCCCTTTTATTGGATTATATTGCACCTATCATATCAACAACAATCTAAAAGCGTCTTTTTTGTCCTTGACGCTGATAAAAATTGGTTGAGTTTTTCCTTATTCTTTATATAATAATCACAGCGTGCTCAACGCCCGCGTGGTGAAATTGGTAGACGCAATGGACTCAAAATCCATCGGTTAAGAGCCATGTCGGTTCGACTCCGACCGCGGGCACCATCTAGAATGGTCAGGATTGATACAATTGTGTCAGTCCTTTTTATTTAGAAATAATCGATACTTTTTGAATATTACCTCTTTGTATAAGTGCCATAATACAGCTGAAAATGATGCATTTATTTGT
>JAQVAY010000010.1 GCA_028690575.1 Bacilli bacterium | reverse complement strand
CTTTGAATCAAAGCGTTTTTATACTAATTATGATAATTAGGAGGAAAATAAATGAACAAAAAACTATTATCTGTCGTTTTGAGCGCGACTTGTGTTATCGCTCTTG
Organism: Bacilli bacterium; assembly: GCA_028690575.1. Taxonomy (GTDB): domain Bacteria; phylum Bacillota_I; class Bacilli_A; order RFN20; family CAG-826; genus JAAYDH01. The sequence goes on along the minus strand of JAQVAY010000010.1, from coordinate 21,588 downwards.
CGGCATGTGGCGGTTCAAATGATGCTACTATTTTAGCAGATGCTGATCACGCTACTTACTGTGTTGCTGGTCCAAGTCAAACCACTGTTGGTGGTGAATCAATCGCTTGGGACTACAGCGAAGCCGGCGTTATGACCGCTTCTTCCCGCAATGATTTAAAAGAAGTCAGCCTAGACCTTTACAATGACTTGAAAGCTGTCAAATTGTCTTCTCTTTACATTCTCGAAGATGTTGTTATTGGCGCAGAAGCTGCTGGATACAACAAAACAGCCTTATTAGACGGTGATTTAGTGCAAGCCGATGGCGCATTAACTCTTAAGACCGCCTCAATCAACTATGATGCTGTTGATGATGTCTATTCCATCGATGAATGGTTAGTATCCCCAGAGCATTATGGTGAAACCTTAACTCCAGATACCTACTGGTGCTCTCCTCATTATGAAACACCAGATGAGAATGGATTTTCACACGCCTCTGATCCAGTCGTCGTTAGTGGCGCTGGTTCTTACACAGTTGTTTTAGCTAGATACGTCGACACTAAAGAAGACGGCTCTACTCTTGGTATCGGCCTTGTTTTACAAGAAGCCAACCCAGAAGGACAACAAGTCACTCCAATCGTCCCAGTTGACGTCACCTCTTTAGGCGCAATCGGAAGCTTTGCTGCTTCTGAAGGCTGGACTGTCGAAGCCGCTTTAACCAAAAACGAAGAAGATGTTTGGGAAGGCGATGTCGAGGCCGTTGCTGGTAATGAATTCAAAATCCGTGCTAATGGTGGTTGGGATTATTCATGGGGATTCGCTGCAGTTACAGAAGCCGCTGCTGGTATTATCTCTGATGTCGGTGGAAACATTGGCGCTGTCGCGGATGGAACTTATCACATCTCCATCGTTGCTCCAGCACAACTCAGCTTAATTTCTCAAGACTTAACTTCATTCGAAATCACTTTCGAACCTGCTGATGAAGTCGTCAACCCATTAGTCGCTGTCTATGACGCCGCTATTGGTGCTGCCGTTGAATTTGATGGAATCTACCTCGGAAAATATGGAACCTTAGCCAGTGATGTTTATGTCGGAAACGGCGATATGGCTGTTGATGTCTATGCCCCTGCTGGTGTCACTCTTCCAGAAGGTATCGCCATTGGTGATAAAGTCCACGTCGTTGGTGTCGCCGCTGCTTATAAAGGTTTAGTTGAAGTCACTCCAACAACCATTACATTAGCTCCAGATGCAGTCGTCCCAGCTGTCACTACAGTTGCATTAGATGGAACTTGGAACAAGTTAATGTTAAGCCGTCCTGCTACTTTAGCTGGAACAGTTAAAGCTGGAGTCGCTATTGATGGAACCGCCAACGTTACCGTTACAGTCACTGTCGGTACAGTTGATGTCAAAGTTTACGTTAAAAAGACCTCTGGATTAGACTATGTTGCTTTAAACACCGCTCTAGGAACAACTGGCAATGCAGTTTCCTTAACTGGTTATGTTGCAATCTTTGATGGTGCTGCCACTGTTGATTACGCCGCTTCTACTGGCTATCAATTAGTAGCTCCTCAAGTCGTTGTTGCATAGTAATCGATTTCAAATTTAAAATTGAGGCGCTCCGGCGCCTCTTTTTAATTGGATTTGGTATTTCCAACGATTAATGAAATATCTGATTTGAGCATAACAATGTTTTAGTTGCGAATCGAAAGATTTGGCAAGATAATATACTTGTTCATGGATTTTCCCCCCTTAATTATTAGACATGATATTGAACTATCAGTTTCAAAAACAAACTTTTCTTTTCTCAAACATCTTTTTTGTTGGTATGAAGAAAACGAATTTTCTTATTATCTTTATAAGAGAATTGCTTATCAAATTCAAGTTCCGACAAATGACAAAGAGAGAAGGTATCTTTGTTTTAATCAAGCTTACCAATATTTGCTTAAACACGCCCAAGAGAGTGATAAACAAATAATAATTAAAACTTTTTTCAAACGCTTTTTGATTGCAACGTTTCAATAGAAGGAATAGAAAATCTATTTGACAAGTTTGGTAGTAAAATAAATCATATCCCGTTTGGAACTATCACTGCCGGAATTATCGGAGGTTTTTAAATAATGAAGAAATTTTCAATAAATGTGAATAGATCAAATAAAATTGCTAGTATATCCTTAAATGCAATAAAAGATTTCGATCAAGGAAATCAAGTTCATTCTTTAGAAAGAATTGCAGAACTATTTATAAGTAGAAAAATTTATGTCGCATATTTGAAAGCGAGCAATATAAATTTGGTCTTTGATGCTAAAAAAAACGATGTTATCATTGTTAAATCGCATAAATGGTATGATTTGATTGCTATAAGAATTGATAATGGACACCTAAATGATATTATAAAAAAGTCAACTCAAAATGAAGAGAGAACAGAAGTTTATTATATTGATGAGTTTGGTTGGGATGATTTTTTAAGACAAGAATGTAGGCTGAAGTACAATGAATATAGAGCAGTCTTGGTGGTCAATGATAATGGTCAGACATTTGTTAATTTTAGTCTTGAAGCGTTTAATTTGGATGAAATAACAGCAAGGATTAATGCAATTTTAGAAGACATTTTTTAGATGTTAAAAAGTTTAGTTTTCTACTGAGCGTAACATTGCTATAATTATAGCCACGTTATCACGTACTAAGCTATGACTAAAAGTTAGCTTGTTTGCTGTTATTGCCTTTGCATATAAATTAGTAACAACGGGAGATACTAGTCCAATACCGGGATTGACATATTAAGAAAGAAGGATATATTGTGAAATTAAGAATTATTAGCATAACATTAATTATTTGTTCAGCTTTATCGTTACCACTAGCTTTCTCAATTGGCGCAATTGTGGGGCAAGTAGATATATTTAGCACGCTAGGTTTAATCAAATACATTTGGATTATGTTATTATTCATTCCTATTCCTTTATGTACATTTATTTTTGATTTGTATTTAAAAAAAGAAAAAATAAAATACAAATCTAATATAATAATGTCAATAATTTGTTTAGCACTTCTGACTTTATTTGGGTCATTTAGATTTATTTTTCATGACATTATTACATACAACAATGACAACATTATTGCTATTGAAGAGAAAACCAATTTGGATTTACCAAATAGTTTAAATGTAGCAACAGAAGATAATGGTGATTACTTATTAACATATGCTCAAATAACTGATCGCAGTGAAAAAATAGCATTCGAAAATAATCTATTAACTAATGAATATTGGAATAATTCTTTAAGCTCGACAATAAAAGGAACTTTACCTTTAAATATTCAAGCTGAAATTCAAACTTTCGATTATTATGTTACTTATAATGTGACTGTCAGTAGCTTTGAAAATGACTCATTTGCTAACGGCGAATATGAACTAATATTTATTGGATATGATATAGAAAAATCAAGATTTATCATTATAAATGATTACATAATTCTGATAAATTCAAACATTTGATTATTATCGTATCGGGCATTTGCTATAAGATTGAAAACTGATAGATGAAATTGATATAAAATAGATTTTTTTTGGAATTTTCAATAGCGAATGTAAATAAACGATTTTAGAGATATTTTCCCCTAGAATCAAACGAATGAACCTATTTGAATCAAAAGGGATAACAAAAAAGTTTGATTTTAAAGAAAGTTTCAATAATTGATGAAACCGTTTGTTTTTTACTTCAGATTATATGTTAATATATAAATGGTAAATTGATGATTAAGAAAAGTATTTTCGTTTCTCTGTTTGTCTTCGCTTTAGGCATATCTTCATGTGGAGGAATAACCCTTGAAGAAACACCTGATGGATATGTAGATGTTTTACCCAGCACTTCCGAAAGCGCGCTTATTTTGCAAGCTTTTGATTGGTCTTTTTCTCAAATTGAAGAGAATATTCCTGCGATTGCTCAATCTGGCTTTAAAATAGTTCAAACCTCACCAGTTCAACAGCCAAAAAATAGTGGTGTCTATTGGTGGAGCTTATATCAACCAGTTAGTTTTTCTATCGCCACTTCATCTCCTTTAGGAACGAAAGATGATTTAGAATCTCTATGCGAAACCGCGGAGACTTATGGGGTGGATATTATATGTGATATCGTTTTTAATCACATGGCTACTGTCAGCGATACAGCTGTAGAGCCGGATGGAACTCCGACTGTTTCTCCTGAAGTAAACACATATGAACCTGATATTTATCAGCACCGCAATGATAGTGGAGCAAGCGCGACCTTTCATCATAATTTAAATGCCCAAGGTTCAGGAGCGGTAACTCAAGTTTATAGCTATGGAAATTTGCCTGATTTAAATACCGCTAACCCCGTAGTGCAGGCACGTTCTTTATCTTTATTAAAAGAATGCATCGACGTGGGAGTGGATGGTTTCCGCTTTGACGCCGCTAAACATATTGAAACTCCTAATGATCCTCAATACTCTAGTGATTTCTGGCCAAACGTTCTCGGCGAAGCCAAAACTTATTATAATGAGAAAACCGGAAAACAACTTTTTGCCTATGGCGAAATATTAAATGATGTCGATGGAGGTCGTACCATTGATTTATATACTCCCTATATGAAAGTTACTGACAACACATATATCGGTCAAATTGTTGCTGGTTCTGCTAGCGGAAATGCTGAAACTGTTATAAACGCTAATTATGGAAAAAATACTGCGACAAATAATCTAGTGGCGTGGGTTGAAAGCCACGACACCTATATTAATGCAACAAGTCATTCTGGTGAATTGCGAACTGCTCAAAGATGGGCGGTTATGGCATCGAGAAAAGATTTAAACGCTCTATTCTTGGCACGGCCCGATGATGGATTGCCAGTTGGTTCAATTGGTTCATATCATTTTGAAGACGAAACAATTGCAATTATCAACCACTTTCATAACCGCTTTATCGGATATGAAGAAAACTTATCTGCAGATGGTTCAGTCTTCATCAATGAACGCTTTAATGAAGCTAATGGTGGAGCAATTATTATTGATTTTGCTGGCGCGGGAACTAAAACTGTTGAATTGCCTAATCTAAAATCAGGTGTTTACTATAATCAGCTAACAAAAGAGGCAATTACCGTTAACAAAGGTAAAGCAACCTTAACGTTTGGTTCTTCTGGTATTGTCGCTTTAACAATGTCCAAGCATCTTAATCGTCCTACAATTGAAATATCAAATCGAGGATGTTCATTTGTCGATTCTTTACAAGTAGATCTTGAAGTTAAAAACGCGAGCGAAAGTTATTACCAAATCAATGGGGGAACAGCAATTAGCTTTGAATCAACAAAATCGATTACTCTTGGTGATGTTGTGGATGAAAATAATCAGATAACTCTTTTTGTTTCCGCTAGCAATGATGAATTTTTGATTTCAAAAACCTTTGTGTACACAAAAATTGAATTGGTTAATGAAGATTTGTTCAATGTGGTTAATTTGGATAGCAAATACTATACCGACTACGAACTATACTACTGGGCCTGGCCAAGTAGCGGAACTAGTTCTTGGTTAAAGAATTACACGATAGACAGCGGAGTTGTCTTAATTGACTTTTCCGATACAAACTATGTTGGTTTCTTGTTAGCAACATTCCCTAAAGGTTATACAATAAACGATATACATACTTGGAACAATAACGTTATTAAACAAACTGGAGATATATCAGTTAGCGATCAATTTTATAATGCAAGCAACTTTTAGGAGGTAAGCTTATGAAAAAGAAACTTTTTGCCTTACTCGCATCCGTGGTTATGACAATTGGTCTTGTCGCATGTGGCGGAGAAGGCTACGGACCAGATGAAGAAGATGTCGTATTGACTCTTCCTACTCAAGTTACTGCCTTCGAACTAGATGAAACCGATTACGATTCTTTGATAGAAGAAACCACAGATGTAATTCGTGTATTCTATCGCCGAAATGACAACAATGAGTCATATAGCAATTATGACAAATGGAGAATTTGGGCTTGGGATACCGGTGGCGGAAATGGCTGGTGGTATGAATTCACTAAATATAACGCCTACGGTGTTATTTGTGACATTCCCGTCGCTGATGTTGCCGCTAATGGCGAAAGTATCAGCAATATTGGTATTGTCATCACGACTTGCCAATCACAAACCGCAACATGGTCAGGAACATATAGCAAAGATCCTGATAGTGACTTATTAGGTGAAGTAGCCCCAACTAATCCTGGAGGTATTCAAAAACTCTATGCCAAGAGTTCAACCACGAGATTATTCTATACGCAGTCAAGCGTTTTCATGTCGACTATGTCTACTGTTCGGTATGTTGATAAAAGAACAGTTTATGTCATGATTGATACTAACAAAACGGATTTTAAAATTTACTCTCGTCGTTTTGAAGTTTTCATCAACGGATTAGCGGAAACCTCATTTTCCGTTGAGGACTCGATTACAAAGAAAGTGGCTAATGTCATCTTTGCTGAATGCAATCTAGTTTTTAAGAAAGATATCAATATAAGTGATGTTGTTACCGTCGGCTATAAATTCTCAGAAAGTTTTACCGATAGCAGCACGATGCTATTAACTAAATATTTTGATTCTGATGAGTTTATCAGTGATTATTCATATACTGGCGATGATTTAGGTGTTTCTTTCGCTGGAAATCCAACGATGCCCACCGCCACAACCTTTAAACTATGGGCGCCGGTTTGTTCAAGCGTGACCTTAAAAATCTATGATAGCGGTGATTATATTAACGATCTCACTCCCGTCAATAGCTATGCTATGACTAGAGGAGAAAAGGGAGTTTGGTCTCATACTGTCAATAGCGATTTATCGAATAAGTACTATACATATACTGTCGTTAACTCCTTAGGAACTAACGAAGTCGTTGATCCATATGCAAAATCAGCTGGATTAAATGGTAGACGCGGAATGGTCGTTAATTTCGCTACTCTAAATGCTGAAATTGATGGATGGGATCTTGATACTCGTCCAGAATTTGGCGATAACGGAACCGACGCTTCAATTTATGAAATTCATGTTCGCGACATGACAATTAATCCAAATAGTGGTGTTACTGAAAGCAAACGTGGAAAATTCAGCGGTTTAGCCGAAACCGGAACCACCTATCAAGAAGGTTTAACCACTGTCACAACTGGATTAGATCATATGGAAGAACTTGGCATTACCCATGTTCAAATTCAACCATTCTATGATTTCTCAAGTATTGATGAATCCACTCTTGATACTTCCATGGGAACTGAAAACTATAACTGGGGATATGATCCTCAAAACTATAATGTTCTCGAAGGAAGCTATTCCACAGATCCAACGGATGGAGCTGTTCGTATTCGCGAATTTAAAGAAATGGTGATGGCTTTCCATGAAGCTGGTATCAACATCAATATGGATGTTGTTTACAACCATACTTCTTCATTCACTGATTCTAATTTCCAAAAGATTATGCCTTATTACTATCACCGCACGAAATCCGGTGGTGTTCCTTATAACGGATCTGGCTGTGGAAACGAAATGGCCAGCGAAAGATTCATGGTCAATAAATTTGTCCGCGAATCATGTGAATTCTGGATTGACGAATACCATCTATCTGGTTTCCGTTTTGATTTAATGGGTTTGATGGACAATCAAATCATGATTGATATTTATCAAGATTGTTCTGCACTATATGACGACATCATGGTTTATGGTGAGCCTTGGACAGGCGGAACTTCTAAATTAAAAGGTGGGACTTCAAGCACCGCTTTAACATCTCAGCAAACTGTTCAATCTAGCTTAGCCCAATCCTATTTCGCTGGTGAAGGCAACTATGTTGGCGCCTTTAACGATGTCATTCGTAATGCTGTTCGTGGTGACAACGCACCTGGTCTTGGTTGGGTATCTGGTTTGGCTACTAATGCTTCTAGCATTTTACCTGGTATTGAAGGAGTATTTGGCAGCAGTGCCAAAACCATCGAACCAGAACAAGTCATTAACTACGTATCTTGTCACGATAACTACACTTTGTATGATCAAATCATCGGAAAAGTTGGTTCACGATCTCTTAACAACGTCTATTCTCAAGCTGAAATGGTGGTCTTCACTGCCCAAGGTGTTCCTTTTATGCAAGAGGGCGAAGATTTCATGAGAACCAAAGCTTATGATGATGGTGGCACAACAAAGTATTCTGGTAACTCCTATAACGTAGGTGACTTTATTAATAATATGGATTACTCTTTGAAAATTGAAAATCTTTCAATGTTCGAATGGTTCAAAGATTTAGTTGCATTCCGCAAAGACAATTCGCAATTAACTCTCTCTTCTCGTACTGAAATTACATCAGCCATTTCTGGATTATCGGGGAATAATTCGACCGGTCTTATTTCCTATCGTTTAAGTACGGAAGAGGGCGAACTATTCGTTGTTCATGGACTGAATAATGGTTCTGTCGCTCTTGGAAATAGCTATCAATTATTATTCTCCAATAATTCTTCCCTTGTTCCTGGAACTATTTATACATCCTTGAACTTACCCGCTAACACATCAGCAGTATTAAAGAAAGTCCTCTAATGAAGAAACGAAAGTTAAGAACCTACCCCATAAAAGGCTTAGTCATCTTTTTAATCGTGGACATTGTGATATCTTTGGCCGCGTTAGGCTACTTTATTTGGGATCGATCTAATCTTTTGATTGCTATTCTCGTCTATATTTTTGCTGGCCTATTCGCCATCATCGGAATTGTTGTTCTACTTGATCAACTATTCCATTATATTGAAGTGAAAAATGATTGCTTAATCAATCGCATTCTTTGGATAAAAAATGTACTCCCTTTTGATAAAATCAAAAAGGTTGTCTTAATTGATGAGATGTACATCATCTATTCTAAGAAGAAACGTTTCTGTTTGATGCCCTCTCATATCCAGGGCAGTAACGAGATTATCCTGTATCTAGAAAGGAAGGGCATCTCTCTTTCTCCCCTAGAGGAAGATAGATAACACTTTTCTTTCTGCCAAAACAAGTTAAAATAATGATTAGTATTACTTCACTAATCCATAAGGAGGCTATATGGCAAATTTAAGGCTTAGTCACATTTACAAAGTCTACGACAACGGTCACAAGGCAGTTAATGATTTCAACATCGACATTAAAGATAAGGAATTCATTGTTTTCGTCGGTCCTTCTGGCTGTGGAAAATCAACGACACTTCGTATGATTGCCGGTCTTGAGGCAATCACCGCGGGTGACTTATTCATTGAAGACACTCTCGTCAACGATATGGAACCCAAAGATCGCGATATAGCGATGGTGTTCCAAAACTACGCCCTTTATCCTCATATGACAGTTTATGAAAATATGGCTTTCGGTTTGAAAAACCGTCATGTTTCTAAAGAAGTCATCCATGAAAAGGTAATGGAAGCTGCCAAAATATTGGATATTGAAGATTATCTTGATCGCAAGCCCAAAGCCATGTCTGGTGGTCAACGGCAACGCGTGGCCTTAGGACGTGCTATTGTTCGCGATCCAAAAGTTTTCTTACTCGATGAACCTCTTAGTAACCTCGATGCCAAACTACGCGCTCAAATGAGAACCGAGATTACCAAATTACATAAAAAATTAGCGACTACTTTTATCTATGTCACTCACGATCAAGTCGAAGCCATGACGATGGGCACTCGTATTGTTGTTATGAAACTTGGATATGTCCAACAAATCGACACTCCAATGAACTTATACAATGAGCCATATAACAAATTCGTGGCAGGATTTATCGGCAGCCCTCAGATGAACTTCTTTGATGTCACTCTCAATAGAGTTGGTGAAGTCGTCAATATGGAATTCATAGATGGCAGCAAAATTAAATTGCCATTCGAAAAAGTCAGCAAAGTCCATGATAGCTACATACATGGTGATGCGAAGGTCACGCTTGGCATTCGCCCAGAACACATTAAGCTTAGTCACAAAGCCACTGGTTTAAAATGCCATGTTAGCGCCGTTGAACACCTTGGCAATGAAAGCATTATCTATGGTGAAATCGGTTTAGGAAGCGATGATTTCACATTGAAAGATGTCGGCAAAAATATCACGATTAAGACTGTGGAAAGCGCTTCTGTTCAAGTTGGTGATATCGTTGACCTAGCCATTGATCACGATAAGATTCACTTCTTCGATAAAGAAACCGAAATTACTCTTATCTCCGCCATCCCAGATTTCACTCCTGTTCAAGCTAAAGTGGAAAATAAAGACATGGTGGTGCTTGATAAAAAAGTCGTTCTTCCTCCTGCTTTTGTTGAAGCTTTAGGAGAAAGAAAGGAATTCATGATGGAAATTTCACCCTACGCGATTGTGCCAGGAAAAGATTTCCATCTCAAAGTTCACGGAGTGGAAGAGGTTGAAGGCCAACATCTCGCTTACCTTGAATATGGCGATCGCTATCTCTTTGCTCTCGTTGATGAAAATGTCAAACTTGGCGATGACTATCACTTTGCGATTCTCAATGACAAAGTAGAAATTGTAGTTGATGAAGAAGCCCTACTCGCTCCAGTCAAAAAACAAGAAATGCTCTATGGATTCTTTGGTAAAAAAGAAGTTAAAGAGAACGGCGAACGCGTTCTCAACTTCTTCTATAACATTGAATCAATTCATGTCCCCGCTCCTCAAAATAATGGCTTTAAAATTAACGCCATTGAAGGTAATGATGCCTACAAGAAAAAATATCATTATATCTTCGATCGCAAAGCCATTCATATCGTCTCAGAAGGTGGCATTCCTGCGAAAGTTGAAAGAACAATCGATTATGGCAACCAAAAATACGCTCTTCTCGATATTAATGCTCAAAAGTTACTCATTGAAGTCGAACCTAAATTTGCTGAGACATCAGTAAATGTATGGATTGATGGCGAAAATATTGAGGTGTGGCAAGCTGAAGTTGATATGCGTCTTTGCTAGTATCGTTCAGTTAATGAAAAGATGGATAGAAATATCCGTCTTTTGTTTTATAATATGGATATGCAAAGAACAAATGATCCTGCTGAAGACAGTAAAATAATTAGTCAAACATCCATTGAAAACATTAAACCGCATTTCATGCAACGTCTTGGTGGTGGTTTAATTGACATATGCATCATCTTTTTCTTCTTTTGGCTCTGCTATTTTGGATGTATGAATACCCCAATCGCAAATACTTATAATCAATATAAACATCAAATCGTTGAAATCCAGGATATGACGAAATTAGAAACCGGGTACGGCGAAAAGGTTTTAATTAACGAGAGTAACGTCGATGAATATGAAAATTATCAAACCTATGTCGATGAAGTAGAACAGACTTATATTGTTAAAAATATTCCTGACGCCACCCAAGAAATTTACGATGAATACATTCAATCATTACAGGACAATAGTGTTTATAAAAATCTCACTTTTGATAAAGATCTCATCCATTACGGAATCAGCGTTTTGTGTGGCACTGTCTCACTGAGTATCTTTCTATTAGCGGTTCCATTACTAAATAAAAGGCGAGCCACGATTGGCCAGCTATTTACGGAACAACAACTCATTTCTACTAGATATCAGTCGCGAGCGCGCTGGTACCAAGTGGTTTTCCGCTTTCTATTTATCCTAATTATTGAAGGATGTCTACCCTTTCTCTTCTTTTCTTTAAACGCCTTTTATATCATGCCCATTGTCTTTTTGCTCATTGCTTCCTTAACTAAGAGTGGCAGAACACTTCACGATCTTGTCACTGGTACGAAAGCGATTGATAAAAAGTCCTTTGTTCCCCTAGTATCAGAAGAATAATTAACATATTTCCTTTTTCTCACTCGTGCGCGCATAATGCGCCTTTTTGTTGTTGTTTTTTCTTTCAAACGAAAATATACTAATTATGAACCTTCTTCTTTGAAGGAAAAAATATAGGAGAAAATATGAAATCAAAAAAGATTTTGATTACTGCGCTTCTTCTCGCTGGAATGACTTTACCTTTAGTAAGTTGTGGCGAAAGCACAGTTATCACACTATGGGTCGGCGAAGAATCCGCCGAATTTTATCAACAGGTTTGCAACGAGTATGTTGAATCACATCCAGATTTCAAATACACCATTAGCGTGACCGGTGTTGATACTGGTACTGTCGGTGGTGCTATGGCTACTGACAATACTGCCTGTGGAGATATTATTGTCACCGCTCACGACAATATTGGAAAGCTGGTCGAAAGAGGCTTAGTTTATCCTTTTACTGATGAAACCGTCATCAACCAAGTGACTGACGATAATCCTGCTTCATTTCTTGATGTTGTTTATTCAACATATGACACTGTTCGCAATCTCTATGGTGTCCCCTTTATTTCACAAGCCCTCATGCTTTATTACAACAAGGACTATGTCACCGCTGAGCAAGCTCAATCTTTTGAAGGCTTAATGCAAGCAGCCGCTGCAAAGAGTTCAAAAACGAAAGCCTTTACCATTGCTGGTACTGATGGATTTAACTATTCATTCAATCTCTTAGCGGTTAATGCCTCTAATAACTATACTTCTTTAAGAATTTATAAAAATTTGGAAAAGAATAACTGCTACGCTCAAGGCGATGATGAAATCGCTTCATTAAGATGGGCGCAACGCACTTTCAATCATGATAATGGTGGTCTTCTTCCAGGCGATAATAACTGGGCCACAACGATTGCTAGCAAAGCAGTCCTCAGTATGATTGGCGGAGCCTGGCACTATGATGCTTTTACCACCGCTATTGGTAAGAGCAAAACTGGTATCACCTTAATTCCAACCTATACATTAAGCGCCGAGGATGTCGCTGGATTAAGCGCCATTTCCGAAGGAACCGTCATGCAAAGTGGAACATTTACTGACTGCAAAGTTTTAATGATGAACTTCGCTGCCAGTGCTAAGAAATATCCATTTATGCAAGAAATCATCTCTTATTTATCAAGTAAAGAGGTCCAACTTCAATCTTTCGTTGAATGCGCTAACGTCCCCGCTTACTTTGGCGCGGCAGATGATATCGCTGAAATTCAAGACCAAGTTGATCCAACCGTATATGATTTAGCCGTTGCTCAAACTTCAATGGCTGCCTATGGCATTCCTCAACCATTCGTCACTGGTACATTAAATACTTATTACTATTCCAAGAGCGCTCCAGATTACTATAAGAACGCTGTTATTAATGATAGTGGAACCTATAGTACTCTTGCAAAACTTAGAGAGACCCTCTATATCATGGAACATATTTGGCAAAAGGGTAAATTGCCTGATACAATTCCTGAAGATTTACCTTTAGATATTGTTTAATTATCTAACTTTTTAATCACCAAACAAATTGGTCAGAAAGGAGATAATGCATGGCTGATGTCCAAACACCATCCCCAGAAAAGGGGAAAGAAAAGAAAAACATTTTTCTTTGTGCTTGTAAAGCAGTAGGGCATTTCTTCACCAACATTGGCAAAGGTATCGCTTCATTTTTTAAAAACCTCGGCTTGAAAATCGGACGAGCTTTTAAGAATTTGTGGATGATGTTTGTCGATGGCAGCGTGGGAACAAAATTATCGTTCTTTGTCTGTGGAAGTGGAAATTTATTTCATAAGCAATTTGGCAAAGGAATTCTCTTTCTAATTACCCAAGTCGCTTTTGCTCTCTTCATGATTTTATGTCCAGAGATTAATAACACTCCGTATGGATGGAAAGCGATTCAAAATCTCGCTTTAAAAGGAAACTATAAAACTTTCTTTGATCCGATTACTTTAACCAAAGTTTATCCTGATGATTCAAAACTATTCCTCTTATTTGGATTAGTGACGATTTCCATCATTGTCTTATACGTCATCATCTGGGTAGCTAATATTAAGAGTTCCTATAAGAGTGACCAGGATCTTAAAGCCGGTCGTAGACCAAGCACCTTTAAGCAAGACATGGCTTCGCTCCTTGACAATCGTTTCCATTTCTTAATGTTAACTCCAACTGCAATAGCCGCTTTAGTCTTTACGGTCATTCCAACGATTTTCATGGTCTCGATGGCGTTTACAACCTATAACGATTTCGATATGAACGCTGCGACCGATTTATATTATAAAAACCTTTTCCACTGGAATGGTTTTACGAACTTCATTGATATCTTCCAAGGAAACACCTCCCTTGGACGCGAGATAGGCGCACGTTTCATTCCTGTTTTAGGATGGACCATGGTGTGGGCTTTCTTCGCCACCTTCACATGCTATTTTGGTGGTATTCTCCTCGCTATTCTTATTAATAAGAAAGGCATTCGCTTTAAGAAAGTGTATCGTACGATATTTATCTTAACGATTGCTATTCCGCAATTCATATCGCTATTGGCGATGCGAAACCTATTGAGTGGACAAGGACCTATCAACCAGATCTTGCTGAATTTAGGCTGGGTTGACTCAGCCATTGGCTTCTTAGGTCTTAATACATCAGGAGATAATCCATATCTAGCTAAACTGATAGTCATATTAATTAACATGTGGATAGGTATTCCCTATACGATGTTGATGACATCTGGTATTTTGATGAACATCCCAGCGGACTTATATGAAGCTGCCCGTGTTGATGGTGCTTCCAAAACCAAGATGCTCTTCAAGATTACCTTCCCCTATATCATATTTATTACTACGCCTTATCTAATCGGATCCTTCGTGGGAAACATTAACTCCTTTAACACGATATTCTTGTTAACTGGCGGTGGACCAAGTGTAATTGGTGGAACTTATAAAGCAGGCGAAACCGACTTACTAGTCACTTGGCTGTACAAATTGACCATTGATAATGGTGAATACAATACCGGCGCGGTAATTGGTATTTTTACCTTCCTGATTACCGCAACAATTACCCTTATCACCTATCGTCGCAGTAAAGCTTATAAAGAGGAGGACACTTTCCAATGATGAAAACAGAAGCAAAAATCAAGCGTTTTCATTTAACGCAAAGAACTAATGACATCATCTCAAAGACCCTCTCCTATTTTGGGCTCGTCATTCTCTCCTTGGTGTGGATTGTTCCTATCTTGTGGATCATCCTCTCAGCGTTAAGAACTGAAACTAACGTCGATGGCGATATTGTTGGTATCGTTGTCAGCAACTACTTCCCCAATAAAATTGGATTTGATAACTTTATCAATCTTTTCACTAACTCTTTCTATGGCGTTAAATACGCTTTCCCGTTATGGATGCTTAATACATTAATCGTTGCAATAGTTTCATGTGTAATTTCGACATTCTTGGTTCTATCCGTGGCGTATTGTATGTCTAAGCTTCGCTTCAAAATGAGAAAACCTTTGATGAACATCACAATGATCCTCGGATTATTCCCTGGATTCATGTCAATGATCGCGGTTTATTTCCTTCTCAAATCACTCGGTTTAGCGGGAAATACTTCCGCCAAAGCTTATATGAATATCCTTGGTCTTATCTTGGCTTATTCCGCTGGAGCTGGCATGGGATTCCAAATCGCCAAAGGATTCTTTGATGTTTTACCGACTTCTTTAGTCGAATCGGCAAAGCTAGATGGTTGTTCCAATTTCCAAATCTTCTTAAAGATTATTTTGCCAATGTCAAAACCGATTATTATCTATACTGCTTTAATGAGTTTTACTGGCCCTTGGATGGACTTCATCTTTGCCAAAGTTATCATCGGCGATGGCGCTCCGGAATGTTGGACTGTCTCAGTCGGTTTATATTCCTTATTATTTGGTGAACAAGCCAACGCGAATAACTTCACGCAGTTCGCTGCTGGATGCGTATGCGTTGGTATACCAATCGTAGGACTATTCATGTTCTTGCAAAAATATTACGTCGAAGGCGTAACCGCTGGAGCGGTGAAAGGTTAAGGGTGGATTTATGCATACAGCTTTAACTCCTTGGAAAACATGCCGCTTAGCCATCTTTGGCGCTGCTGTTTCGATTGGCTTATTTATTGCAGCTATCTTGACTCCGTTCTATTCTTACACTTATCTCTTCCAGGGTAGCACGATGACTTTCATCGAAATTGTCCAAGCTAATTCCACAATATTAATCCCTTTTATTGGATTGATTTTGTCGATTGTTTTCTTAATTGCTACCCTCGTACTTATGATGATTTGGCCAAAAGTAAAGGCTGTTCAAACTGTCGCTTCAACATTAACCTTTATTTCTGCCTTTATTTCTTTAGCGGTATGCATTATATCCCTAGCAAGATTGTGGATTCTTCCTTATGAATTCACATATTCCGCTGCTCAAGACTTACTCGTGGGTTATGTTATTTATGTGATTTTCGCTCTATATCATGGCTTCTTATCTTGCTATGTTTTGGCGTTGATTGGGAAATAGGAGAATTATATGAAAAATAAACGCATTTTAATTGGTATATCAATCTCCTTAATTCCTCTTCTTGCTGGCTGTAGCTATGGAGGAAGTGCGGTCCTCAGCCACGATAATTTCATCACTTTTTACGAACAAGAAGAACTAAATTTACAAGCTGATCGCCTTTTTGCTTTAGGTGATTCAATCTCTGTTAACTCTACTTTTATCGATGGGGATGAGAATGTTCATTCTGAATCATTCGCCCTCTCTACTGGCTCGATTGATCGTTGGATTAGTGAGACTAAAGGTAGCACTTTAAGCTATGCTTACGCTTGGGACATCAAAGATTCCAACAAGGTGCAACTCGAAAGCAAGAAATATTCATCTTCTCTTGGCTTTAGCTCTAACAAAGTCGTTGATGACGAGGATCAGGAAAAAGTTACTACTACTGAAACTTATACTTATAAATACGATCTTAATAATGTCCATGGAACAGATGAAGTTTATGATGAATGTGACAAGGTTTCGGAAAATACCTCTTATTCAATTGCTTATCTAAGCGAAGATTTAGGAAAAACGGTTAAAACAACAACCAAGACATGGTCCTCTACCATCACGATGCTTCAACTCTATGATGAATATGATGAAATTACTGATGTAACAACGACCTATAAATTGGAAGAAAACTTCTCTTTTGTTTATGTCGAATCCAAAACTGGGTTATTAACCGAAACAAGTTTAACCTATTCATCTTCCTCAATTTCAAATGTGAGAGAAGAAGTAATTGGTGGATCTGGGGTTATCAGTGGAGATAAAACTATTCATACTACAACTGAATCAACCACAATTGATGAGGCCAGCGATACTGATGTTGGGCTTCTAACAAATAAAGAATCGGTCTATCACTGGAACGGGAGCGAATATATAAAAGATGAAGGCAGTTCTCACGAAGATCCTGACGATACTACGTTCCGCTATGAAGTAGAACAGAACTATCTTGATTCATTCCAAGGGGCCGCATTATTTAATGTTTGGCAAATTATTCCTGAATTAGCCGATTTCTTGGCTGGTTTATCTAATTTTTATTCTTCCTTATATACTGGCTTTGAAATCTATCTTAATGGAAATGTTGAAAACGAAGAAATTGTCAAAGAAGGTTTAACTTATCAGTACCGTTCCTTACTCTCCAGCAATTTAAATACCTACGAGATTATGCAATATACTTTCGTCAAGCCAAGCGACGACACAAAACAAGCCTACCTATCTGATATTTCCAATTTAATATTTGACAGTGCCTCTGACACTAGCGTTGTTATGTCGCGTGTTTCTATCGTTTATTAGTCAATATCTTGAGATTATTTTATCAATGAAACAAAAGAAACGGTGCTTATTTCTTTTTTAATGGTAGCTGTTATGCTATTTGAGAGATGAGCTTGCTTAGCATAGTTGGAAAATTGACTGATGACCAACCACACTTCATCAATAATCTTTTGTGCTTTGGCTTTTTGAATACTCATTTTGTCAGCGGCTGATAGTAAATCGTCAATCGAAAAATCATCATTTTTGCCATTGATTAACATTTGATGGTGACTTATCCATTGATGATTTTCTTCATAGGCATAGGTGACATCATACATCGGAGATAATGTCCATTTCCCAGTCATATCCATTAAAAAGGAAATATTTTTTACATGATCATCTTTATTAATGGCTAAAACATTAAAGACCATTCTTCGATAGAATTGTTCTATTTCCTTTTGGGTGAGATTTAATTGGCGCATGATGCGAGCAGTATCTTCATAACTAAAAGTATATGGCTTGTTATAATCGAGATGATAAAGAGCGGCGAGGGTTTGCATATGATATTTACGAACCTTGCCTTTGTCGTCAATGTATCGATCAAATCTCTTTGTCATAAAATGATAGTGGTTATCCAATGGATAAAGATGGCATTCACTCATGACAATGCCAGCATCTTTTGCCATTAAATAATAAGCGTATTCAATTCTTGTGAATTCTTGCGCTTGCTGATATGGTTCAAGGTTCTTATTCACCCCATCTAGTTTAATAATCCAATAGGTATAATTATTATCATTATCAATTTGACCAGATCGGAATTCGTTAGTTTTTTCATTGTAGGCCACAATGGCTTTGGCTCTAGCACCTCCAGCGCTAGTGCCGACACTGATAATATCTAAGAGACTTCCTTTTATTTTTTTCTTTTTATTGAGAACATCGTTAACTAAATCAACAAGTTTATCAATATTGATATGGTCGTTTGGCTTGTTTTCATCAAAGGCTGGTTCATATTCTAAAGCCCCCATCCCTCGCGTTCCGATATAACATAGTTTTTCAATGCTAGAAAAATATTTTTGATTGCTATTTTTTGATTTCAAATAGGCTTCAATCATCGCGTTTCCATAGCTGTCAGGAAGTGAATCAGCAAGTAAACCAGGAAGTAGCGAGAAGGCCTCTTTATCTAGTTTGGGAAAAGAGTATGGATTATTGCTAAGAGGCATCATAAAAGGAGCGATTTCGATATGGCTAGTGACAAATTCTGGCGTGTATTGAAAAATACAGGGAGCATCAATCGATTCTTGATAGACCGCCCCAATAATTCTTCCCCAGAGTTTAACAATGGCTTTGCTCATCTTATTCTTCCCATTTCCATTCTCCATTAATTATTCTTTTTTTACGGACACGTTGAGGATAGCGTTTATCCTCATTAATTAAAAGAGGTGATGGTAGCTCATCTGGTAACAAATATTCGACATTATTTAATAAATTAAAAGCTAGCAAAACGCGTAAGATAGAAGAAAAATTGGTCTCTTTTCCTTGCTCAATATTATTGATACTGCGAAGCGACAATCCTGATCTTTCCGCTAAATCCTTCTGAGTTAACGACATATTAATCCGTCTATTATGAATTCGTGCTCCCAACTCTTTTTGCACTTCGTTAATTGATGTTAAGTTTGTAATCATATAATTTCTCTAAAGCTATTCTAATTCATTTTAAGATAAAGTGAAACAAAATGCACAATAAGTAATAAAAAAGAATAAAAAATGCAACATAATGCATAAAATGAATTAATTGATAAAGAGAAAAACAGGAGAGTTGATCGCAATTTATTTTATATTCAATTGTGTTAGCTGTCGTGGGTTTAGAGCCGATTATTAGAGATTTAAGATATCTAAAGTCTCATAAACTGATGATTTTTATCGGCAGGGTTACAAAACATCGTACAGTAAATACATCATGGTGATCCAGATACAATAAATTACTATCCAACAATTAAAGATATTGATAACGAAAATATTGAGGTGGAAGTAAAAGCTGAAAATACTGAATTGAATAAAACATATTATTGCATATATCTCCCAAATGCGAAATTGGCTGTTTGTAAAAAAATACTATGGGGCTTTGATTCCAAAAAACGTTAATTTAAATTTTTATTGAGATAGTTTCAAAATTACTAGCATAAAAACTTGTGCGATATAGTTAATATATATAAACTATAGTTGCTGGCGCTTGAAAGGAAGAAACTTAGTATGGCTTTTGGTTTACTGTATGATTTCCTGATGGGACAGAGTATTGAAGCCCATCAATATTTTGGGGCACATTTCACTGAAGATGAGAATGGAAAGTCAGGTGTTGTCTTCCGTTTATATGCTCCGGGAGCCAATGATGTCAGTGTCATTGGTGAATGGAATGGATGGAACTTCGACGCTCATAAAATGAACAAAATTGATGATAGTGGAGTGTGGGAAATCTTCATTCCTTCTCTATCAAACTATCTAACTTATAAATACCATTTCCAAAACGCAAAGGGAAAATATGTCGATAAAATCGACCCTTTTGCTTTTTACAGCGAAAATCGCCCAGGAACATGTTGCAAATTATTCGATACTCGTTCATTTGCTTGGCATGATGATTTGTGGCTAAAAAAGAGAACCCGCAATTTTGATCAACCAATGTCCATTTATGAAATGCATTTAGGTTCATGGGTCGGAAAAGCTAGCGACGGGCACACATTATCTTATGAAGAAATCGCTGAACCTCTTATTGCTTATATTATTTCGAATGGTTACACCCATGTCGAATTCATGCCTCTTGTCCAATATCCTTTTGATGGAAGTTGGGGATATCAAGCAACTGGATTTTTCTCGGTTGACGCTCGATATGGCAATCCATTCCAATTAATGAGTCTTGTTGACCGTTTACATCAAGCGGGGATTGGTGCGATTCTTGATTTTGCTCCAGTTCACTTCGCCAAAGACAAATGGGCTTTAGCTGAATACGATGGCACAAAATTATATGAATATTCCAATAAATGGAGAGTTTCCCCTTGGGGTTCACTTCAATTTGACTTAGGAAAAGACCCAGTCAGAAGCTTTTTGATGAGCGCGATGAACTATTTCATCGACTATTTCCATTTCGATGGACTAAGAGTCGACGCGGTCAGCAATATCATCTATTACAACGGCGATGTATCCAATGGAGTAAATGAAGGAGCGGTCGAGTTTATTAAACGTTTGAACGGCAAGATTCATATCGCTCATGATTCAGTGATGATGATTGCCGAAGATAGCACAGCTTTCGCTGGTACTACCAAGCCGACTGAGCAAGGTGGTCTGGGATTTGATTATAAATGGGATCTCGGATGGATGAATGACACTTTAAAGTATTATTCCAAAGACCCCGTCTATAAGAAATATGAACATCATAAACTAACTTTCTCAATGGCGTACTTCTATAGTGATAATTTCTTACTTCCTCTTTCTCATGACGAAGTAGTGCACGGAAAAGGCACGATTATCAACAAGATGTGGGGAGATTATGATCAGAAATTTGCCTTAGTGAGAAATCTATATACTTACCAATTCGCTCATCCTGGCAAAAAGCTCAATTTCATGGGCAATGAATTAGCTAGTTTTGATGAATGGGATGAAAATAAATCTCTCCCCTGGAATTTGAAATCTTATCCAAAACATGATTCGATTTCGCGATTAGTTCGCGATCTCAACCGTATCTATCAAGCCGAAAAAGCCATGCATATTCAAGAGCATAATCCGGAACTTTTCCATTGGCTGATGGTCGATAACGCCGATCAATCAGTTTTTGCTTTTCAAAGAAAATATCAAGATGAAACCTTAGTTTTCGTTTTTAACATGACAACAAACTTCTATGAGTCGATTCGTTTACCATTCCTAGAAGAAGGAACATACGAAGAGATGTTCAATTCTGACAAAGATGTTTATGGCGGCTGGGGCCAATACAATGGCTTACCTTTAAAAACTGATAAAGGTAGTTTTGAAGGTCTTCCCTACC
>JAQVAY010000061.1 GCA_028690575.1 Bacilli bacterium | reverse complement strand
GATGGCAAAAACGTCACCGAACACTTCGGGTATTGTAATGGTTTTCTAATCTACAATGTTCAAAACAACAAAATTATCGAGGAAAACTCTTTGCCCAATCCAGGGCATAAACCAGGATTCTTGCCAAATTTTTTAGCTGATCATGGTGTTAATGTGATTATCAGTGGTGGAATGGGCGGAGGAGCTGTCGAAATATTTAATGATCGGAATGTAGAAGTTATTGTGGGAGCGACCGGCAACGCAAAAGAAGCCGTCGAAAAATACTTAAAAGGTGAATTAAAAACGACCGGCTCAGTTTGCCATGAACATTCTCACCATAACGAGTGTGGTGAATAAAAACTACATCGTTTTGTTTATCCATGTTATGGTAAAAATATAATTTAGGAGGTATAGGGATGGCAAAGTATGTTTGTTCCATTTGTGGTTTCGTTTATGACGAAGCTAAAGGGATTCCAGAATCTGGTGTTAAGCCAAATACGAAGTGGGAAGATTTACCCGAAGATTGGGTATGCCCTCTTTGTGGTGCAGTGAAAACAGACTTCAAAAAAGAAGATGATTTACTATCAAAATCTGCTGATAATTTAGGGCCAATAGCGGAACATTTCGATTCTATGAAAGAGATGTCTTATTTAGAAATAAGTGCTCTCTGCACAAATCTTGCCCGAGGATGTGAAAAGCAATACAAGTCTCAAGAAGCCTCTTTGTTAAAAGAATTAGCAGAATACTATCGCAGTATCTCTCCCCGTGAGACAAACCCTAATGTTAATCAACTTATTGAACTAATTAAAAAAGATCTCGAAGAAGGCTTTGTAAACGCTAATGCAGTGACAGGCAAAGCTAAAGATAGAGGAGCGCTTCGCGCTCTTGTATGGAGCGAGAAGGTCACTCGCATTTTAAGTTCCCTTTTAACTCGTTACAAAAAGGAAGGCGAGGCGATGGTGGAGAATACGGGTGTTTATGTTTGCACCATCTGTGGATTTATCTATGTAGGCGATAAATTACCTGATGTTTGCCCGGTATGTAAAGTACCAAATTTCAAGTTTGAAGAGATTAAAGGAGAACATAAATATGCCTAAGAAATATGCCGTAAGAAACATTCGCTTATGTACTAAAGATTGTTTATGTCTTTATGTTTGTCCAACCGGAGCGACAGATACAGAGAATAGTATTATTGATATTACTAAGTGTATCGGTTGTGGAGATTGCGCAGAAGCTTGTCCTTCCGGAGCAATTTCGATGGTGCCTTTTGACTACCCCGATCAACAAGAAAAGACTGAGGCTGTCATAAGTGTTCTTAGGAACCTTGTTCAGAGCAAGTCAAAACAAGAGAGCATATCAAGTGGTTTGCAAGGAAAACTATTTAAAGCTTTCCAAATGTCTAATCATATTCAAGCCGAAGATATTATCCGCGAAGCAGGCTATATGCTTCCTCAAAGCGACAACGCACTCGCGTTCTTAAAATCACAAATAAAAGAAAATCAATCAAAAGACTTCCCGAAAGAAAAAGTTGAAAAATTAATAGAATTACTTAGCAAAAACAAGGAGAAACAAAATATGAAAGATAAAACTTATGAAAATCTAATGGCAGCTTTTACTGGAGAATCTGAAGCCAATCGAAAATACACAGCCTACGCTAAAAAAGCTGAAAAAGAAGGCAAACTAAATGCTGCAAAATTATTTAGAGCTGCTTCAGATGCCGAGACACTTCATGCTTTAAAGCATTTTGAAGTAGCGGGAAAGATTGGTTCCACAGCCGATAACCTTAAAGATGGTATTGCGGGAGAAACTCACGAATATAAAGAAATGTATCCTGACTTTGTTAAAGAAGCAAAAGAATCAGGCAACAAGGCTGCTGAAATGACCTTCACATTTGCCATGAAAGCTGAAGAAGTTCACGCTCGTCTTTATCAAGAAGCATTAGAAAATATCGACGAAAATGAAGAAGTTTTTTACTTCCTCTGCCCAGTCTGTGGAAATATCGAAAAGTCAGTTCCTGAGAGATGCAGTATATGTGGAGTCCCAGGAAGCAAGTTCATTAAATACTAAATGAAAATTAGGTAGTTTGTTTTCTCGCGTATTAAGGAATTTCCTTTGTTGAAACATCTTTACCTATCGTTATACTAAAAACATGAAATATATATATCTAGATTATGCCGCAACAACTCCAACGCATCCCCTTGTCTTAACGGCCTTTAAACGTGCGGTAATTAAGCATCCTGGTAATCCGAATTCGGCGCATGCTTTGGGGCAAGAAGCTGCGGATGAAATTGCAAAATCACTGAAAAGAATCCGTCGTCTTTTAGGCTTGCCGAGTCAATATGAATTAACCCCAACTAGCGGAGCTACTGAATCAAATAATCTTGCCTTAAAGGGGATTGCTTTACAGTACAGTAAAATGGGAAAAACAATCATTACCACCGCGTTTGAGCATTCATCGCTCACTGCATGCGCTAACTATTTGGCCAAGCAAGGTTTTAATGTTAAAATCGCACCCTGCAATCAATGGGGGCGAGTCGATGTAAACGAATTGGACAAGCTCATCGATGATGATACTGTTTTAGTTTCCATTGGATCAATCAATTCCGAAATCGGCATTCGCCAACCAATTGACGCTATTAAAAATATGCTTAAACGACACCCTAAGGTGTTTTTTCATGTCGACGCGACACAATCCATTGGCAAGGAAAACATTGACTTAACGGGCATTGATCTGATTAGCATGTCAGCTCATAAGTTTTATGGTCTTAAAGGTATAGGATTACTTATCACAAGCAAACGGACTCAATTGACACCAATTATCCATGGTGGGCACTCAACGACTATCATTCGTCGTGGAACACCAGCAACTGAACTGATTATGTCAATGGAAAAAGCTTTGCGGATAGCCATAGCTAATATTGATGATAATCGCCAGCATGTGATGAGTATCAATCTCTATGCGCGTGAAAAACTAAATCACATCAAAAACGTGATTATTAATAGCACTCCAGAAGACCTACCCCATGTTCTTAACATAAGCATTCTTGGAAAAGAATCGCGTTCCACGGTTAAGTACATGTCTGATCACGGAATTTACATTTCTAACCATACAGCATGTGATAGTAACATAGATACATCTGCCACAGTCTTGGCCTTAACGGGAAAAAAGAAACTCGCCGATAGTAGTGTTCGTCTCAGTTTTTCACATCTCACGACTACCAATGACATTGATTATTTTATTGATGTTCTGAAGGGCTATATCTCATGAATAAAATTATCTTAGTCACTGCGTTATGGTGCCCAAGTTGTTTAATTATGCGCCCTCGTTATCAAACGGTTGTTTCAAGCAGAGTTAATTTAACGATGGAAGAATTTGACTATGATGAAAATCCGCAAATTGTCAAAAGCAAGAAAATTGGCAGTACTTTACCAGTCGCCATTATTTACGATGAGCAAGGAAGAGAAATTTTACGCCTGGTTGGCGAAATATCGCTGAAGAAACTCGTCGAAAAAATTGAACAATTATGAAATTTAAGCGATTAATTGCCATTGCTTTATCGTTTTTATTAGGCGCCAGCCTTATTTTTTCCAGCTATTCACAAGAAATGGTGGTTGCTCATGCTGAAGAAGCGATTATTTATGATGTCAATTTGTACTTTTTTTCGACGCCTGGGTGTGGTCATTGTGCAAAATTGAAAACTTACTTGAACGATAAAATCGAGGAAATGGATAACCTCCATATCACTGAGTTCGATACAAGCATTAGCGAGAATATGGATTTACTTCAGGAAACCGCTTCGGTCTTTGAAGCATCTGTCACCGCGCCTTTCACGGTGGTGGGTGGTAAATACTTTATTGGCTTCAGTGATTCTATCAAGGCACAGCTTAATCGCGTTTTAGAACGATATTCGGAAAATGAGCATGTCGATATTATGGCTAAAATTATTAATGGTATCGAAATAGAAGAATCTGACTTCGATACGACCTCTGATTTTGAATATGATATTCCATGGATTGGCACAGTTGATGTGCGCGATATTTCGCTGGGTGTACTTGCCATTGTGCTCGGTTTTCTCGATGGTATTAATCCCTGCGCCATGTGGGTGTTGTTGTTTTTGATAACGTTAGTGCTCGGATCAAAATCCAAGAAACGCATTTGGGCAATTGGTGGCGCTTTTTTACTGACATCTGGAATATTTTACTTTTTGATGATGACGGCGTGGATTGAAACAGTCCAACTGCTCGTTAATTATGTTGTTTTCCAATATATCGTCGGTGCTTTGGCGCTTGTAGCGGGCGGATTCAACTTATATTCGTTCATTAAAGCCCAAATCAAAAAAGAAGATGGCTGTAAAGTCACTAACGTTTCTACAAAGCAAAAACTAATCGACAAGGTGAAGAAAATCGCCGCAGCTTCATCGTTGCCTTTGGCATTATTAGGTGTTGTTGGCTTAGCAATTATTGTCAACGTGATTGAATTGGCTTGCTCGACAGGATTCCCATTCATGTTCACACAGATATTGGCCCTTAACGGATACACAGGTGCGACGGCGATTGGACTTATTCTCCTTTATACCCTATTCTTCCTTATCGATGATTTGATTGTGTTTGGTATCGCTGTCGTGACACTGAAAGTCAGTCCCTTATCATCGAAGATTGGTAAATACGCCCATCTCATCGGCGGACTCATTATGTTG
>JAQVAY010000060.1 GCA_028690575.1 Bacilli bacterium | reverse complement strand
TTAATAGCTTTAGCTAACTCTCTCTGGTGTTTAGCACAAGTTCCAGTTGCTCGGCGTGGAGAAATTTTTCCATTTGGAGTAACCATTGTTTTTAGTAATTCCACATCTTTATAATCAATAAATTCGCTCTTTGATTTACAGAACAAACATACTTTTTTGTGTGGTCTAACCTTTTTGAATGCCATTTTATTATTCCTTTCTTATTAGAATGGAAGGTCATCATCTGGCAAGTCTAATGAATCGAGATTCTTTCCTTCATTTTCAATTGGGGATGAACCACCAATTATATCGCCATTTTCAACTGCCGAAGCAGCTTTTGGCTCTAGAAATTGAACGGAATCACAAACTACTTCAAGGACACTAGCTTTAGTGCCATCTTGGCGTTGATATGAACGTTGATTTAGACGGCCTTCGACACCTACCAATGAACCTTTTCTGGTGAATTTGCTCATGCTATCAGCCGTTTGGCTGAATGCGACTGCAGGAATGAAACTGGCGGATTTGGTTCCGTCAGGATTTTTCATCCGATTGTCAACCGCAATAGTGAATGAACAAACAGAATTACCTGAATTGGTCTTTTTGAGTTCGGGATCACGGGTTAAGCGACCCACGAGAACTACACGATTAATCATAAATGATTATCCTCCTTACTCGTGCTCGACGACAACTAAATGACGTAACACATTCGGATTGTGGCGAACTTTGCGATTGAATTGATACAATGCTTGATCGCCAGCGGACACCTTGATGACAACATAGTAGCCTTTAACTTCATCCTTAACAGGATAAGCTAATTCACGCAAACCAAGTGATTCGTCAATCTTTTTAACTTCCGCACCATTATCGGTGAGAAGTTTATGAAGATTTTCTTTCTCAGTTGCGCGTCCGGCTTCGTCTAAATCGGCCTTCAAAATGTACATAATTTCGTAATTGCGCATTTTTTTACCTCCCTTTGGTCTATCTGGCTACTCACAAGAAGTAGCAGAGAGTAATGCTATAAATAGCACTTGTAATTATACATTTCCAAAGGAATGAGGTCAAGCGCTTGTGTTACACATACGCATCGCCTACATATAAAGAGCGTTAAACTTTGTGTTTTTTACAAACAAAAGAAAAAGGAACCAAGGTTCCTTAATTTTCTATCTATCCTTCATGGTGGGGAATAGTATCACTTCGCGAATTGAAGCCTGGTTAGTTAATAGCATTACCAAGCGGTCAACTCCGAGACCAACGCCACCTGATGGAGGCATACCATATTCAAGTGCTTCTACGAAATCATCATCCATTTCATTAGCTTCGCTATCCCCTAATTCTTTGGCTTTGAGTTGAGCAATGAATCTCTCTCTTTGATCAATTGGATCATTTAATTCAGTGTAAGCGTTTCCAATCTCTTTTCCGTTGACGAATAACTCAAATCTTTCAGTGAAGCGAGGATCTTTTCCTTTTTTGGTAAGAGGAGAAACTTCGATTGGATAGGAATAAACAAATGTTGGTTGAATTAATTCGTTTTGGCATAATTCTTCATATAATTCATTCATCACATAACCAACTGTATTTTTGAATTTATCGAGGTGTATTTTGTATTGATCAGCGATTGCTTTAGCTTCTTCAAAAGTCTTGATATCCTTCGCAAAATCTACACCAGTTTTTTCTTTAATGAGTTCATTCATCGAAACCCAGCGGAATGGCTTTTTAAAATCTATGATTTTATCTTGATATTGAATGATGGCACTTCCGGTGATTTCTTTAGCAACAGTTCTTATCAATTTTTCGGTGAGAGATCCGATGTGTTTTAAATCAGAGAAAGCTTCATAAATTTCGATGGATGTGAACTCTGGATTATGACTGGCATCCATTCCTTCATTGCGGAACATATGACCAATTTCGTAAACCTTTTCCATACCACCGACGATTAGTCTTTTTAATGGTAATTCAGTTGCAATTCTCAAATAGAAATTTTTATCAAGAGTATTATGGTGAGTAATAAATGGGCGAGCGTTTGCACCACCAAGAATAGGATTAAGGACGGGGGTTTCCACTTCGACGAACCCTTTACTATCTAGGAAATGTTGGATGGAACGAATAATTCTTGGACGAGTAAAAGCAATGTTTCTTGATTCATCATTAACGATGAGATCAAGATATCTTCTTCGGCTTCTCTCTTCAATATCAGTCAATCCATGGAACTTTTCTGGAAGAGGATGTAAACATTTGGTGAGGTGAGTGTATTTCAAAACTTTAATGGTAAGTTCACCAGTTTTAGTCATCATTATGTAGCCTTTTAAGCCAACGATATCGCCAAGGTCAGCTAAACGGAAAACATTGTAAGATTTCTCACCGATGACATCAATTCCAATATAGGCTTGGATGTTGCCAGTTTTATCAGTAATGTTAACGAAGGAAGCTTTGCCCATTCTACGAAGGGCTTTAATTCTTCCGGCGATGGATACTTCAAGATGTAATTTCTCAAGTGCTTTGGCAGATTTTTTGCCGCATGTTAAACGAATGTCAGAAATTTGATGACTGACTTTATATGATTGACCAAAAGGGTCAACTCCAAGCTCTCTATATTTGGGAAGCTTTTCTCTTCTGGCCTGTTCTTGATCGTTAAGTTCCTTAATGTCCATAAATTAAACCTCGATTATCTTATTCTAAATAGTATATGTGAAACTTTGACATTTATGTAGTCAAAAGTGGATAGAATTCAAAATCATCTTTAACGAATCTTGGTCCGTTAGTTCAGTAGCAAGTCTAACTTTGATAGCTTTTGCGCCTGGAAAACCATTAAAAAACTTAGGGGCAATTCCGCGATAAATTTTCATTGCCCGAAGTTCTCCCATTGTTTTTGTTAATATTTGTCCTAGTTCTAAACACCACTGTTTTTGTTGCTCAAGTGTTGGGCTAGGAAGTTTTTCACCAGTGCGATAATAATGGTCGATTTGTTTAATGAGAAAGGGATTCCCCATTCCACCACGAGCCACCATTACAGCTTCGGCACCAGTTGATTCGAGAGCATCAATTGCTTCATCTAAACTAAATATATTGCCTGATATAATAAGGGGAACGTGCATCTGCTTTCGTAAGTCTTTCAATAAGTCATAATGAGGAAGTCCGCTATAGAGTTCAGAGCGAGTTCTAGCGTGGATACTAACAGCATCCACACCGGCCTTTTCAAGCTCTTTAATTACCTCTAAAAAATTAACCGACTTGTCATCCCAACCTAAACGAATTTTAGCGGTTATTGGAATGTTAGTTACTTTCTTAATTTCCCTAATAATATCGCCACACAATATTGGATTTTTCATTAGGGAAGAACCTGCTCCAGTCTTTGTTACCTTAGGAACCGGACAACCCATGTTAATATCAAAGAAATCAATGTTTTCATTCATTTTCTGCGCGATTTGAGCCGATTTTGCAAGGTTAAGTGGATTATATCCAAATAGTTGGACACCTGTCGGAACATTGCTCTTTTGAAAGTCCAAATATTCTTTAGTCTCATCATTTCCATATATCAAACCCATATCAGAAACCATTTCGGTTACACTTAATGAAACGCCGAAAGGAATCATAAAATTACGATAACCTACTGATGTAATTCCCGCCATTGGGGCGAGAACTACTTTTCCATCAATTTCTAAATTGCCAATTTTCCACATAAGGAAAAGAGAGGAAACCCTCTCTTATTCACCCTTTTCTTTCGTTGAATCAACTGGTTCAACAGCATCGTTTTGAGTGACCACATCACTAACGGGTTCAGCATCATTCGCGGGAGCAGCTCCCACGATGTTACCATTGCTCTTTCCATTTCGCTTTAATTGGCGATGTTCGAGCAAGTAATCAATTTCTTCCGCGGTGATCTGTTCATATTCGAGAAGTGTTTTTGCAATCAATTCAACATCCTCTTTGTTTTCAAGAATAATCTTTTTAGCAAGAACGTGGGAAGAATCGATAATCTTTCTTAATTCAGCATCAATCTTGGTTGCGGTTTCCACAGAGAAATTCTTTTGTGAACTTGTGTAATCACGACCGAGAAATACTGAGCCAGAATCTCTTTCGTATTGGATAGGTCCAAGGGAAGACATGCCAAGTTCAGTAACCATCATCCTGGCAATTTGAGTTGCCATTTCAATATCATTTTGGGCGCCAGTAGAAATATCATCAAAGAATATTTCTTCACTGGAGCGGCCTCCAAGATAGCCAATGATGCGAGCTTCTAATTCTTTTTTCGTAAGCAAGAATCTATCTTCCTCAGGTGTCATACGAACGTGACCGCCAGTGTTACCCCGAGGAATAATTGTAATTTTTTGAACCTTGTCACTATGTGGCAATTTCAAGCCAATGATGGCATGTCCAGCTTCATGATAAGCAATAATGTCTCTTTCATGAGCATTTAAAGCACGCGATGATTTGGCTGGGCCAGCAATGCGACGATCAATGGCTTCATCAATTTCATCGATGCCAACAGAAGTCTTTTCTTTTCTAACCGCCAAAATAGCTGCTTCGTTCATAATATTTTCAATATCGGCACCCGAGAAGCCAACAGTTCTTTTGGATAAGGCATGGAAATCAACATCAGATGAAATTTTCTTATTTCTGGAATGGACTTTAAAGATATCTTCTCGTCCCTGACGATCAGGAAGAGAAACAGTAATTTTGCGGTCAAAACGACCTGCTCTTAATAAGGCTGGATCTAAAACGTCGTCGCGGTTAGTAGCAGCAATAAC
>JAQVAY010000059.1 GCA_028690575.1 Bacilli bacterium | reverse complement strand
AAAAATAATTAAAGTAATAGTTTACTAAATCAAAGAAACAAAACGTAAAAGGGACAAATAGGAACTACAACAATGATGAAAAAAGCTTTAATATTGAGCTCATCAATCGCAAGAAAACATTAAATTTAAAGTTTGATTTAGTCACTATTTCTGATTTATTTAGCATTGCCAAAAAGTCATTTGAAATGTCTTTGATACAACTGGTTTTATAAAGAAGGACTCCATCTTCATAATGGTGAACCAAACTTCTAAAATCAAGATTAATTGTTCCAACAAGAGCCAGCTGATCGTCAATAAGAATGCATTTAGCGTGATTAAATCCTGGCTTGAAATAATAGATTTTTGCTCCTGCTTCAATTAAAGTTTCGAAATTTGATTTGCTCATCATGTAGATAATCTTTTTATCGGGAATGCTTGGAACAATGATTCTCACATCAAGTCCTTTTAATGCTGCGGCACGAATTGATTCTAAAAGTCGATAGGGAGGTATTAAATAAGGAGTGGAAATATATATCTCCTTCTTTGCTCCATTGATCATGCTAGTGATGACATTTTCAGCGATGTTTTCTTGGTAGAAAGGACGTGGGCCATCACTAAATGGAAGGGTAAAACCATCCTCAGACAAATCGGGATAATTTCCTTCCAAATATGGAAGGTAATTGGTAATAGTTTTGGAGGCAATATCATAAATCGAAAGAAACATTGCGATAAAGTTTTTAACAGCTACACCAGTAATTCTCACTCCAGTGTCTTTCCAATAGCCAAACGGTGCATTGATATTAGCATACTCATCGGCGAGATTAATGCCTCCGGTATAAGCATAACGGTGATCAATAACACAAATCTTCCTATGATCACGGTTATTGTAGATACCTGAGACCAGCGGACGAAATGGATTAAATTTATGACACTTTATTCCTTCCTTACGAAGGGTTTTATAATAACCATTTCTTAAGTTAAAGGTGGAACCAATATCATCATAAATCAAGCGAACTTCAACACCTTGTTTTACTTTTTGTTGTAAAATCTCATGGATTCTATTCCAAATAACACCTTTTCCAATAATGAAATACTCCATGAAAATGAATTTTTCAGCTTTTTCAAGTTGAACGAATAAATCATCAAAGAATGACTGCCCATCTGGGAAGAAAATTACGTTATTATTTTTGGTGCCACGATATGGTAATAAATTTTCGATGTAATTTCCAATAGTCAAAAAGTCTTCCATCGGTTGATTATTGGAAGCTTGTTGACCAAGAGCTTCTTTTATTCCTTTATGCACTTTTCGAGTCAACCTAGCATCTCTTGGCCGAGTGTAATGATTAGCAAATAGGAGATAAATGATAACTCCAAATATTGGGAAGAGAAGGATAATAATTAACCAAGGAGCTTTGAATTCAGGATTCTCTTTTTTGTTGATAATAACGATGGCAAGGAGAATCGCTAGAATTTGGAAAGCTAATTGAAGTTGCCACCAAAGATCAGCGAAATAATATAAAAAGAAAACAATGGGCAGAACCTGTAGAACAATGGCTAGAAAAACGAGCGCTGCTTTCGAAAATATTTTTTTGAAAATTTTCATGTTCTAATTATATCAATAATTTAGAAAATCGAAAAAAGAAAATAGTAGCGATAATTAATGCTTCCAATATTGGTTTTCTTTAGATAAAGAATTTCTGAGATGAGAATTAATGCCTTGCTTACCGTAGAAAACAGAAAGAATCTCACCCGAAATAGAAATAGCAATTTCTTCTGGTGTATTACCGCCAATATCTAAACCAATTGGTGAATAGAAATTATCTAAATTCAAGTTTTCCCCAAAACGTTTATATGCTTCGTTCATGTATTCGCCAATTTTTTTCTTGCTACAAAGCATTCCAAAATAAGTTGGCTTTATGTTTTTTTCAATAATGGCGTTCAAAACGTGATAATCGTTGGTATGGCTGGGTGTCGCCACAACAATATATCGATCGTTTGGGAGACCATTAGAATTAATATAATCAACGAACCCTTGGCATATTTTCTCATCCGCACTATCATCCAAAGCGTCAATAACGACCTGTCTTTCATCAATAATAGTCGTATGAAATCCAAGGGGTTTCAGAATTCTAGCTAAAGCGGCTCCACAATGACCGGCACCAAAGATATAAACGTATTGTTTCGGACCCACGAACTCATAAAACAAAGTAACTTTTCCACCACAAGCCATTGGAAGGACAACTTCCTTATCCTCGACCAAAACCTCGCGACCACAAAGGACATATTTCTCACTTATAGATTTTCTTAATTTTATAATTTCTTTACATTTTTCACGGGCAAAAAATTCAATGGCCCCACCACCAACGGTCCCGAAAGCTTCATTATCTTGGGTGACAAGCATCTTTTTGCCAATGTCTGCTGGTCCCATTCCATCTTTTTCAGTGACAGTTACTAAAACTAAATCTTTACCTTGCTTACGATAAGCATTTATTCTCTCATAGATATCAAACATACCAATTCTCCTAAAAACACATCTATTTTAAAGCATAAATATAAGACAAACACCTAAAAATTTTTTTGTGTGCGTCCGCGTCGTTCAAGGTTAACGACAGCGCACGCGAGGATTATTTTTGTGCTTGAAAATGTTAAAAAAAGATGGAAAATTAGATAGCACAAGGAGATTTTTATGAAATCATTATTTAACATCACAAACAAAAAATTGAAGATGCTATTCACAGTTCTTTTCTTCGGCGGGATGTGGGGTTTAGTTGAAGCCACTCTCGGAACAGTATTACACCTTCCGTTTTTTGATAACATCGGAGTTTATGGATCAAGTACCGCTATTATGTTGCCAATAGCATTCTATTTAATGGGATTGTGCTATAAGAAAACCAATACCTTAAGGGCTGTTGCTTATATAGGTTTAATTGCTGGAATCATCAAATTATCAACATTTATTGTTGTCGGTTTTACTCAAAAAGTCTATATGCCTTCAATCTATATCGTTCTTGAATCATTAGCGATGGTTGGTGCGCTCGCCATCACTCGCCCAACCAAAGTTTTATCCGCAAAAAGCTTTTTAACTGTTGCTATTGCTAGCACCTCTTATTTGCTAGTGTACCTAGTAGTCAGACAAATTCAGGGCACTCCCATTTTCACTGATTACAATACCTGGGTCGAAAAAGGCGAATTCTATTTATTTAATGCAAACGCAGTAATGCTCTTATATGTTGGCGTTTCTGGTGCTATTGCTTTTGGTATAAGCAAACTTGTCGAAGCAAGAAATTGGAAATTCAATAAGGAATTAGGCAATAAAATTCTATATAACCCAATTACAGCCTCTGGAGTTTTTGCTGCTGGTTTAGTTACAACAGTATTATTAGCTCTTATTTAGCGATATCCAAAATTTATAAAAAAGGCGAGAAATCGCTTTTTTTATAAATAAAGGTAGAAATTAAAACGATTTACCGATAAAGTAAATTGTCAATGAAAAACACAACAATCACTCAAAGCAAATTTATACCAAAATCGAGAAAGAAAACGCTCAAAGTTTTGTTTTCTTCCTTAATTGCAATCTTTGCTTTTACTATTTCTGCTTGTGATTTTATTAAGCCTATCTCTGTGATGGGAATAAATATCACTGATGAAGAGAAAACAATTCTAGTCGGAGAGACAATTTCTTTGACTTATGAGCTATTACCAAACAATGCCACCAATAAGCTAGTCACATGGGCTAGTGACGATGAATCAGTGGCAACTGTCGATATGCAAGGAGAAGTAATAGGCGAGGCTCTTGGAGAGGCTACTATTACTATCACCACCATTGACGGAAACTTTTCTGATACATGTGCCATACATGTTGTTGAAGGCTCAATTAGTGTTACTGGTATTAGTTTGAATCAAAACACTATGACAGCATATGTCGGTGATACGCCTAGACTCATTCCCGTCATTCAGCCTTTAAATGCCACAAATAAAAACATCACTTGGTCGTCCACTAATACAAGTGTAGCGACTATCGACGATGGTCTCATTTCTGCTTTGGCGGCTGGCACAACCAATATTAGTGTCACCACAATTGACGGGGGTTTTGTTGCCTCTTGTTCTCTCACTGTAATAGAAGAAACATTAACCGAGATTACGATCAATAGCAGTGCAGACTTTTATTACGGATCCTATGACACAAATTATGGTATGAAAACATATCAAGGTATCGACTATGGGTATTACCGCGCTGATGAGGATTACAACCATTCAGGTATGATAAAATTATCTCCTTCGTTGAGTAGATATGATTATGGGGCATTAGCGGGTTCGTTTTTCAATAGCGATCCAATTAGCGGTATAAAGAAATTGACTATAAGTTATATTTCCGAAGGTGGATTAGTCGTGAGGTATGGAGACACAAGAGAGCGTGGATATTCGCAAACCATTGTTCCAAGTAACTCTAATAATTGGACAACCACCACACTATTTCTTGGAGTCACCTCTTGCTTTTTTTCCATCGAAACTAACCACGATTTTGTTTATTTAGATTCTATAAAAATTGGATATAACTCATCTCTAACACCAAATGACGATGCTTTAGAAAATGTTGATACTCGCATTGCACCCACTGTTTACAGTGGCACTCTTATCGATGGAATCAGTTCTATTTCTGTTCCTGACGACATAACTATCAGTGGTGACACCTATACAATTAACTCATATCGCAGTTACACATATTATTCCTATACTTATGTCAATTTGCACAAAAACGAACTGGATTTGTCTTCGATTGCAATGACTGATCCCGTCGATGTGGCAAACTATTATATTGCTTTCCACGCCATTCCCGCTAACTATGGAAATG
>JAQVAY010000058.1 GCA_028690575.1 Bacilli bacterium | reverse complement strand
CAAATCTGGTCTTTTTTATAAAGCGTTTTATTACCAGCTATATTATTTGTTATAATATATAAAAGATAATAAGGAGCTCATTATGAAAGAAAATGATGTTTTTTGTAAAATTGCTAACGGAGAAATTCCCTGCTATAAGCTTTATGAAGATTACGATGTCATCGCTTTTCTTGATATTAGTCAAGTAACCAAAGGACACGCTCTAGTCATTCCTAAAAAGCATTATGACAACTTTCTTGCCACTCCTCATGAAGTGATGCATAAAGTGATGGACGTTGCTCAAAGAATTGGCCAAGTGGATATTAAATATCTCGGAGCAAAAGGCGTTAACATTCTCACTAATTGTTATGATGCAGCAGGTCAAAGTGTAAAACATTTCCACGTTCACGTAATTCCCCGATACGAAGAGGAAGAAGGCTTCCGTTTGGAAATGAAATCGCATCAAGATGGATTAAACCTACCCGCTCTCGCTGAAGAAATAATCAAAAATCTCTAATAAAAAAATCCCTCCTAAACGCAAGTTAAGAAGGGATTATTTTTATTTCTTTAAAGGCTGATATAGTGTTCGACCATCAAGAGGAAAGACTCTTTGAGAAAATTCGCCTGGTTTAATTTGCTCTAATGCTTTGCAAGCAATCACCATCTTGCTATCTAGGTTGTCAATCATTGAGAGAAGAAGAGCTTCTTTTGTAAGCGGTACGACAGGAGAACCAAATTCAGGATCGCCGTGATGAGACAAGACCATGTGTTCAAGAAGGAGAGGAACCTCGCTGGTAATATGCTCGGCTTCAGCAATTTTACGGATTTCACTGACCATCATAGTGATATGGCCAAGGAGTTTTCCTTCTAAGGTATAACGATAAACAACCGGTCCTTCAAACTCATCCATTTTTCCGAAGTCATGAAGCAATACCCCCGTCAAGAGAATATCTCGATTAACATCATCATATAAAGGAGCGAGAAAATCAGCAATTTTTGCCATTGTTGTTATATGGACTAAGAGTCCACTGGCGTATTCATGATGAACACTGACTCCCGCAGGGTAAACACGAAGTTTGGCGTCGTACTTTTTAATAAAATAATCTAGTATTGTTCGGCAATCAGAATTCTTAATTGAAACAACATAAGAAGAAAATTTATCCCATAATTCTTCAAAGGGAATGGGAGGGGCTTTAACAAATTTAGTGATATCGATTTCATCCATCGCCACTAATTTGCCAGATAATATTTTTAATTGCAAAGCGTCCTTATATTTCAATACTTCCGCTTCAAGAAAAACGACATTTCCTGTTG
This sequence comes from Bacilli bacterium, assembly GCA_028690575.1. GTDB lineage: Bacteria > Bacillota_I > Bacilli_A > RFN20 > CAG-826 > JAAYDH01. The sequence goes on along the minus strand of JAQVAY010000058.1, from coordinate 3,612 downwards.
CATATAAAATTTCATCTTCATCAGTAGAGTCCCATTTTTTGCCATTAATTGAGCTAGACGAATCGCGAAACTCAATCGTTAAGTATGTGGCTCCAAAATTATTGGTTCCCTTTGTGACGTTTCCCACCAGGAATTGTCCACTTATGCGCGTCCCATCGACAAATTCATTAATCATTGCCATATTGATTTTCCTCCATCATTTTTACGATATCTGCGTATCGATAACCTTTATTTTTTAGGGCAGCATATATGCGGTTTCTTAGTTCTAATCCCTCATACTTTGCCGCTAATCTTTGAAAAACTTTTTGATAATCTTTCTTTAAGTTTTTTTGTTCTTCTTTTGGCTTGTCTATCAATGTTTTGTTAAGAACTTCAAGGGCAAGGGCAGAATCAAAGCCATAAGCCAAAAGATGTTGATAATGTTTTTGCTTTCGCTTTTCAAAAGAAAGGCGAATCATTTTTGAATTATTCTTTTCTACCTGTTGAAGGGCTTTCTTTTTCTCCCTAGCATCGGAAAACTTAATCTTTTTTAAATCTTGTTGGAAGATACCTTTTTCTTGCAAATCTTTGAGAATTCGATTCTTTCCGTAACCTTTTTCTTCAGAGTAACAAAGATAATCTTCTAAAAACATTTTGTCGTTAATCAAATCTATTTCTTTAAGCTTGAGAATAATCGAATTGACGATTGGTTTAGTGGCTTCTTTAGCGTAGAGCTTTTCTCTCATTTTCCACTCGGTGTAATGTCCTTTTTTTAATATAGACATAGCATAGTTTAACATTTTTGCCCTTTGTGAACATTCAATCAGAGTAGAAATTTCTTTCTTACTCATCGTTTTGCCAACATAGAGATAAGAAAGAAGATAGGCGTCATTTGATATCGTTATTTTTTTCTTACCAAAATAAAGACTGACATCATTCTTGTTGATTTTGATTTTAGTGATGGTTTTACCAGTGCTTGCGGATGGCACGACGATATACCTCCATAATGCGATCATAAAATTTCTCGAGGGAATAAGTGTCGCAAATTTTTATAGCCGCCTCTTTAATATGAGCAAGTTCGCTAGATTTCATTGCAAAAATTCTTTCAACTTTTATAACAAAATCTTCCGCATCTTGAAAGAAAAAACCAGTCTCGTTGTCAATAATTGTCTCTGCTAAATTGGTATCAAAACGAGCCAAAACAATTGTTTTGGAGGCCATAGCTTCCATGAAAGTTAAACCTTGAGTCTCGGTGAGAGAAGCTGAGGTGTAGATGTCGGCGATGTGATAATAAAACGGGACTTCACTAGCTAAAACAGGACCAATAAAATCGATGATGTCTTCAATGCCTAAAGTTTTAACAAGTTCTTTGAGTTCTTCGAGTTGAGGACCTCCACCGACAAAGATGATTTTGATATCTTGTTCAGGGTGGCGAGAATGATATAAAGCCAAACATTTCAAAGAAAAGTCCATGCTTTTTTCTTTCGCGACACGTCCAAGAATTAAAAACACTTTTGTCTCTGGTTTGATGCCATGTTCTGCCTTAAAAGATTGTTGCCTAGCAAAATCAACTTTATCATCGCCGAATAAGTCAAAATTAATGCCTGTGGGGATAATATTGATATATATATCGCTTCCAGCATACCTAAGGTATTGCATGGTTTTATAACTTGGGGTAATAAATTCGGTCGTATTATCAGCAACATTTATTGTGTATGTGCGAATAATTCGTTTGGCAAGACGATCAAAATAGCCATGAGTGGCATAATAGGTGTAATCCTCGTAGGATGTGTGATAGGTATATATTATTGGTGCTTTTAGCTTGTTCGCCACTATTTTGGCGAATTGGCCAATCGTTGAGTCAGTTTGGTTGTGAATAACATCGGGATGAAAGTCACGAATAATTTGAAAAACTTTTGGTGAATACAGCTTGGTAATGCGATAACCATAAATTTTCTTAAGTTCAATTCCTGGCACATAGACAACCCCATCCTTGATTTCCAGTGGACCATCAGTGTGTTGAGGAGTAACCACAAGGACTTCGTTGCCATGTTTTTTAAGAATTTGAACCAAGTTATAACATGAGGTTGAAACACCATTGATAAAAGGAGGATAGGTATCAGTTAACAATGCAATTTTCATTAAAGCGAATCATCCTCATGATCAATATTCACATCATCGAAAGTATGTTTTACCTTAACTTTTTTTTGGGTGGTTTTCTTTTTAATTTTTGGCCCGCCTCTTAAAGCTTTGAGAATTTCTTCGCGTTTTAGTTTTGAAGTTTCCAGCATAGTGACCATATTTTCAGTTCTTTCCACCATCGTTTGACTTTGCAGAGTAACAAAGGTCTCTCTATTAGGAACTGTATCAATTTCGTCCTTAGGTGAGGCGCGGTAAAAGGCAGTAACTAAGCCCGACACGAAGACTGGGATGATGAAAGTGAGGGATCGCCAAATAAGCAAAGCGGCAGAAGATAAGGAGTTGCTAGCCACGCTGTTGGCTTTAGCAATGGCTTCTTGCATCGTCACGCCACCAGTGTTGAATATTTGTAAAACAGATTCAGCGCTACCTTCGTTGAAATAGAAACTATTTTCCGCCGTTGGTCCTGATGTCACGAATAAGCGAGCAAAGAAGTATTCTGAAACCCCAGCTGAACCAGGGGTAGGAATTAAGCCAGTCACCATTTGGTGATAATTGCTTAAGAAAACAGCATCCCAAAAGTTAGCAGATGTCGATAAGTTTCCAAGGGCCAATCCAACAAAATAAGGAATGGAGTCTTTTAATGTTAACAAAACGAAAAAGCAGGTAGCGATTAAAATGGTAAAGGGAATGTTTGAAAACAATCTTCTCATTTCTATTTTGAAGTTTTCAACTTGAACTCTTAAACTTTCTCTTTTTTTATCTGGATTTTTAATAATACGAATCTTGGTGAAAAAAGAGATTACTGGTCCCATAATGAAATTATGGAATCCCTTCCAATAACCCATCAATAAGACAATACTAATAACACTGAGATTTAACAAAAAACCAAGAATAGTCAAAGGCCAAATAGGTAAAGAAAATGCCCAGTCAGCAATCTGAAACTTAATGGAACCAATGCTATTAATGGCGTCATATTTTACGATGAAGGCTAAGACTCCGTAGGCAATGAGCACTCCCTGGAAAATAATAGAGTACATTGCCAAAATAGAAACAGCCGAGGAAATAGCAATGCCTTGTTTTTTATAAGTGTAGGCTTGCATAACCTGACCACCGCTAGAGGTTGGAGTGACAGCGTTATAAAAAACACCAATTTGATCAACAGCGAGACCTTGATAATAGCGATAATCTCGAGTATATAAGCGCGCAAAGCAAAAAAGAGCAAACGAGCGAATTAATGCCGCAGCAAGCATAATACCAAAAACGACGAGCAACCATCGCCAATCACAAGTGGCAAGTTGATGAATGACTTCATTAAAATTTTGATAAAGAGCAATGACAATTGAACCTAAGGTTACCCCAATGACAAACAAAAGATAGAGAACAGACTTAATGGCATTTTTTTTCTTTTTCTTTTTGCCAACAAGATTGTCATCAGTAGCGATTTGCTCAACCTTTTTTTCTAATTCTTCGTTTGTATCCATTTGTTTAATT
>JAQVAY010000009.1 GCA_028690575.1 Bacilli bacterium | reverse complement strand
AAGAGCGTAGATAAGATAATCATCAGGCGTTCGAATAAAGGCGATAATTAAAACCGCGGCAATGGTCAAAGCTACAATGCTTCGCACTGACATATAAAATTGTTTTTCAAGAGCAATAAAAACCCATTCAAAAGAAAAGGCACCTGCTAAGAAGTTAATCGCTAAAATAAAGACGAGAGCTTGAGAGTCTCTCAAAGCCGGAATTGAAAATACCAATGTGGTCATAAATCCAAAGGATAAGACCGTGCTAATCAACTGAAGAATGAAAAATGTTTGGACTTTGTTGGACAATTTTTCTTTATCATCTCTCACTTTTACGCATTCGCGTACCGCTAAATTTGGAATGCCAATTTTTGCGAGAATTAAAAAATAAGCGATGAAGGTATTCACCCAAGTATAAAGGCCCAAACTAGAATCACCGAGATATCGACACACCCAAGGAAAAGTGATAAAAGATAAGAAAGTCAGGACAATAGTCCTAATAATGTTAACAATTACATTGATGCGGATATTATTTTTCATTGAAAACATTATACAAACTTGAACGATGAAATAAAATAACACAAAAAAACTTAATAAATAGTGTTATGTAAATAAAGGCATTTTTTGTTTATAATAAGGTCATGAAAATTTTGATTATCTGCCAGTATTACTACCCAGAGAATTTCGTGATTTCGAAAATAGCGGCTCAATTGGTTTCTTTTGGTCACGAAGTAGACGTTTTAACTGGTTTGCCAAACTATAATTATGGGGAAATTATCCCTGCTTATCGACATGTACGAGAAGAGATAATCGATGGGGTTAATGTCCATCGTGTTTCTCTGAAAGCTAGAAAAAAATCACGTCTTTCCATTGTTTTCAACTATCTTTCATTCTGGAGCAATTCCAAGAATTGGATTCGCAAATGCCAAAAACAATACGATATCGTCTACTCGATGTCGTTATCTCCGGTTACCATACTTGCCGCTGGCAACTTATATAAAAAGAAGCATCATGTTCCTCATGTTGTTCATTGTGTTGATCTATGGCCTGAGTCAGTTCTTGTCACTAAGGCTGTGCGCAAGAATTCCCTTTTATATCGGATTCTCTATCATTGGTCCAAATCTTTATATTCTCATGTTGATGAAGTACTCCTGGGTTCTCCATCTTTTGAAAACTACTTTAAAGAAGTTCTTAATCTTCCTGAGATTGAATACAAATTCATTCCTCAGCCAAGTTTAATCGAGACTAATGAGACTAAAGAGTTTACTTTCGACAAAGGCTACTTGAATATTCTTTATTGTGGGAATCTTGGAACAATTCAACTAATCCCTCTTATTCCTGAAACTATGAAAGAATTAAAAGATGAAAAGATTCTTTTCCATGTTATTGGCATGGGGCCAATGACTGATTACTTAAAAAAGAAGATCGTTGAATATCATCTCGAAGACGTATTGATTTACCATGGCCCGATGCCAGCTAATATGGCAAGCTCGTATATCAAAGGGGCTGATGCCATTTTTGTCTCTTTAAAAGATGAAGGTTATGTCGGCAAAACAATTCCAAATAAACTTGTCATGGCGATGGCTTTCGCTAAACCAGTCATTGCAGTTTTAGAAGGTGATGGGAGAGCGGAATTAAGTAATGCTGAAGGTGGAATATTCGCTACCCAACAAGATTCAAAATCTCTTTCTTCCGCTATCAAATCATTTAAAGCTCTTTCAGAAAATGAAAGAAAAAGGCTCGGTAATAATAACCTTGCCTATTATATTAATCACTTCTCTTTGGAGAGTGTCTCTCGTAACATTGAAGCCGAATTAATTCGAAAATCCCGTTAAAAACGCCTTTATTTTTTCACTAATGCTCGTTAATGAGTACAAATTTATTACTTTCTTTTGGGCATTTTTACCAAGTGTTTGTCTTTCTTCTTCGCTCATCGCCAAAACTTTTTCCATACAATTTAGGAGGTCTTTTTCATTTGATGTTTTAGACCAAATAGCTTCATCAGAAAAATGTTGTTGAAGAATGGTGTTGCGGACCGAAATAGTTGGCCTGCCACTATATAAATATTCTAAAGTTTTGCTTGGTACAGAGAAGCGATCTAAATCTTCGGAAAATGGTCGAGGATTGATGTTGGCGATAGCTCCAGATTCAAAATGGAGAACATCTTCTACAGGCATCACACCAAGGAAACTAATTCGTTTGTCATCTTTAATTCTTTCGTGAATATCTTTGAGATTGAAATGATGACCGCAGATGATAAGTTCGACATCAGGGTTAGGAAGTTTTTTAAATGCACCAATTAATTCGTTAATTCCATAACGTGGAAGGAGAGCTCCACCGAAAAAGAAATAAGAACGTTTAGGAAACTGATTGATTAATGGTGTATCTTCTACCAATCCTTCAAAAATAAAACTTGGCTTATTATGAGGATTAAAGAGTTCTCCAAGAGACTTGGTAAGGGCAATATAACCATCTAAATTTTTTGATTGATTTAAAAGGTTAACGGTATAGGAACGTCGTGTCCCTGTAATATTTGAAGGAGAGTCGGTGCATATTCCAATCACTGGTATTGAATATTTTTTCCCAATAGCGTTGGCCACTTTCATTGCTCGAGGATTAATTGTGTCAGTCAAAATAATAGCATCATCAAGGTTGAGGTCTTTTGAGTTCTTAATTATTTTTTTGCTTTGGGCTAAAAATGAAAAACCGCGAAGAAATGGATTAATTGGGACTTTCAAATAGTGATAACAAATTGATCCGTTTTTCTTTTCTTTGGCTCTTAGTCTATTGATCCGACAGCGAGATTTGGAAAAAGGTCTTAATGAAAAGACTTCGATGGAAGCAATTTTGCCGAGGGCCCGGATTAATTTATTATGGAAATTTTGATTTGATGGGTTCAGTGAAACCTTCCAGGCCTTTTGGAAGTCTGGATAATCATTTTCGTGTAGGGAAGTAGTGAAATATATTATTTGCATTTTAGAACCTCGGTAAATATGTCTAAATGAGATTTTGCCGTTTTCTCAATTGAATTTTCTTTCGCTGTTTTAATAGCGTTCGCACTCATCTTAGCATTTATTAAACTAAATGCCTTTAGAATTTCTTCTTTGCCATCAAGAGAAACAATGTAACCATTGTATCCGTCTTTAATTAAATGACGGGAACTAACGACACGATTAGAGGATATGACCGGCAAGCCATTGGCGAGAGCTTCATTGGTGGTGTGGCCATAGATATCTTCTTTTGATAATGTGACAAAACAATCGCAACCTTGCAATACTTTAAAAAGCTCATCGTGAGTAAGAAAATTCATCATATGAACATTGGATAGATTATTTTCCTCAATATAGCTCCGATATTTGTCTTCTAAAGGCCCCTCCCCAATTAAGAGAAGATTCTCTTTTCTTCCTTTGAATAGAGATATTAAAAAAAGATTATTTTTTCTTTCGATAAACTGACCCGCGGTTACAAACAAAGGAGATGATGGAAGATTTAATTGTTGCTGAATTCGTTTTTTAGCTTCTTTAGATAAAGGTGAAACTAGAACATCTTTCTCAAAAAAAGTGCTGTAGGGGTAATGATAGATATCACCCTCACTTACTCCATAGTGCTTTAAGTATACATCTGCCTCCTCACAGGGGGAAAGATACTTGAAAGCTGAACTAATGAAGTATTTCTTAATTTTTGATTTAATACAATTCTCTTTTTTGACAACTCCTCCATTAATATAAAGGATATAAGGAATTTTATGGCTCCTCATATAATGGATAGCTCTCATTTCGGTGAATGTGCTATAGCCATTCATGATAATTAGGTCGTATCGTCGATGGTTTTGGGCAATATATTTCCTCAATTCCCCAGTGTTTGAGTTTTCATATCCAAAAGAGCCTCTTTTTAAAAAACGAACATTAAAATTATATATGTTGTTGGCATAAAATGAGTCTGGTCTATCTTTAGCTTTTTTTCTTTCAAAAATAACATCAAGATCAAACAAATTAGCCAACTCATTGAAAAGGCTGACCTTGTATGGTGCTGGATGATTAAAAACAAAGAGTATTTTCATAACTATTTAATATTATGCTTCTTTTTTGTGAGTTTTAAAAATGTTATCATTTTAATATGTCAGAATTATCAAAAAAGTGGAGTGAATTTTTCCATTTAATCAAAGAAAAAGAATATATCAAAAGATTGAATGCTTATCTTGATGCGGAATATCAAAATTATACATGCTTTCCTCCCCGCCCCCTTCTATTCAATGCCTTTTATCTTTCTCCTCTTGAACAAATCAAAGTGGTGATTATCGGTCAAGATCCTTACCACGAATTTGGTCAGGCAATGGGTCTATCGTTTAGTGTTCCTCTAGGTATAAAGGTTCCCCCGTCATTATTGAATATCTATAAAGAGATTGAAAACGAATACAAGATTAAATGTAATAAAAGTAGTGGAGACCTAACCTATCTTGCTAAACAAGGTGTTTTACTTTTAAACTCTATTTTATCTGTTCGAGAGCACCAAGCCATGAGCCACAACATTCCAGAATATCAAGAATTTTTTCATGATGTTTTGAAATATATTGACGACCAGCCTCAACCGATTGTCTTCTTATTATGGGGTGGCTCGGCAAGAAAATTTAGGAAGTATATTACTAATTCAAAACACTTGATTTTAGAGAGCGCTCATCCGTCTCCTCTATCCGCTAATCAAGGTGGCTGGTTTGGCAACAACCATTTTCTTCTTACCAATGATTATTTATTAAAAAACAATTTAGCTCCAATTAATTGGGCAAAAAAGGCTGATTTGCAATGATTTTATATATTATTGTTGGAAATGCAATTGATTTAAAACGATACCAATTTGAAAAAGATCGCTTGATTGTTGGTGTTGATAAAGGCGCCCTTTTGGCTGTCAAATCGAACATAGAATTAGATTATGCTGTTGGTGATTTCGATTCCATAAATAAAGATGAAACGCAATTTGTGTTTGAAAATGGCATAAAAAAAATTCAATTGGACCCCGTTAAAGATATTACTGATACTTTCTATGCTTATCAAGAGTTCAATAAAGGCATGAAAAAGATTATCGTGCTAGGTGGAATTCAGGGTTATAGAATTGAACATTTCTTAGCTAATATTAACCTATTAAAACTTGATAAAAGAGTTGTTTTAGAAGACGATTATTCGATAATTTCGAGATATGACGCACCATGTAAAATAGTTTTTAAAAAAGAACAATATAAATTCTATTCGTTCTTCTCAAATATCAGTTCTATTATTTCATTAAAAGGCTTTAAGTTTGATCTTGATAATTATGAATTGTTTGATAGAGATACGTTATGTATTTCTAATGAGTTGGTCAATTCAAATGGTACTCTGAAAGTAGACGCAGGTTCTTGTATTCTTGTTAGAAGCAAAGATGATATTGCTTTTCGTTAGTTATCTTCATACAATATACTCGTTCGAAATGAACAGGGGAGCTCGCAAGGGCTGAGAGGTTAGCAATAACGACCCTTAACCTGATCTAGGCAATGCTAGCGTAGGACTATTTATTTAGACATCCACTGGTTTTGCCGGTGGATTTTATTTTTGGAGGATTTATGAAAGCATTATTTAACATTAGAACAATGGCAGAAGTTGCAATTTTTGCTGCAATCGGATTTGTTTTGGATGCAATTGCCGGGGCCTATTCTGCTCCAATCTTTATTAATGGTGGCTCAATCGGAATCGCGATGATTTGCGTTTTGATTGTTTCATTTCGCCGTGGCACTCTCGCCGGTATATTAACTGGTTTAGTCATGGGAATGCTTGATTTAGCTGATGGATTCTATGCAATTGCTTCAACCTGGTATATTGCAATGGCCCAAGTGTTATTTGACTATATTATCGTCTATGCTGTGGTTGGGTTTGCTGGACTGTTTAGAAAGCTGTCTATAAAGGAAAATGAAACAAAAATCAAAATAGGATGGCTTCTTTTTGGTTGTATATTAGGTGGTATTCTAAAATTTTCTTCCCATTATTTATCTGGTGTTTTGTTCTGGAACGATCCATCTGGATTTGTTTGGGGATTCACCAATGGATTCCTCTACTCATTTGTTTATAACGGAGCGTATATGATCCCCTCAATTATTCTTGTCTCGCTTCTCATGTTTTTGATTGCCAAAAATTGGCCATTTCTTCTCCGCGATGTGAATTACGCCTTTCTTCAAAAAAGAGAGAAAAAAGACAAGGAATAATTTTTTCTTCTTAAAAGCCTTATTTAGTTTGTTAACATATTATGTTATATTTAATTAACATGAGGTTTTAATATGGAATTAGATAAAGAAACAGTAGTAGATGAATCAAAAGATGTCCTTCCTGAAAATAAAGACGAGCCAATTATTGAAGTAAAAACAACAATTGATAACCCCATTAAAGTCAATGATGGTCCAATTGAAATTGAAAAACCATCAAGTGATGATGTTCCCTATTGGGAAGCTATAGATACATATCGCAATGAGATTATTAGTTCTGTAAAACGTTCAAAAACAAGATCCACGATTTCGATGGCTATTATCATTATTTGTTCCATCGCGGGATTGATTCTTTTGTCGTTTTCACAGACTGTTACGAACATTATCGCTTGGTGTTTGCTTGGCGTTGCTGTTGTAGTTATTCTCATTTTCTTCATTTTAAATCGACGAGTTGATCGTCCCGATTTTCAAGGATATGTCGTCAAAGCATCAACGGCAATTAATAAGGTGAGCTTTGCAGATGGAAAATTCAGTAATGTCGTTTATTTTCCTAAAGATAAACTTGAGTTGGGGGAAGTATTCGCGGAGGGTGTTTATTCTGGGCTAACTAATTCGATTTCTCGAAACCTAGTTAAGGGAGCTTATTCGGATTGTCATTTTAAGATGTGCGAATGTGCTTTATTCACCGGAGCGGGAAGACAAAGAAAGACGGCTTTTGTTGGAAAATATATTAACTTTGTTAATTCTTTGGACTTTGAAGGAAGGTTTCTTTTTATAATTAAGGGAAAAGAAAGCGTTGATCAACCAACAGCTTTGGATGACCTAGAGCCACTAGAAAGCACTGACGAATTTTTCATTTATGGGCCAAAAGGTTCCAATGTTAAAGATGTTTTTGGCACAAAGTTTATCTCAAAGATAAAATCCCTTAAGGTTGATAAACATTTGCTTAATGTTATTTTCTGCGTTTGGGCTGGCCACACTAGCTTATATTTAAGCTATGATGATTTAGTTAATGAATTGCCGGTTGATAAAAAATTTAATCCTGATGGAGTTAAACAATTCCAAAAAGAACTACCTGAATTTATGGAGGTCTTAGCTGAAATAGCTAAGTAGTTTCATGAGCATCGTTGGACGTTGGTTGGGAATACAATGTTTCAAACACAATGGTGATTTGCATCGTGTTTGGGATCGTGGTTTTGTAATGGAAAACAACCATGATTTTATTGTCTCTGCTTCTCGCCGCGCCAAAGTAGTGGAAAATAATGGGCGAAGTTGGTTTACAAAAGAACCTGCCATTACCATTTTTTCGAAACGAGAATGGTGGAATGTTATATGCATGATTAAAGAAGATGGTATCTGCTTCTACTGCAATATTGCCTCTCCCTCTCTCATAGATCACGATGTAATAAAATACATCGACTATGATCTAGACGCCAAACTATTTTCGAATGGCGAAGTGCGCGTTCTGGATGAAAAAGAATATGTTCATCATCGAGAGTTCTATGGATATGATGACGATTTAGATGAGATATTAAAACATACTATTTCAGATATTGTCGAAAGAATGAAAAAACGATTATTTCCCTTCGACGAAAATACTGTGAAAGATTACTATAATCAATTCACCGATCAGATTTTAAAGAAAGAATAAATTTATGTTTGTAAATATAGTTACTCACGGAGCCGAAAAGACCATTGAATTGGGAGAACGGCTCGCTTCAATATTGCCTAGCGGAATTACCCTAGCGTTAAAGGGTGATTTAGGTGCAGGAAAAACGACACTTGTTAGGGGAATCGCTCGAGGTTTAGGAATTACTGAAGTTGTGCAATCCCCAACCTTCAACATTATGAAAATATATTTAAAAGGTAAAAGACCCCTTATCCATATCGATGCATATCGATTAGAAGATATTAACACTGATATCGGTCTTGAAGAATACATAGGCTACGAGACAGGAATCACTGTTATTGAATGGCCAAATTATATTCAAAAACTTTTGCCAACTGATTTACTTGAGATTGAAATTTTAAATCTTGGAGGGGAAAATCGTTCTTTTTCCTTTTTTGGAAGACAAGAAGTGATTAAAAATATTACATTATGAAATACGTTATTTTACTAGATTCTTCAAACACGTCTCTAACCGTTGGATTAGCTGATGGACATCATCTAATTGATTCGATTTCCTATGAATCGTGGCAATCCCAATCCGAACATATGATACCAGAGTTATACAACCTACTATCAAAACACAACATTGAGAAATATGAAATTGACAGCATTATTGTTGCCATCGGGCCTGGCTCGTACACAGGAGTAAGAATTTCTCTTAGCATTGCAAAGACGATTGCTGCCGTTTTACCAGTTAGTTTATACACCATAAGTTCTTTACGAGTCTTAAAGAATAAAGACGCTCCCTCCATCTGCCTAATTAATGCCCGTAGCAACCGATCTTACATTGGAGTCTACCAAGGATCGTCTTGTTTACTCCCTGATCAAATCATGACTAATGAGCAAGTTGCTGATTATATTGCTAGTCATCCAAACTATGATGTTTGTGGCGATACTAGGTATCTAAAAATTGATGGAATAAAAACGAATATCGCTGAAGAAATGTTTTCTTTGCAAGGTTTTCTTCATAAAGTTGATAATCCTTTAGGCGTTGTCCCAGTGTACATGAGAGATTAATATGGAATATTTAAATGTTACGGTTCGACCAGCCACTGAAAATGATTTACCAGCGGTACTTGAGATAGAGAATCTTACTTTTGTTTCCCCGTGGAAAGAGAAAGATTTCCGTTACGAGTTGACTGAAAACCCAGTCAGCAATTTTTGGGTAATCGAACTCGAAATTAAATCTCAAGGCCTCAAATCAGTTCTTGGTTTTTGCGATTATTGGCAGACTTTTGATTCAGCAACAATATGTAAAATTGCCGTTCATCCTGAGATGCAAAGACATGATTTAGGGTCAGCAATGATGGATGAAATCATCAATGATTGCGCGGCAAAACAAGTTTTAACATTAACCCTCGAAGTCAGAGTGTCAAATTCGAAAGCCATCGCTTTTTATAAGAAGCACGGGTTTCGTGAGATAGTTATTAAACCCCATTACTATGACAATGGTGAAGATGCATTATATATGTTATTGGAGATAGGAAATTATGCCGTTGATTTTAGCAATTGAATCTAGCTGCGATGAAACAGCCATCGCTATCATAAGAGATGGTTCTTTACTTTCGAATATTGTTTCTTCTCAGGCTGATGTCCATGCCAAATACGGAGGAGTGATGCCTGAAATCGCCTCTCGTCTTCATGTGGAAAATATTGGCGTTGTTCTCAAAGAAGCACTCGAAAAAGCAAATGTGAAAATTGGTGAAATTGATGCTTTTGCTGTTACTCGTGGCCCTGGTTTAATTGGAGCACTTCATGTCGGACTTCAATCTGCAAAAACTCTTGCCATGCTCTTTAAAAAACCTTTGATACCAGTTCATCATCTTGTCGGACACATTTATGCCAATGAATATATTCAACCATTTCACTTCCCTTTACTAGCGGTTGTTGTCTCGGGAGGCAATACTGAACTAATTTTAATGAAAGAACATATGTCATTTGAAGTCATTGGTGAGACTCGAGATGATGCTATTGGGGAATGCTACGACAAAGTCGCTCGTGTTCTTGGACTCCCTTATCCTGGTGGAATTCCAATTGACAGATTAGCCAAAGAAGGCAATCATACCTACAATCTTCCAATTCCTTTAAAAGGCGAACACACCTACGATTTATCTTTTTCTGGATTAAAAACAAATGTTATTAATCTAGTTCATAATCTTGAGCAAAAAGGAGAAAAGGTCAATGTTCCTGATATGTGTAAATCTTTCCAAGACATCGCGATTGGAACAATAGTTGATCGAGTCAAGAGAGCCGTTCAAGAATTTGAAATAAGTGAGGTTATCCTGGGTGGGGGCGTTTCGGCTAATTCATATCTTCGTAGTGAAATGACACGAGAAATGGAAAAAATGAATGTTCACATTAATATTCCTCCTATGTGGTGTTGCACGGATAATGCTGCCATGATTGCTAAAGTTGCCGAGCGTTTATACGATATGCGTTTGTTTGCCCCTCTAGATCTTGGAGTGGATCCAAACTGGAAAATTGAAGATTACGACAAATTCACAAATTAAAATGATTTAATCATTTATTCTTGTATAATTATTTTACGGAGGTTGGGATATATGGATTTCTATGATGTAACAGATTTTGAACTCTATGATGTCGTTGTTAGTGGCGACGAGGAAGAAAAATCAAAACTAAAAGATATTATTTTAGAAGGTTGGGTAAAGACAAATCGAGACAATGGTTCGATTGGTTTTATCGAATTTAATGATGGAACATATTTTAAAAATGTTCAGTTAGTGTATCACAAGGAATGCAAGGATTATAGCGTTTTAGCTGGTTTAAAAACTGGCGCCGCAATTAAGATTAAAGGTGATGTATCCCTAACTCCAGACAATAAGCAACCCTTTGAAGTTATCGTTAGTGAATGCGAATTAGAAGGCGATGTGGCGGATGACTACCCTTTGCAAAAGAAAAGACATTCTTTCGAATTTTTACGAGATATCGCGCATATAAGACCTCGCGCAAATACTTTTCAAGCAATCTTTCGAGTTCGTAGTGTATTATCAATGGCCATCCATGAGTTCTTTCAAGAACGAGGATTTATCTATGTTCACACCCCTTTAATTACTACCAACGATGGTGAAGGAGCGGGCAACGTTTTCGATATCGTCACTCACGACACCAAAGATCCAAACTCATTCTATGGTCAAAAAGTCAATTTAACTGTTACCGGACAACTGCATGTTGAGCCATTCGCTCTTTCTTTCCGAGATGTATATACATTCGGACCCGCTTTTAGAGCGGAGCATAGTAACACGACCCGCCATGCCAGCGAATTCTGGATGATTGAGCCAGAAATTGCTTTTGCTGACTTGCAAGATGACATGAACCTCATCGAAGACTGTGTAAAATACTGCATTAATTATCTTCTTGCTTCCTGCCCAGCCGAAATGGAATTCTTCAATTCAATGATTGATAAAACTCTATTTGATCGACTTCACCAAGTCGTTGAATCTGACTTCAAAGTGCTGACCTATACTGACGGAATTGAATTATTAAAGAAAGCTGTCAAAGAAGGACAGAAATTTGAAAATAACAACATCGAATGGGGAATGGATTTACAATCTGAGCATGAGAGATATTTGACTGAACAAGTTTTCAAAGGCCCTCTCTTCCTTATCAACTATCCAAAAGAAATTAAGGCCTTCTATATGCGACAAAACGATGATGGAAAAACAGTTGCCGCTTGCGACCTATTGGTTCCTGCCGTTGGAGAACTCGTTGGAGGATCTCAACGCGAAGAAAGATACGACGTTCTAAAAGCTAAAATGGATGAACTAGGCTTAACTAAAGGGCTAGAATGGTATCTTGATACTCGCCGTTATGGCGGATGCAAGCACGCCGGATTTGGTCTTGGTTTTGATCGCCTTCTCATGTATGTTACGGGTATGCAAAACATTCGTGACGTTCAACCTTATCCACGTACATCGAACTCAATTAAGTATTAACATTATGGTAAAAAAGGCAAAGAATATTCCCTTAACTCAAGAAGAAATCAATCGTCGCAATCGTATGAAGAGACGATTATTGTGGTTGCTGATCATACTCGATGTTTTATTTGCTGCTTATCTTATTTATCAAATTGTAATTATTGCTATTTAAATAAAAGAGTCTCGACTATTTATCGAGACTCTTATTTTCTTCAGCAGGTTTAACTTCGCTATTTAACGGCGTCTGACCAGCATTTAATGAGTTCATTAACTGTTCATTTTGGTTGAATTTATCAAGGTTCTTATCAAATATTGATTCACTTAATTTCTTAATTCTCAATGTCCGCGAAATTAATGATTGGACACACCATAAATACCACAAGCCTCCGACCGCTATGCCGGGGACAAATAAATAACTTCCCCAAGCCGTTAATACAAACTCTGGTGAATGGACTAATTGTGGTGGGTTGAAAGTAAACGAAAGCGTCAGTGGATCTAAAATAAACATTCCATCAAAGTTCCATAAAAATAGTACTGTGCTGAATCCATCAACTTTATTAAAAACATCATAACTAAAATCATGATAAACGAGATTTCTAATTACTAAAATGATTCCCGAAACCAACATAATAATGACAGGAACGCGAGCTGCTTTATAGAAAATAATCCAATTCTTTTTGTGAGCGTATTTTGAGAATGTTTTTTTATCGGTTATGACACGCGAATAAACAACATCAGAAACACAACTATCCAATCTCTTCCCTTGCCATTTCATCACGCGGACTATTAGATAACCAATTGCTCCAACAATAACAAAAATTAAAATAAAAATGAGAAGAAATGCGATGAGCAGTCTTTTATCCGATTCGGTTAACTTTAACAAGATTGGTAACATATTAAAAATCCTTAAAGTGGATGTCGACGCCACCCTCTTTTTTATTTTGTTTTTCATCCTCATCGTCATCTAGGTCATCAAAATGAGTTTTTTTAGGAGAATATTTACCTAAAGGAATGTCATCTTGAGAAAGATCGTGTGTTTCAAGAACTATCTTCTTTTCTTCGTTAGGTGTTGCATTAATGGATTGGGGTTTAGTATCGTCAGTGGAAAGTTCTGATATCATTTTTTCTTTTGATGGTTCGCTTAGTTTTTCACTTTTAATATCTAAACCAAAACAGGCTTCTTCGACAGTAGAAGGCTCATCATATGGGATGAAAGCTTTTGATGAAACTACAACGATATCATCTGGAGTATCTCTTAATGGAGCCCCATCTTGTTTAATGACTGGATTAGTACTGGCTGGAATAGCTTTTTGAATAATTTGTTTGGCCTTTTTATCCTCAGGTAATTCGATATCCAAAGAACGCCCCATAAAGAATAAAACAATTGATTTAAAAAATAAGTAAATAAAAACTATTAGCCCTGCGATGGCATAGCCACTTATGACTAAAAGAAAAAAAGGCAGTACCAAAAGATACAACAAACCTCTTCCCACACTTTTAAATAAACTTTCCATTAGGGTTGCCTATTTTCAATTGTAGCTTTCTTTGTTTTCATTAACAAATAATTATTGATAAAAACAATAATTGCACAGAAAAGCGGGAATATCTGTGCGACTAGAAGTCCTAAAGGTCGAGTTGTTGCAGTGGTAAGCGGTCCATATAAAAGTGAAAAAACAAATAAAGATAGGATCAAAGAAATGAGCAAAGTGATTATAATCCATCTTTTCTTTTTGGAGATTAATAATCCAACACAGTAAAAACCGAGCAATAAGGAAAGAATCATTCCAGAATATGATAGTTCAGGAAACACGAAAGCTAATAAGACACTTAGCGCAATAAAACCCAGAGTTGCAGATGGGACAATGACATCATCTTTCTTTTCAAAACGAGGGTTAATGTCAATTTTCGAAATCTCCTCATAAATTATCATAAAAGAAATAGCTTGTTGAACAAGGGCAAGGACACAAATGAAGATATTTTGAACATATTGAAGATAGGTATAATTTTGCAAAGAAAATATGGTTGCGAAATCAGTCACAATATTTCTTTGATATATTAAGTAAATAAGAGGAATAGCAAGGTATGAAAGTGTAATCTGTGCTAAAACTCCACACAAAATAATAATAATTGGCGAAACGGCCTTTTCAATTAATATTCCAAAAATGAAACCAGAAACCAAGGATGGAATAACATAGAAAATCACGTTTCCTATATCCCAGAAGCTAGCTAATGTACAGAGAATAATTGTGGCGATTGCGTAGATCAAAAAGTATTTTTTCTCACAAAAGTAAGTCACAATTGTGCTTGCTAAAGGAAGGATAAAAATTAAAAGTATAAATAACACAGGAATCCAAGCCGATAACAAAATAAATATTACATTTATTGCGGCCATTAGAGCCATATAAGTCATATTGCCAACGAGTGTCTTTTTCTTTTTAAAAATAGCCATTTGTTTCATTTTACCATTAAGAAACGAAATTTGTAAAAAAACGACAAAAGAAGACTCTATATATTTGTGAGAAAATTATTTTTATTCGCTACTTTGTTTCTTCTTAGTTTTCCATCTTGCCAAAATTCTGGACAAAATAATCTCAAATATGATTACGTCGATTTTGATTATTTGCAGATACAATGGGAGACCTTTTTTTCTCAAGAAGGAAGCAATTATTACGTATATTTTTATAGCGAACAATGTTGTTATTGCGAGTCTTTCAAAACAGATATGTTAAGTTTTATATCAATTTCGAACAAACGCTTTTTCCTATTGTCCTATAAAACGGGAATACCAATCTTTGAAGATGTTGAAATGACAATTGGAGCAACTTCACTTGAAGGAATGTGGTTTGGGGGAACGCCAAGTCTCGTTTATTTGGAAAACAAAACTGTCAAAAACAATATATTGGGTGTTCAGAACATTTCTTCCTACCTTAAGTTAATCTGATTGTCTTAGGACAAATTCAGGAAATAAATTGAATTACTTGGCATAATATGATATTATATTGCAAAGCAATATATGAATTTACAATCAGAATTAAACGAAATGCAATTAAAGGCAGTCGAGACGGATTCACAGTATGTCCGAATCATCGCTGGAGCGGGGTCGGGAAAAACCAGAGTTTTAACATATCGAATTGCCTTTCTTATCTCGGAATGCAATGTTATGCCTTGGTCAATTTTGGCTATTACATTTACCAATAAAGTGGCTAATGAGATGAGACAAAGAGTCACCAAAATGCTTCCTGAGGTAAATAATGACTTGACGATTAAAACCTTTCACTCCTTTGCAGCTCAATTCCTTAGAAGAGAAATTGGAGTTCTAGGTTTTCCGAGTACTTTTTCAATATTAGATGAGGAAGATCAAACTAAACTCATCAAAAATATAGTCGCAAATATGGGATTTAAAAGAGGAGATAAAATTGTCGGACGAGCCATCGGATATATTTCGAAAAATAAAATTAAAGAAAAATACCCTGAAGACATAAAAATTGATAAACCCACTTTTGAGGATGAAAAGACCTGTCTTGAGATTTACTCAATATATGAAGATGAAAAAAACAAGAGTTTTTCTCTTGATTTTGATGATTTGTTACTTAGAACAAATTTTATTCTGGATAAATATCCTGATATTCGCCAAAAATGGCAAAGACGTTTTAATCACATTTTAATCGACGAATTCCAGGATACAAATGACGTTGAATATCGAATGATTAAACTTTTGCAAAATTTGAATACATCTCTATATGTTGTTGGTGATCCAGATCAAACCATTTATACCTGGCGAGGCGCTAATCAAAATATTATTTTAGATTTAGTTAAAGAGTTTTCAAACCTTGAGACTATCGTTTTAGAAAGAAATTATCGTAGCACTCAAAAGATACTTGATTCAGCAAATAAATTAATATCAAACAACAAATTAAGAGTGCCCAAGAATCTCTATACTCGTTTGGAAAAAGGCGAACCTGTTGTTGTTTTTTCTGGTCCTTCTTCAAAAGGTGAAGCGGATTATGTCGCTCGCGAAATTCAAAAACTTGTCAAAGGTGATCATCGTCGTTATTCCGAAATTGTTGTTTTGTATCGTTCAAACTATGTGACAATGGAGTTTGAAGCCGCTTTTGTTAATCGTGGAATCCCCTATAAAATTTATGGCGGACAAAAGTTCTATCAAAGAAGAGAAATTAAAGATGTTCTTGCCTACTTTCGTTTAATTACCAACGCTCAAGACAGCATAGCTTTTGAAAGAATTATCAATGTTCCTACGAGAGGCATCGGAGATATGACAGTTTCAAAAATTAGAGAAGAAGCCACAAATGCTAATTTGGCTCTTTATGATTTTATTAAAGGCGTCGATTTGGATAAAACTGAAGTACCCGCTAAGGCGCTAGTTAAGCTTAAATCTATGATTGAATTAATTGATATTACTAGAGAAAAAATTAATGAGGATGATGAAGTGTTTTCTAAAATATTGGAAGATATGATTTGGTCGACTGGCTATAAAGATTATTTGCTCAAAGAAGATGATGGTGATGAAAGAATTGAAAACATTAAAGCTCTCTTTGCTGACATCCGTCACTATTTGAAAGCTAATCCTGAATCTACATTTGATGAATATTTACAAAATATAGCTTTATATTCTGCTCAAGATGATGTCATTGAAGGCGATTTTGTGACCATGATGACCGCTCACACCGCAAAAGGATTAGAATATCCAATCGTTTTTGTGGTTCGGTTTAATGATGGTGTCTTTCCTCATTCTCGTTCTGTCGCTGAATCAGGATATCGCGGACTCGAAGAGGAAAGAAGATTAGCCTATGTTGCTATGACAAGAGCAAAAGAAAAACTTTACTTAACATTTTCTGCCGATTATTCCTATGTTTTAGGTGGTCGCTTATTACCTTCCCAGTTCTTAACTGAATCAGGAAACGATGTAGCTCCAAGCATCGATACATATAGCCCATTCAAATCGCAGATCAAACAAAAAGAATACCATTTCAATGATGGGCCTAACCTTGATTTTTCAAGTGACGAACCAATCAAACAAGACTTCTCAAAGAAAACTAATAATATTGAAGATTGGGCAGAAGGAGACACTGTCATCCACAAATCATTTGGAGTTGGTAAAGTAATTGAGGTAGAAGGCGAT
Organism: Bacilli bacterium; assembly: GCA_028690575.1. Taxonomy (GTDB): domain Bacteria; phylum Bacillota_I; class Bacilli_A; order RFN20; family CAG-826; genus JAAYDH01. Next base: position 7,026 of record JAQVAY010000009.1, on the reverse strand, counting down.
GGAATCATCACCGTCCTATTCGAAACTCATGGCAAAAAATCATTAATGGGCAACCATCCATCTATTACTCGAGGAGGACATAAAGCATGACACCAAAAGAAAGAGCCCAAGAAATTGCAAATCTTTTAGAAAAATATAATTATGAATACTATGTTCTAGATAATCCGAGCGTCAGTGATGCTGAATACGACCGCTTAATGCAGGAACTAATTGCTTTAGAAAAAGCCAATCCTGAATTAGCTAATCCTCTTTCGCCAACTCAAAGAGTTGGTGGCCTTGTTCAAGATCAGTTTAAAAAAGTGACACATCAACGTTCTATGCTTTCATTGGCTAACGCTTTTAATGAAGATGACCTCCGTGATTTTGATCAGAAAGTCCGCGATGTCGTTGGTGTAGAAAAAATCACCTATATGACTGAAATGAAAATTGATGGTTTAGGTATGTCCTTGGTCTACAATAAAAAAATTATTTATGCTGCAACACGTGGGGATGGTGTTGAAGGGGAAGATGTCACAGCAAATGTCATCACCATAAAATCAATTCCAACACGTATTAACCTCGATGGAGATTTTGAAGTTAGGGGCGAAGTTTTTATGCCTAAAAAATCACTTCTGAAACTCAATGAAGAACGCCAAAAGAATGGTGAACCTCTATTTGCTAATACTCGAAATGCAGCTGCGGGAAGCGTTCGCCAATTAGATAGTGGCATCGCGGCCACAAGGGGATTAGATGCCTTTTGGTACTATTTTGTAAATGCTAAAGATTATGGTATTCGTTATCATTCTGAAGCCTTAAATATGGTGAGCAAACTCGGATTCAAAACCAATCCTGAACGTCGTCTTTGCCATGGAATTGATGAAGTCATTGATTACATCAAAGAGTACACTCAAAAAAGAAATTCATTGAGTTATGATATTGATGGCATTGTCATTAAGGTCGATGACATGTCTTTATATAATAAGCTTGGCTATACTGCCAAGACACCAAGATGGGCTATTGCCTATAAATTCCCTCCTGAAGAAGTGATTACTAAATTAACTGATATCATCTATACCGTTGGAAGAACGGGGAAAGTAACACCAAATGCAGTTCTTGAACCAGTTAGAGTGGCTGGAAGCACAGTTCAAAGAGCAACTCTTCACAACGAAGATTTTATTCTAGAAAAACAACTAATGGTTGGAGACTATGTTGTCTTAAGAAAAGCGGGAGATGTCATTCCAGAAGTGGTTCGTGTCTTGCTTGACAAAAGAGACGGAACTCAAACCCCATATAAAATGATTGAAAATTGTCCTGTTTGCGGGTCAAAACTAGTAAAAAAAGATGCTATGCACTTTTGCATTAATCACTCATGTGAGGCTCGACAGATAGAAGCGATAATTCACTTCTCTTCTCGCGACGCGATGGATATAGATGGCCTTGGTGAAAAAGTAGCTGAGCAATTCTTCAATCAAAGTTTTTTACACTATATCAATGACATTTACAACCTTTCAAATCATCGAGATGAAATAATTAATCTTGATGGCTGGCAAGCTAAATCAATTGATAATTTGCTTAAAGCCATCGAAGTATCTAAGAACAATTCCCTCGAGAAGGTCCTTTTTGGATTAGGAATAAAAGAAATTGGCGCCAAAATGGCCAAGACCCTAGCTAAGAAGTTTGAGCACATTGATAATTTAATAAAAGCGACAGAAGAGGAACTACTTGAGATACCCGATATTGGTCCAGTTGTCGCTCATTCTCTTGTTGATTGGTTCGCTAACGAAAATAACTTACAAATCATCAATTCTCTTAAAGAACAAGGGCTCAATTTTTCTTATCGAGCAAGCAATACACAAGCCGCTAATTCTTTCTTTTCAGGAAAAACCATTGTACTAACTGGAACCCTTTCTTTTATCGGTCGAAAAGAAGCAACCGATCTATTAGAAAACCTTGGAGCAAAAGTAACTGGTTCTGTCTCAAAAGCCACCGATGTTGTCATTGCTGGAACTGAAGCGGGATCAAAACTAGATAAAGCTAATTCATTAGGAATCACAGTTTTGAGTGAAGACGAATTCAAAGCTTTAATATAATCTCAAAATGATCTTTTTTCTTAATTTCTAGTATTCATTTTATTATTTTTGTTATAAAACTTTTTTCTTATTAAAGAAATTGGTAAATAAAAAAATGACATTATGGTAGAATACTTCTGTTGAAGTAGGATTTTTTATTATGAAAAATGTAGACATGCCTTTATTAAAACAAGTAGCTAACAGCCTAATGTTCGACATGAAAGAAAATGAATATTTTACTCTTCTTGAAGAGTTCGATATCATCATTCGACAGATGGAACTAATCTCTCAAATTCCGGGAGTTGATGAAGTTTCCCCAATGACATTTCCTTTTGATGTTAGAACTGATTATTTAAGGGAAGATATTCCCACAACACCAGTGCCGCAAGAAGAAGCATTAAAGAATGCCGGCCATGTTGTTGATGGCCAAATCAGATTACCAAAGGTGGTGGGCTAATATGGAATATTTATCTTTAGATATTTTAAGTCTACATCAAGCTATTTTGGATGGAAAGATAACTCCTTTAGAGTTAGTTAAACAATCTTTGGAAAAAGCAAAAAACGATCAAAACAACGCTTTTGAATATATTTGTGAGAAAGAAGCTATTGAAGCAGCAACTCATCTAGACCCTAACAAAAAGAACAATCTATTATGGGGAATTCCCTATGCGTTAAAGGATAATTTTTCGACGAAAGATATCCCGACTTGCGCTTCTTCCGACATACTAAAAGGCTATGTTCCAATTTTCTCGAGCGAGGTTTATCTTCGCTTGTCGGAACAAGGCGCTATTTTGATTGGAAAGGCTACTCTTGATGAACTTGCTATGGGCGGAACAGGCATGACTGGACATAAAGGCTTGACTTATAATCCTTGGGATTACTCTCATAAACATATGATTGGTGGCTCGAGCTGTGGATCTGCTGCAGCTGTAGCTTCTGGCATTGTTCCTTTTGCAATTGGCTCGGATACAGGCGATAGTGTGCGTAAGCCCGCCAGCTATGCTGCTCTTGTTGGAATGAAACCAACATGGGGTAGAATTTCCAGATTTGGTCTATTTCCCTTTGCTCCATCTCTTGATCATGTGGCTTTTTTCACCAGAAATGTCATGGACTCCGCCATCGTATTAGAAGTTCTATCGGGGCGAGATGAAAAAGATAGTTCATCATCAACTGTTGCAATAGAAAAATATTCTCAATTGCTTGATGGGAAATTAAAGGGCAAAAAATTGGCGGTTATCAAAGAAATTTATGACTCAATTAGCAATCGAAATATTGTTGCAATATTTGATAAAACAATTGAAACGTTGAAACAACAAGGCGTGAGAGTTGATTTCGTCTCGATGGACTTAAAACTCTGCAAAGCAATATATCCTACATATATAGTTATTTCATGTTCGGAGGCGACGAGCAATAACGCCAATCTTGATGGCATTAAATTTGGCCCAAGATTCGATGGAAACGATTATGAAGAAGTCATGACAAAGGCTAGAACAGAAGGTTTTTGCGAAATGATTAAACGACGTTTTGTAATTGGCAGTTATTCTTTATTTAAAGAAAACCAAGCTGAAGTATTTTTAAGAGCTCAAAAAGTTCGCAGACTGATTGTTGAAGCCACAAATAATATCTTACAAGATTACGATGCTATTTATTTGCCAGCTTCTCCTTCTACTGCTCCCTTGTTTCAAGGTGAAAAAGGCGATAAATTATCGAATGAATATCTTATCTCTGATAATCATCTTGCTATTGGCAATTTTGCTGGTTTACCATCAATCGTTATTCCTCTTGGATTTGATAAAGGTTTACCTTTTGGGGTGAACCTAACCGGAAAGAAATTTGCCGAAACAGAAATACTTTCTCTCGCCAAGGGAATTGAAAATATCACACAATTAAAAGACCTAGTCGCTAAGGAGGGAAAATAAGATGAACTTTGAAGCTGTTATCGGACTCGAAATCCACGTCGAGATGAACACCAAAAGCAAGATGTTCTCTAACGCCCCAATTTGTTATGGCGAACTTCCTAATAGCCTTACTGTCCCACTAGATTTAGCTTTTCCTGGCACAATGCCGGTCGTTAACAAACAAGCGGTTATTAACGCTATACGTATTTGTAACGCTCTTAAGATGACCATCGATAGAGAACTTTGGTTTGATCGTAAGAATTATTTCTATAGCGATCTTCCAAAGGGTTACCAAATCACTCAACAACAGAGGCCAATTGGCTCCAACGGAACTTTGGAAATTAATACCTCTTTAGGAAAGAGAAATATCAGCATTGAAAGACTCCATCTTGAGGAAGATACTTGCAAACAGCTTCACTCCTGGGATTGCACATTATTAGACTATAATCGTGCCGGTATTCCTTTAGTAGAAATTGTATCTCGTCCGGATCTTCGCAGTGGAGAAGAAGCCAGACAATATGTCGAAAAAATTCGCTCTATCGTTACCTTTTTGGATGTCAGCACAGGCAAAATGGAAGAAGGATCACTTCGTTGTGACGTCAATATTTCGCTTCGCCCAATAGGTGCTGAAAAACTTGGCACCAAAGTTGAAATCAAAAATTTGAATAGTTTTGCCAATATTGAAAAAGCGGTTGAATATGAGATAAAGAGACAAGAAAAAGTTCTGCTAAGTGGCGGAGCGGTCAAACAGGAAACACGACGTTTTGATGAGGGGCTAAAGCAAACTGTTTTAATGAGACTTAAAACTGACGCTGTTGATTACAAATATTTTGTTGAACCTAATATTCCCCCCATTAAATTGAGCGAGGAGTTTATTACAAACGCGATTGAGACCTCTCCTGAATTAGCAGAAGTTAAATTAACGCGTTATCAAAATCTTGGCCTAAATGATTACGATTCACAAATGCTCATTTCTAATAAGAAAACATGTGCCTATTTTGATGAAGCAATTAAATCAGGAGCTAACGCAAAGTTATTAGCAAACTGGATAATTGTCGATGTTCAAGCTATTCTCAACAAAGAAATGGTTGATATCGACCAATTTAAAGTCTCTCCTAAAAATTTGGGAAAACTGGTTTTGATGATTGAGAAGCAACAAGTTTCCAATAAACAAGGCCGTGAAATATTTCAAAAATTAGTCGAAAAAGATGAAGACCCCGATATCATCAAAAAGGCTTTAGGGGTCGATTTGATAAGCGATAGCGATGTTATTAGTCAAGTCGTCAAAGAGATTGTCGATGGCAATCCTCAAGCCATTATTGATTATCAAAATGGTAAGGACCGAGCGGTTGGATTCTTAGTTGGCCAAGTTATGAAAAAAATGGCGGGAAAAGCAAATCCCGCTCTTGTAAATAAACTTGTCGTTGAAGAACTGCAAAGGAGATAAATATGGCTGTTTTAGTTACTGGCGGAACTGGTTACATTGGTTCCCATACTGTCGTAGAATTATTAAATCATAACTTCGATGTTGTGGTTGTCGATAACTACGCTAATTCGAAACCTGAAGTTTTGGATAGAATTTTCAAAATAACTGGCAAAAAGCCAAGATTTTATGAAATTGATGTAAGAAATGAAGATGAAATGAGAATTTTATTCTCTAATGAAAAAATTACCGATATTATCCATTTTGCAGGTTTGAAAAGTGTTGCAGAATCGGTTCAAAAACCCGATTTATATTTCTCAAACAATGTTGGAGGAAGCAAAGTATTGCTCCGTTTAATGGATGAATTTAAGATTAATAACATAGTCTTCTCGTCTAGCGCGACTGTCTATGGTACACCCGATCACGTCCCTTTAAAAGAAAACGATAAAGTTGGAGGATGCACCAATCCTTATGGTCAAAATAAACTTGATATCGAATACCTTTTAAAAGAATACGCTGCGAGCCATACCGACTCCAATATTGCGATTCTTCGTTATTTCAATCCTATTGGAGCACACTCATCAGGTTTAATCGGTGAAGACCCAAACGGTATACCAAATAACCTAATGCCTTATATTACTCAAGTAGCAATTGGCAAACGCGCTTACTTAAATGTCTATGGTAACGATTATCGCACTGTGGATGGAACAGGCGTTCGTGATTATATTCACGTTTCCGATTTAGCTAGAGGCCATCTATTCGCTTTAAAGAAACTCGCTGAGAAACCCGGATTAGTCATATACAATCTCGGGACTGGCTGTGGCACTAGTGTTATTGAATTAGTGCACGCTTTTGAAAAAGCTAATGGAGTAAAAATCCCCTATCAAGTTGTTTCTCGCCGACCTGGTGATGTCGATGAGAACTATGCAGACTGTTCTAAGGCTTTTAACGAGATGGGTTTCAAAACTGAATTCGACATCGTTGAAGCTTGTCGGGACTCTTGGAATTGGCAAAAGAAAAATCCGAATGGTTATAATTAATTGGAGGTAACTTCGCTTTGAAAAAAAGATTTGATATTTCTCTTCAAGATGGGCAAAAACTATTTGGCTTGCAGTGGTTAATTGATCAACCGATTGGCAATGTCTTGATTATGGAAGGAATGGAAGAACATTCTTCCCGCTATGATGAGTTTGCCACTTATTTAAACTCGCAAGGTTTTAATGTTTTTTGTCTTGATACTTTTGGACAGGGAGAAAACGTTAAAGAAGACCTTTCAAATCGGGGTATTTGGCCAGTTGATGGTTTCAAAAAACAAGTCGATGCTGAAAACGATGTTGTTGTTAAGCTTAATGAGAGTGGCTTGCCCACCTACATATTTGCCCATAGTATGGGTTCCTTCATGGCCCAGTCATTCATACAAAGATACCCAAACCAAGTTAAAAAAGTGGTGCTCTGTGGTGCTGGTGGCAAAAACGCCGCCGTTAATTTTGGCTATTTTCTTGCCAAAATTATCACAACAGAGAAAAAAAGAAATGAAAAAGCCAAGCTTCTCAACTCTTTGATGTTTGGTGGATTCAATAAACACATCTCCAATCCCAAAACTGCTTATGATTGGCTTTCTTATAACGAAGAAAACGTTAATAGATACAACGCTGAC
>JAQVAY010000008.1 GCA_028690575.1 Bacilli bacterium | reverse complement strand
ATGGATAAACGCTGAAAGCATCTAAGCGTGAAGCCAGCCTAAAGATTAGACTTCCCATTCGCAAGAAGTAAGACCCCCGCAATGTTAGCGGGTTGATAGGTTAGAAGTGTAAGTGCTGCGAGGCATTAAGCTGACTAATACTAATAGGTCGAGGTCTTAATTTCTAAGATTTTCAAAAAATAAAATTAAAGTTTCTATTTAACAAAGAAAGCAACATGTGATAATATTCAGTTTTGAGAGAACATAAACGAACTCTCTAGAAAAAAAGTCTGGTGGTGATGGCGCGGTGGATACACCTGTTCCCATCCCGAACACAGAAGTTAAGCACCGTAGTGGCGAAGATATCCGTAAGGACAAAATAGCGAGCTGCCGGGCTTTTTTTTATTATTTCAATAAGCTAATATAATAGCGAGGTAAACCACATGAATATTAATGTCATACGCCTAAGAACTGTTCTCGATGATCGCGAGAAAAACATTATCAAAGAAAACACCAACTTTTTAGAAGAAATAAATAATTATCTTCTCGAAGAAGATTTTATCATCAAAGAAAACGCCCCGGATCCAGTGATGTCTATCGTCTTTGTGGAAACAGGAGGAAGCGAGAACAAGTTCCTCTCAATTTTTGAAAAATTAGGCAAATTTATCATCCTTCTTTCTAATGGAAAGAACAATTCCTTACCTGCTTCCTTTGAAATCAAAACTTATTGTGCTCAACATAATAAAGAAGCTTTTATTGTCACAGGGACTGAAGAACAATGCGCAGATGAAATAAAACATTTTGCCCGTGTCAACCACGCGATCAAAACCTTAGAAAATAACAATCTAGGAGTGATTGGAAAGCCAAGTGAATGGCTTATTGCTTCTATGATGGATGCTCCCACTGTGTATGACTATTTTAAAATAAACCTTGTTAATATTGGGATGGATGAATTAATTAAAGAAATTGAAAAGAAAAAAATGGGAAACGTTCCTCATCTTGAAAAAATCAAAACTAAATTTAAAAATCCCGAAGTTCTAGAAGGAGCTTGCTATATCTATGGCGCGCTTAAACGTTTGATTGATAAATATCACCTTCACGGTTTTACGATTCGCTGTTTTGATCTGCTTGGCAAATATAAAAATACTGCTTGTTTAGCCTTAGCTTTATTAAACGAAGAAGGGATTACTGCAACATGTGAAGGGGATGTTCCCTCTATGTTGACAATGCACATGTTAACTGCTTTAACCGGGCGTCCTTGCTTCCAAGCTAATCCATCTCGTGTTGATTTAGAAGAAAATACTGCCTTATTGGCCCACTGTACTATTCCTTTAAATATGGTTTCAAAATATGAACTGATGACGCATTTTGAAAGCAATTTAGGAATTGGTGTTAAAGGCACGATGCCTCTTGATAAAGTAACGATTTGTAAGTTATTTTTAAAAGATGGAAAACTAATCGAAAACTCTGTTATTAGCACCGGCAAAATTAAAGAAAATTGTTCTCTTCCGGGATACTGCCGTACCCAAATACTTGTTCAATTTGATCAGTATGGTTTATATTCTCTTTTTCAAAAAAACTTCGGTAACCATTTGATAATTACCTACGCCGATGCCGAGGAAGATTTCTTTACTCTACTTACCATGTACGAAAAACAGAAAGAAACCCATTAGTTTCTTGCTCTTTATTATATCTATGATATAATCTTTAACCGGTAAGATATGAAAATTACAAAAGCCAACCTTGCATACGCCTTCCTCTGTAATATCCCCGTTAGTGCTTGCCTCTGTTTAGCGGCAAATATTTCGAATAATAACGGGAATTTTGTCATATTAGATTTTTTGCTTAACTATGCGATATCTTTACCAGTCGCTATCTGCATTTCTTTATTTGTTCCTCTCATTGGATTAGGAAAATGGTTTACTGGTTTATTTGGCATTGAACACGAGACCTTTACTAACAATTTGATGTATCGCTTATTAGCGACGCTGTTTTATTCGTTCATCTATTTCATGATTTTAAATCCTGTTCTGGCCATTTTTAATGGCCTTCTTAGTGGAGTATGGTTCGATATACCCTTATTTTTATTTAATTGGATGAGAAGTTTACCCGGCATGCTTGCAGTGGGATTTTTCTCCTCGTTATTTTTCGATATTCCCGCCTATCGTGTTGCTCACAAAATTGATCCGAATTTCTAAAAATTATTCTTTTGAATAAGATAGAAAATTACCAAAAAGCCCCCTGCCTTGACAATATTACTTTTAATAAGTAAAATTGAATAACCTAATTTAGGTAACTATGAAAACAAACGAAACTAATACCAAAACTGTCAAAATAACCGAGGAAGAGATATTCGCTCTTGTTAAAGAAGCGATTGTTCCTTGTTATGGTATTAAAGAAATTGCGAATATTTCTCAAACGAAAGGAAAAAAAGAGGAAGGCATAAAAATTAAATTTCATGCAGACCGGACATTTACGATTGATATCTATGTGGTAGTCATCTATGGCTTAAAGATTACGGAAACCATCCGTTCTTGTCAAAAGATGGTAAAGTATATCTTTAATCACTATTACCCTCAGCAATGTCGGCATATCAATGTCTATGCTTACGATTTAGCCTCTTAAAAAATTAAAATGAAACAACTAAGTGGTCAAGATCTTAAAAAAATGCTCATTTCGGGCGCGAATAATCTTTACAATTCTTACCCTGAAATTGATGCTTTAAACGTCTTCCCAGTACCCGATGGTGATACTGGAATGAATATGAACCTCACCATGACCAGTGGAAGCAAAGAGATTCAAAACCGTGGTGATGAAAGTATTGCTGACATCGCCAAAGCTTTTTCGCGGGGCCTCTTGATGGGCGCTCGTGGTAATTCCGGAGTAATTACTTCGCAAATATTCCGTGGTTTTGCCCAAGGTCTAGAAGACAAAAAAGAAATTAATGCTGTCGAATTCTCGCGCGCTTTTGAAAAAGGCGTCGAAGTCGCTTATAAAGCTGTCGTTAGACCAGTTGAAGGCACAATATTAACCGTTATGAGAGAATCAACCGAAGCTCTCTCCAAAGCTGTTAAAAAAGATTTTTCCATTGAAAAAGCCATGGATATTTTAATCAGAGAAGCTCGTGAATCGCTGAAGAGAACACCAGAACTTCTTCCCATTTTAAAAGAAGTAGGAGTTATTGATTCAGGCGGAGCGGGACTACTAAAGATTTTTGAAGGCTTACGCTCGGCTTTAGAGGGGAAAATCGTGGAAAGATTGGAAGCTACTTCCATGAATGTCGACACTCCTATTCGCATCGCTGGAACTTCAATGGAAGAGGAAGAATTTGGTTACTGTACTGAATTTATTATGTCTTTAGGTCCTGATAGCGTAAAAAAACCATTCAATGAAAAACGTTTCACAACGATTCTCGGTAGCCGTGGCAATTCCTTAGTGGTGGTCCACGATGAAGAAATCGTTAAAGTTCACGTTCATACTCTTAATCCTGGTGAAGTTTTATCTTACGCTCAACAATTTGGTGAATTTTTGAAATTGAAAATTGAAAACATGACTGAGCAACATCATGCTTTGGCAACAGGTGCAAATGTGGAAGAACATCAAGATCTTGTACCCGCTGAAGAAGAAGGTAAAAAAGAAAAGACTAAATATGCGATGATCGCTGTTTCTTCGGGGGATGGAATCGATGAATTCTTCCGTGAAATCGGCATTACTGTCATCGTTAAAGGTGGTCAAACGATGAATCCTTCCAGCGAGGACTTTGTGACTGCTATTAAGAAAGCTAATGCTGAGAATGTTTACATTTTCCCCAATAACTCAAATATTGTTATGGCGGCTTCCCAAGCCTGCGAAGTCATTGAAGACAAAGATATTAACGTCTATGTTGTTCCAAGCAAGACAATTCCTCAAGGAATTAGCTCAGCGATTATGTTTAATGAAGATGCTTCTCCGGAAGACAACTTCCGCGAAATGAAATCCGCACTTAAAAATGTTAAATCTGGCGAAGTGACATTCGCTATTCGTGACACCAAATTCGGAGATGTCAAAGTCAAAAAAGATGACTTCATCGGTATTTTTGAAAAAGATATCGTTATCGATTCTCCCTCTAAAGTAGGCGCTTGTCGCTATCTAGTCGATCAAATGATTGATGATGAGTCTTCTATTGTCACTATTATTTATGGTGAAGATGTGAGTGAAAAAGAAATCGATCAGATTAAGAGATATGTCGAAGAAAAATATCCTGAAGTTGACATCGATATTCATGATGGAAAACAACCTGTTTACTCCTTCTTACTCGGTGTTGAATAAAACAAAATGAACAAATAGCAAATCAAATGATTTGCTATTTTTCTTTTACTTTCTAATAATTAAGATAATGAATGAAAAATTAACTAAATCTCCGCGACTTAACCATCTGCTTTTCGAGATGGGAATTAGAAATGCTTACGATGTCGTAAATTATTTGCCGAGGCGTTATGAGGATTTATCTTATACCATTGAAAGAAACTTGGTGGATAAACAAAGAGTTGTTCTTTTTGGCCACCCATTGAGCCTTCCCCAACTCGTTAAGCATCGGGGAGTGTCAATTGTTCGCTTCGATTTTCAAACTCAAAAGGGAACCTATTTTAAGATAATTGCGTTTAATAGACCTTATCTTTCAAATATCATCACTTTGGAAAGCGATTACACGCTTATTGGAATATTTGACAAAAAGAATAACGAAATCAACTTAGTTAATATCATTAAAGGAGTCGTCCCTCTCGAGCAGCGATTTCGTCCAGTTTATTCTCTTCCCAGCGATTATCCAAATCATCTATTCGCTGGATTGGTTAGCCGTTCCTTAAAAGAGTTAAAGGGAAAGATCTTCTCTTCCGTCCCATTCTCTTACCAAAGAAAATATCGCCTCATCGATAAGGAAAAAGCCCTTTTGGCAATTCATTTTCCTAAGGAAAAGGAAGAAATAGCCCAAGGCTTCCGCCATTTAAAGTATGAAGAAGCTTTAAATTTTTCTTTGAAAAATCTTTGCATTCGGGAAACCAACAAATCACTGGCGAAAATCAAAAAGGAGCCCATTGATTTGTCTTTATGTGAACCTTTTTTATCATCCTTGCCTTATCAATTAAGCGAAGATCAAAAAAAGGCCTCTCAAGAGATAATCGAAGATATGAATCAATCTTCACTGATGTATCGCTTATTGCAGGGGGATGTTGGAACTGGTAAAACCCTTGTTGCCTTTATTGCCTTATATGCCAATTATCTTCGTGGCGATCAAGGTGTTATTATGGCTCCGACTGATGCTTTGGCGAGGCAACATTTCGCCAATGCGCAAAAATTATTTTCCTCCACTAAAATTAAAGTTGGGCTTTTACTAGGTTCCACTAGTGCAGCAGAGAGAAAAATGATTAAGGACGATCTTGAAGATGGAACAATGGATATCCTTATTGGCACGCACGCCTTATTTTCCAAATCAGTCGTTTACTCATCTCTTGGCTTAGTTGTTATTGATGAGCAGCATCGTTTTGGAGTAAACCAAAGAATTACTCTCGCCAATAAAGGTGAACACGCGGATTTATTAATGATGTCAGCGACACCTATTCCCCGTTCATTGGCCTTGAGCATTTATGGTGATTTAGATATCTCAACTCTTATATCTTTTCCTAAACAAATCCGTCAAGTTGAGACTAAAATAGTCACTTCAAATGAAGAAACAATTTACCAAATGATTGACCAGGTGTTAGCGAATTCTCGACGCATTTATATTGTTGCTCCCCTGATCGACTTTCGAGAGGATGGGAGATACTCAGTTGACAAACTTTTTGCCCATTTTCTTCTAAAATACCCACAAAAAGTCGCTCTTTTACACGGAAAAATGAAATATGAAGAAAAAGAAGAAGCTCTTAATAGTTTTAAAAATGGTTCGAAACCTATCCTTGTTTCTACTCCTGTTATTGAAGTAGGAATTGATGTCAGCGAAGCCAGCTTGATGATTATCTATGATGCTTCGAGTTTTGGTCTTGCCTCTTTGCACCAACTTCGAGGAAGAATTGGTCGGGATGGTTATCCCTCTACTTGCTTATTAGTATTTGATCAGACTGATGACGAAGAGAGAGTAAAGAGATTAAGTACTTTAGTGAGAACCAATGACGGTTTTGAAATCGCGGAGGAGGATTTAAAGTTGAGAGGTCCAGGCGAATTGACTGGATATAAGCAATCTGGGTTGCCCTCCTTTTATTTCTTAAATGTCGTCTCGGATTTTCGGATTTTTACAACCGCTCGAGATGACGCTAGAGACATCTTGAAGAATCGCGAAGATAGAGAATTCAAATGGTTAATTAAAAGAATTGAAAATGAGATTATTGACGACCCCTTGATTAAAGGCTAAGTCTTTTCTCATCATATATAAAAAACAATCAAAATTGTTTTACTTTGCCATATCATGATAAAATGAATTATTGAGGTTTATCGATTATGAAATTAGTTGTTGATACCATGGGTGGAGATTTAGGAAGTGGAGTTATTGTTTCAGCTGTTCTTGATTTTCTTAAACAGAATTCTGGGGTCGAAATTATTGCTGTGGGAAAAAGGGATGAATTGACAGCCTTAGAAGGAAAATGTCGCATTATCGATGCTCCTGATGTTGTCCCTATGGAAGCGGGAGCTTTAGAAGTTCTTCGTTTAAAAAATTCATCGATGATTGTCGCCATTAAATTGCTGAGAGATGAGCAATTAGATGGCATAATTTCTTGTGGATCAACTGGTGGCTTTTTAAGTGCCTCAACTATCATATTAAAGCTCATTCCTGGAGTAAAAAGAGCGGCATTGGTGGCTCCTTTCCCTTCTTATATCAAAGGTAGAAAAGTCGTAATACTCGACGTCGGTGCGAATAATGAAAACTCGCCCGAAGAATTATATGAATTCGCTGTAATGGGCAGATTATACTCTCAATCCGTTTATTCAATTGAAAATCCATCTATCTTCTTGCTCAGTAATGGCACGGAAGAAGGCAAAGGTTCGCCTGTAATAAAACAAGCTCAAAAACTCTTGGCCGATTTTCCTGGTTATCAAGGCAATATTGAAGCCCGTGTCGCGCTTGATGGTAGAGCGGATGTCGTTGTTACAGACGGTTTTACGGGAAATGTTTTCCTGAAAGGCACAGAGGGCGTGGCTAAATTTATGTCCAATTTAATGAAAAAGGCTTTCAAAAAGAATTTATGGACTAAGCTTGGTTATTTACATGTTCATAAGGGAATCAATGAAATATCTCAGACCATGGATTACAAAAGCACTGGTGGAGCGATGCTCCTTGGTGTTAATGGCGTGGTGGTCAAAGCTCACGGAAGTTCTGATGCTTATGCTTTTAAATGTGCATTAGATGTCGCTAAAAAATTGGCAGAGCATCAAGTCGTGAACAAAATTAAGGAGGGTATGGAAAATGCCGGAAATTAAACAATTATTAACTAAACTTAATATTAGGCCACATGACATTAATATATACGAATTAGCACTCACTCATCCTTCTTACAACGCGGATGCAAACACTGTCCATTGCGACTATGAAAGACTGGAATATATGGGGGATGCGGTCCTCGACTTTGTGACGGCGGATTTAATATTCAAGAGAAATCCACATATGGATGAAGGTAAGATGAGCAAATTGCGTAGTTATTTGGTCAAGAGTCAAACCTTAGCTGACTATGCTCGTAAGCTTAATCTATCCGATTATATACGGGCGGGACATTCGATTCCCAGTGACCAGGTAAATAAAAGCAATAAGATATTAGAAAATGTCTTTGAAGCCCTTGTTGGCGCAATCTATTTAGATTGTGGAATGAAAGCCGCCTATGGCTTTATTCTCAAAACCTTGAGCGCTGATTTAGATAAATTGACTAATATCGATTTAACCGATGCTAAAACGATGCTGCAAGAACAAATGCAAGCCGAACATCGCGACAGCGTTCATTACGAAATTATCAGTCAAAAAGGACCTGCTCATGATCGCACTTTTGTGGTCAATGTCCTATTCAATGAAATTATATTAGCAACTGGCATGGGCAAAAGTAAAAAAGCCGCTGAAGAAGATGCTGCCCGCAATGCCTTAGAAAAGAGAAGTGTTTAATGGGGCTTATTTCTTTTTTAAAAGAAAAATTTGCAAAGAAAGACAAAAATGTCGACAAGTATTCGCAAGCGATGGCGAAATCTCGCCATAATTTTTCGAATCGCTTAGATTTGCTTTCTCACCGCTATAAAACCATTAATCAAGATTATTTTGAAGAATTAGAACAAATACTCATTGAATCTGATGTCGGGGTTAATCTCGTCATCAAAATCATCGATGAAGTATTAGAAAAAAGTCGAAAAGAAAAGATTACTGATCCAAAAGCTATAAATGAATTGCTCGTTGACCGTATGTTTGTCGGTTACGCTGAAAAAGGTGATATTAAAAACGAAATCGCTTTTGTAAGTGGGCAACCGACTGTTGCTTTAGTGGTTGGTGTCAATGGAGTAGGAAAAACAACAAGTATCGCTAAATTAGCCTATCGTTATATTCATCAAGGCAAGAAAGTTTTACTAGTGGCTGCGGATACCTTCCGCGCAGGCGCTGTTGAACAATTGAGCGTTTGGGCGAAACGACTAGGTTGTGAAATTGTCACAGGTTCCTCTGAAGCAGATCCTGCTTCGGTGGCTTATGATGGTATGCAAAAAGCCAAAGAAATACATGCCGATTTTGTTATTGTTGATACGGCGGGAAGATTACAAACCAAAGCCAATTTAATGATGGAATTGAGCAAGATAAAAAGAGTAATAAATAAAGAGATTAATGGAGCCCCTCAAGAAACTTTTTTGATTATTGATGCGACAACTGGGCAAAATGGCGTTGTGCAAGCCAAAGCCTTTGCTGAAGTCACCAATTTAACGGGTGTCATTGTCACCAAGATGGATGGAACCAGCAAAGGTGGAATCATATTAGCGATTCGCGATGAATTTAATGTGCCTGTTCGATTTATTGGATTAGGCGAAAAAATGGATGATTTAGCAGAGTTTGATCTCGACAAATATCTCTATGGATTATGTGTAGGTGAATAGTATGGATGATTTAATTAAAACAGTTCTTTATAACGAGTTGCTAAATCTTTACCAAGATTTATTAACCGCCACCCAAAAAGATATTTTAATCGATTATTTTGCTTATGATTTATCCCTTGGTGAAATCGCCACCAATCGCAATGTTTCGCGTTCGGCAATTGAAGACGCGATCAGAAAAGGTTTAAACAAACTGGAAAACCTTGAAGAGAATCTTCATCTTCTTAAGAAAAAACAGGACATATTAGAAAATATAAAACAAATCAAACAGCAAAAACCCAGTAACGAAATTGCTTCGCTAGTGGAGAATATAGAAAGGATAATTAAATAATGGCTTTTGAATCCTTAACAGATAAATTGACTGGCATATTTAAAAAAATACGGGGACAAGCCCGTTTAACTGAGAGCAATATGGAGGATATGCTTAAGCAAATCCGCATTGCTCTTTTAGAAGCGGATGTAAATTATAAAGTTGTCAAAGAATTTACCTCCAATATTAAAGAAAAAGCCATCGGTCAAGATGTTCTTTTAAAACTTAATCCCGGTCAAATGATTGTCAAAATTGTTCATGATGAACTCATTAAATTGCTAGGTAGTGAAAATAGCGAAATAAATTATCAAAAAAACCGTCCCACAGTTATTATGATGGTGGGTTTGCAAGGTTCTGGTAAAACAACGACCGCCGGTAAATTGGCCTATTTTTTCAAGAACAAATTAAAAAGAAAAGTTCTTCTAGCCGCAGGAGATATTTATCGACCCGCCGCTATTGACCAATTAGAACAACTAGCTAAAAAGGTTGGAGTTGACGTTTTATCAAAGGGAACCAGTGTTTCTCCTGTCAAAATCGCCATTGAGGCGAAGCAAAAAGCTTTTGATGAACATTATGATGTACTAATCATTGACACTGCTGGACGCCTGCAAATTGATGAACAATTGATGAACGAGCTATCGGATATCAAAAAAGAAATTAGTCCTGATGAAATACTTCTTCTTGTTGATGCGATGGCTGGCCAAGATGCCGTTAATGTGGCTAATTCTTTTAACCAAAAGCTTGGATTAACCGGCGTGGTAATGAGCAAACTAGATGGCGATGCTCGTGGTGGTGCGGCTCTTTCTATTAAACATATAACCGGAGTTCCAATTAAATTTAGTGGTGTTGGAGAAAAACTGACTGACCTCGATATTTTCCATCCTGATCGTATGGCTGATCGCATCCTCGGCATGGGGGATGTCATGACTTTAGTAGAAAAAGCTACTGAAGAAATTGATGAAAAAGAAGCTCGTCGAGCCGCTAATAAAATGATGGCGGGTACATTTGGTTTAGATGATATGCTCTCTCAATTAAAACAAGTGCAAAAACTTGGTTCATTAGGCGGTCTTTTAAAATTGATTCCTGGTTTGCCAAAAATCACTCCTGAGCAACAAGCTCAAGGAGAAAAGGAAATGAAAAATTTCGAAGTCATTATTAACTCAATGACCATGGAAGAAAGAGCAAATCCATCAATTCTTAAATACTCAAGAAAAATACGAATATCAAATGGCTGTGGTAAATCTGTCGCGGATTTAAATCGTATGCTCAAGAAATTTGAGACGATGAAAGAAACGATGAAAAAAATGGAATCTTACCGCAAAAGTGGAAAAATGCCACCTGGTGGTTTAGGTGGCATGGGCTTTCCAATGTAATTGTGCAGTTTTTAACCTTTTTATTTAATAAACTTATGACCCTTTTCGATGGCATCTAACTCCCATTTCGGAGTTTCTTGTTCGTCGAGAAGCTGCATATCAAGTTTTGAAAGAGTAACGTTCTTGAATAAATCAGGGCGATATTTTTTAGTTAATAATAGACTTTGTTTTCTTCGCCATTTGCCGATTGCTTGGTGATTACCAGAATACAAGATATCGGGAATTTTAATACCTTGGAAATCAAAGGGTTCAGTATATTGAGGATACTCTAATAAATCATTTTCAAAAGACTCTTCGACAATCGAATCACTGGCAATAACGCCATCGAGTAATCTAATGATTGCATCGCTTAAAACCATCGCTCCAATTTCTCCGCCAGTGAGAATAAAATCTCCGATTGAGATCAACTCATCGACATATTGATTTACTCTCTCATCAATTCCTTCATAGTGACCGCAAATAATAATCAAATCTTCTTTATTTTTTGAAAAATAACGAACTTTTGATTGGTTTAAGGCTTTTCCACGAGGCGAAAGCAAAACAACATGGCTGTTTGGTTTTATAATGCTTTTAAGACAATCAATAATAGGCTGACACTTCATTATCAAACCAGCTCCACCTCCGACAGGTGCGCTATCAACGCGGCCATATTTGTCATTTGTGAAGGTTCTAATATCGATAATATTTAGTTCAACCGCCTCTTTAGCAATCGCTCTTTTGATAATTGAATTTGTTAAAAAACCATCAAACATTTGAGGGAATAAAGTTAAAATTGTAATTCTCATAACATTCCCTCTATGACCTGGATAAAAATCTTCTTATTTGAAATATCTACTTTGGTTATAAATTCATTAAGAAATGGGACAAAGAAATCTTTTTCACCGCTTCTTCTAACGCGTAAAGTGATTGCCGATGGGAACTCTTCAACTTGAGAAACAACTCCCAAGATATTTTCATTCTCATCTATAATTTGACAACCTACTAAGTCGCTAAAGAAATAGTGGCCTTCTTCTAAGTCTTTGATATCTTTTTCAACTTTTAAAAGGCATCCTCTTAATTCATCAGCTTTTTCTTTAGTGTCAATTCCAGCGATTTTTACTAAATCAAATTGCCCACTCATTCGATAAGAAATAACACTTAATTGAGCCATCTCATTGGTTTTTGCATTAAATAGAAAAACTTTCTTACCTTTCTGGTAACGTTTTTCGGGATGATTAGTTAAAGATTTTAGCTTTAATGTTCCATCAAGGGAGAAACTCCCGATAATAATGCCTAAATCCAAGTATTCCATAGATACTTCAAAAAAGAGGATTACGCCTCTTTCTCTTCGTTAAATGATTCAAATTTGATATGAACTCTTCTATTGTCTACTTTGCCAGCGACAGAGATCACTTCGCGAATAGCATTTGCGACTGTTCCGTGTCTGCCAATTAAACGAGCGATATCATTTTTTTCGGTAGCGATGATAATTGATAAATCTTTTTCGTCTTCCGATTCATTAGTCTTAATAAAAATCAAATCAGGTTCTTCAACGATTGGATCAATAATCGCATGAATTGCTTTTTCGTAATTCATTATTTGACTTTCTTTCCGACTTTTTTGCTTTCTGCGTATTTCGCAATCAAGCCTTTGCTGGTAAGCATTGCCTTAACAGAATCAGATGGAGTTGCACCTTGAGACAACCATTTAAGAGCTAACGCTTCATCAATTACAACATTCTCAATTCCTTTGGAAGGATCGAAAAAACCGATTTGCTCAATAATTCTTCCGTCTGCTGCGTAGCGCGAATCAGCTGCTACGATGCGGAAGAAGGGATCTTTGTGGCGACCAATTCTTGTTAATCTAATTTTAACTGCCATAAACATTTCCTCCTTATGTTCGAGGGTATCTTAAGTCTTGCTTATTATTCTGTCAAGCATTTTTGCTTTACACAGATTATTTTCCTTATATAAATATAAAATTGTGTTGAAATAAAAGATAGCGATTGTTAATATTATTAAGCATGTTTGAACATGATACGGGTGCTCCGCTGTCGGAAAACGAGAATGAACACCAAGAGAACATTTATGTTATAGGAGGCGTTATTGAACTATGAACACAAATTTAGTCAATGAAATCACTGCTTCACAATTGAGACATGACTTACCAGAATTTTCTTCCGGTGACACCGTTAAAGTGTCGGTTAGAATTATCGAAGGTAACAAGTCACGTATTCAAAACTTCGAGGGTGTTGTTATCAGCCGTCGCGGTGGTGGAATTAGTGAAACGTTTACCGTTCGAAAGATGTCAAGTGGCATCGGTGTGGAAAGAAATTTCCCACTTCATTCTCCAGCCATTGCAGCCATTACAGTGGTTCGCAGAGGAAAAGTGAGAAGAAACAAAATCACTTACATTCGCAAACTTTCAGGTAAATCAGCTCGCATTAAAGAAATTCTCTAATCTTGAGCAAATAAGGATTCCAAGTGAATCCTTTTTTATTGCTTAGTCTTTTTATAACTCATATAATGAGGAATATGTTAAGTAGTGTGAAGAAAAAGAAATTAGGGGCCTTTCTTTGGTCTACGATATATTTTATTTTAGTGGTGATATTTGCTTGTAGCGCCACGTTGATTTTTCACTCGACTTATTATCGATCAATATTTGTTTCTGGAACTTCCATGAGCCCAACTCTTTATGGTGCAACTAGCAAAGCTCATTTTGGCATTATCGATACAACATCTTGGGCAAAAAACAACATTAAAAGATTTGACATTGTAACAACCTATTTTCCTTGGGATGATAACGACTATTCTTTGGAAAGCCGCGAAAATGAAGATTTTGAAAATGCTGATGGCGACAACCCTGAATATAAAATTAAACGTATTATCGCTCTTGGTGGAGAAACAATCTTTTATTTTACAGATTCAGTTCATCGCCGGAATTTCCCTGAAGAATTAATTAATCACATCATTATTCTTGAATCTACTGATGATAATCAAGATGGCCAAGACGATGGAACTGGAGCAATTATTAACATTTTTGGTGATATTGAAAAAAGCATTTCGTTTGGCGGTGGAACCTATTCGGTCGAGAAACTTCCTTTTAATCGAAAAACTCCTTACGGTCGATCTTCCATTGAACCGATTGCGGTCCCAAAGGGCCGCTATTTTGCAATGGGAGATAACTGGACAACTAGCGGAAGTACAGATTGCGGAACCTTCAGCGTTCCCTTGTATTATGACAACATCGTTGGAGTCTTAGTGGCAATTGAGGGTACCTGCACAATTGTTGGTGACACTGGCAATAAAAAGTGCACCAATCGCCAATACTCTTGGCCAATCATATATTAAGGATTTTATTATGATAAATTCAGTACATTGGTTTCCTGGACATATGAAAAAGGCTCTCAAAGAGATTGAGGAGCGCTTAAAAGTGATAGATGTTGTTATCGAATTAATTGACGCTAGAGCGCCTATTTCTTCAATAAACCCTCAACTTGAAAAAACGATTAAATATAAAAAACGAATTCTCATTTTGACCAAGATAGATTTAGCGGATCCAAAAAAGAACGATTTCTGGGTGGAATTCTTAAAGAAGCAATATGATGTTGTTTTGTCTTTGGATTTGACCCAAGCTTCCGCCAGTAAGACCATCGAAAGAGCAATTGCGCTTCTCGGGAAAGACAAATGGGCCAAAGAAAAAGCGAAAGGTATGAAACCTCAACCAATTAGGACAATGATTATTGGAATTCCAAATGTTGGAAAGTCATCCTTGATTAATCGCCTCGCTCATCGAAAAGCTGCTGGTGTGCAAAACAAGCCAGGATACACTAGAGGCGAACAATGGATTAAAGTCAGCGAAGACTTCTTATTGTTAGATACACCAGGGATTTTACCAATGAACTATGATGATCAAAAGAAATCCATCAACTTAGCCTTAGTGGGTTCTGTTAGAGAAGACATTCTGCCCAATCATCTATTGGTTAGTTCACTTTTAGCATTCCTTAAAATCAACTATCCAAATTCTTTAAAAGGGCGATTCAATATTGACATAATTGAACAAAACGAAGAGGTTTTGCAACGAATTTGTCTACAAAGATCACTTGTTGATGCTTCCGGGCAACCTGATTTATTGCGTGCTGAGATTCTTCTTTTGAAAGAGTTCAAAGACGGTTTATTAGGCCGTTTTACTTTAGATATTGAAAAAGATGCCGCTTGATTTTGAAAAAAACTTATATACTCAAGACATCAAACATATTGTGGGATGTGATGAAGCCGGAAGAGGATGTTTGCTCGGTCCAGTTTTTGCCGGCGCAGTAATTTTACCAATGTCATTTGATTCGCCTTTAATCAATGATTCCAAACAATTATCCGCAAAACAAAGAGAGAAAGCTTTTGACCTAATTATAAAATCAGCGATTGCTTTTGGAATAGGCTCTTGCTCCCCTGAAGAGATAGATGAAATGAATATTCTTAATGCCTCAAGAGTGGCGATGGAAAGAGCCATCAGAAACATGGATCATACATTTGATTTAATTATTACGGACTATATGAAAATGCCTGAAGCCATAAAGCCGGTTATTAGCCTTGTTCATGGTGATAGCAAGAGTTTATGCGTCGCTGCTGCTTCCATTCTCGCTAAGGTATCTCGCGATCGCTTTTGTGATGAATTAGATCGGATTTATCCTCAATATCATATTGCTCACAATAAAGGGTATGGAACTTCTAGTCATCTTGAAGCTCTCAATCAATTTGGACCAGTAAAAGGTCTTCATCGCTTCTCATTTTCTCCTGTCCGAGCTTCCTTAATTAAAAAAGTCGATTTGTTTTAGAACTTTCCTAAGCCTTTAATCTCCTTATTACTAGGAGGTTATTATGAAAGGAAGAGATTTATTAATTTATCTATCCATCAAATATCAAGGAGTGTGGAACAACATTTACTCCGCTATTTCAAGGAAAGAATCGGTTAATTCTATTGATGTCGAAGATGAAGTTTCCAATTTGAAATGCCAAACACTGACCATTTTAGATGATGATTATCCTGATAGTTTCAAGACAATTTTTCATCCTCCTTTTGTCCTTTTTTATTATGGTGACATCAAATTAATATCAAATTATAAAGAAAATGTCGCGGTGATTGGCTCGCGAGATTTTACTGACTATGGTAAACATATGACAGAAAAAATAGTTCGAGAAATAGCTTGTAAAGTTAATATAGTATCAGGTTTAGCTAGAGGGATTGATTCAATTAGCCACCGTGTATGTTTAGCAAATAAAGGCCATACTATTGCCATTTTAGGGAGTGGAATTGATAACTGCTATCCCAAAGAAAATCGATTGCTTTATGAAGAAATCAAAAAAGAACATCTTCTTATAAGCGAATATCCGAGCAACTGCGATGCCAAAAAAGAAAACTTTCCCGAAAGAAACCGTTTAATCGCTGCTTGTAGTAACGCAGTGGTGGTTACTGAAGCCCAAGCAAAGAGTGGCACAATCATTACAGTTGGACATATGCTCGACCTTGGAAGAGAAGTCTTATGCGTTCCTCATCGGGCTGATGAAGGCAGTCAATGTAACAGATTAATTGCCGGAGGAGCAACATTGGTCGAAAACGGAGAGGACGTTTTGTTTGCAATTCGCTAAAGAAAAATTGCGAAAAAAATAATATATCTTTATTAATAAGGATATAAGGACAGATGAGTGTTGACATTAGCCAATTTAATCACTAAGATTTTGTTTCGTTAGGAAATTTATGAAATTAGTAATTGTTGAATCCCCCACCAAGTGCCAGACTATTGAGCGATATCTCGGTTCGGAATATAAAGTTGTTGCTTCTCGCGGTCATATTCGCGATCTTTCAACGAGCGGAAAAGGCGGCCTGGGTGTCGATATTCCCGCCGGTTTTATTCCAACCTATGTAATTAGTAAAGATAAACTACATATTGTTCGTGAATTAAAAACATATCTTAGTAAGGCAGATGAAGTTGTGCTAGCAACTGACCCCGACCGAGAAGGTGAAGCCATTGCTTGGCATCTCGCCAAGGTTTTGAATTTGCCCATTGAGACTACAAAGAGATTGGAATTTCACGAAATTACTCGTGATTCAATCGGAAGCGCAATGGAAACCCCAAGAACCATAGACATGAATTTAGTGGCCAGTCAAGAGACTCGCCGTATTCTTGATCGAATTATTGGATTTCGTTTATCCTCTTTAATATATAAGAAAATACATTCCCGTTCTGCTGGTCGTGTTCAGAGTGCAGCTTTGCGCCTTATATATGATCACGACATGGAAATTGAAAAATTTGTCAGTGAAGAATATTGGAATATCAATACATCCGTTTTAATTGGAGACAAAGAGTTTAAGCCCTCCTTTAATGGTATTAACGAAAAAGCCATTACCCTTCGCAATGAGGGCGAAGCACAAGCAATATTGGATAAAATACCTGAAAATTTCAAGGTTATTGGTGTCTCAACAACTTTTAGAACCAAAGAGAGTAAAGTCCCATTTACTACTTCCACTCTTCAACAGGAAGCTTTCTCTCGCTTAAAATTTAAAACCAAAAAGACTCAAATGATTGCCCAGCAATTGTATGAAGGTATTAATGTCGGAGGAGAGCATATGGGTTTAATTACCTATATGCGTACTGATTCCACTCGTCTTTCCTTAACTTTTATCAATCGAGCGATGGCTTTTATTAGTGAAACATATGGAAACGAATACCTAGGCCACGCTAAACAAATTAAAGAAGTTGGTATCACTCAGGACGCTCATGAAGCCATTCGTCCTACCGCAAATCACAGAACTCCAGAATCAGTTAAACAATATTTAACTACCGACCAATACAACCTATATAAGTTGATTTATAATCGCTCACTTGCTTCCTTAATGAAAGCCAAGAAAGAGCAAGTTTTTAACATTGTTTTAGGTGCTAATGATTTAACCTTCAAAGTTGAATTGTCACATACAGTTTTTAAAGGCTACGAAGTAGTGTGGGATGATCGTGATGATAGCAAAGATTACCATGGTGAGTTCCCTCAAATTAATGAAGGTGATCTTGTTAAAGTAGTTAAAAAAGAAAAAGAACAAAAATTTACTCAACCTCCCGCACATTTTTCCGAAGCTAAATTAGTTAAGCTGATGGAAGAGGTCGGTATTGGACGTCCTTCTACCTATTCCTCAACGATAGAAACTCTCAAAGAGAGAAAGTATATAAATAACAATGCGGGGATTTTGAGCATATCCGACCAAGGCAAAAAGACCGCGATTGTCTTAGGCAAATATTTCCCAGAAATTGTTGATGCAAAATATACTGCTCAAATGGAAGTCAAACTCGATGACGTGCAAGAGGGCAATGAATCGAGAATTAAAATTTTGACTGATTTCTATAACCCATTCGAAGAACGAATAAAGGTAGCTTACGAAAAAATGTACCCCGATGAACCAGAAAAGACAGGAGAAAATTGTCCTCTTTGCGGATCACCCTTAGTTTTTAAAAAAGGTAAAAATGGAAAGTTTATTGGATGTTCCAATTTCCCAACTTGCCGTTATGTGAAAAAAGAAGAAACTTCTCCAGCTGTTGAAACAGGAGAAATGTGCCCAGAATGTGGAAAACCCCTTGTTGAACGAAAGTCTGCAAGAGGAAACAACTTTGTCGCTTGTTCCGGATTTCCAAAATGTCATTACATTAAGACAGAAGAAAAAGTCCCAGTTGTTTTCAAAGAAGAAGACTACATTAAGGATTGTCCAAAATGTGATGGTCATTTGGTGAAAAAGAAAGGTCGCTATGGAATTTTCCTTGGTTGCACCAACTATCCCAAGTGCAATTACATGGAAAAACTTGAAAAAAAGAAACGGAGCTAATCCGTTTTTCTTTTTCTATGTAGTATGATGTTGTTATGAATAAACCGACCAAAGAATTCCTTAATCACTTAAAAGATGAAAGAAACTATTCTCCCCAAACCATCGATAGTTATCGCAGGGACATAGAGAAATTTTTTGACTTTCTACAGGTGGAAGGTATTTTAATGGATCAAGTTGATTTATTAGTTATTCGTAATTTCTTGACCAACGAATTACAAGGTGGAGTCAGCAAACGGTCTTGTAAACGCCGTTTATCTGCTCTCAAACATTTCTATGGTTTTATGGTTGGTGCTGACTATGTCACTGCAAACCCATTTTCATTAATTACTGCTCCAAAAACTGATAAGAGATATCCTCATTTTCTCTATCAAGAACAGATTAGTGATCTTTTTGAGGCTAATCTTCGTAGGAATGACGAGCTTGCAATCCGCGACCAAGCAATATTAATGATGCTCTACTATTGCGGGACTCGAGCCAGTGAATTGGTCAATCTAGATGTCCAGGATATAAACTTAAAAACGAGAATTGCTCGTGTTTTCGGAAAAGGACGAAAAGAAAGACTCCTTCCATTCACTAACGAATGCAAAGACGCTCTTTCCATTTATATTCAGGGTCCAAGAAGCCAATTGCTTTCTAAAAACAAAGAAATGACTCCTGCCTTATTTTTGAATGAAAAAGGTCAAAGAATGACAACACGTGGATTAGAATACATTCTCAATAATATCGAAAAGAAAACTGGAGATTACTTGGGATTACATCCACATATTTTTCGTCATAGTTTTGCTACTCACTTACTTGAAAACGGAGCGGACTTACGCGTTATTCAAGAATTGTTGGGACATTCCAGTATTAATGCTACCCAAGTCTATACTCATGTCACTGAAGAAGCGAAAAAGAAAATCTATTCCGACGCCTTTCCAAGAGCTAAGAAACCTAAAAATTCCGATAAATAACTTGTTATATATATAACCCTTTGGTAAAATAATTGACGCTGTGAATAATATCACAGACTACACACACTGTGAATTGAACTCCCTTTGTGCTCAGCTAATGTTTGCTTGAGTGGTTGAGTTTTTCGAAGCAGTGGAGGTTAAACATAAGGAGGCTCATATAATGAGTGAAGAAAAGAAAGTTGTTGCTGAAGTCGAAGAAGAAACTCCAGTAGCAGTAGTTGCCCCTACTATGGCATCTGTCGTGCATGATCCTAATGCACCAGTAATTACAATGAAGAAGTTGTTAGAAGCTGGCGCGCATTTCGGACACCAAACCCGTCGTTGGAATCCAAAGATGAAAAAATACATCTATGGTGCAAGAAACGGTGTTTACATTATCGATTTAGCAAAAACCGTTACTTTGATTGCTAATGCTTACAAAGCAATGAAAGAAATTGTCGACAATGGTGGAAAGATTTTATTCGTTGGAACTAAGAAACAATGCCAAGAAGCTGTCATGGCCGAGGCTTTACGTTCTGGTTCTTTCTACATGACTAATCACTGGCTTGGTGGAACCTTGACCAATTTCAAGACCATACAAGGACGTATTAGATACTTAAAAGAATTACAAAGAAGAGAAGAAGAAGGCGAATTAGACCTCCTTCCAAAGAAAGAAGCTGCTGAGTTAAGAAAGCAAAAAGAAAAGCTTGCCAAGAACTTAGAAGGCATTAAAGAGATGCGTCGCACTCCTAATGCAGTCTTTGTGGTTGATCCTCGCATTGAACACAACGCTGTTGCTGAAGCTCGCAAATTAGGTATCCCTGTCTTTGCCATCGTGGACACCAATAGTGATCCAGATGTCGTTGACTATGTTTTACCAGCTAATGATGATGCCGTCCGCTCTGTCAGCCTAATTCTTGCTGTTATTGCTGATGCTATTGTCGAAAGCAAAGGTGGGCTCCCTGTTGTCGCTTATGTTAAGGATGAAGGCGAAGAAGTCACAATGAAAGACGTTATCCGTCAAACTGATAAAGAGAATGCTGAGAAATTAGCTCGCATTCGTGCTGAGAGAGCTGCTCGTCAAGAAGCTTATGAGCGTGGTGAAGGTTTCCGTGGATTTTCTAGAGATAGAGATGACAACCGTCGCTATGGTCCACGCAGACCATTTGTCAAAAGAGATGGAGAAACAAAAGTCGCTGATGCTCAACCTTCTGAAGTAAAGAAAGAGGAGATTAAATAATGGCCGAAAAAAGTTTAATTGATTTAATTAAGGACCTTCGCGAGAGAACTGGCGCTGGTCTCATGGACTGCAAAGCCGCTCTACTCGCTAACGATAGCGATTTAGATCGTGCAAGTGACTATCTCCGTGAAAAAGGATTAGCTAAAATGGCTAAGAAAGCCAATCGCATTGCTGCTGAAGGATTAACATTTGTCAAATCATGCCCCGAATGCCAAATCTCAGTTATCGTTGAAGTTAACTGCGAAACTGACTTCGTTGCAAAGAGCGATCCATTCCACAAATTAGTTGAAGATATCGCTGGATTGTTATTGGAAAAAGAACCTAGCAATATCGAAGAAGCTCGTGAAATCGCTTCACCTCTTTTCACTGACGCAACTGTCAAATTAGGAGAAAAATTAGATCTCCGTCGTTATCAAATAATTGCTGAAACAGGAGATGAATTGGCCGCTGCATATACACATATGGGTGGAAAAATTTCCGTAATTGCTTTATTAAATAAACAAGATTTCGAGTTTGGAAAACAACTCGCAATGCACATTGCGGCTAATAACCCAACCTATTTAAGTGTTGAAGATATTCCAAGCGATGTCGTCAAACACGAAACAGAAGTCGAGTTAGCTGCAAGCAAGAATGATGAAAAATTAGCAAACAAGCCACTTCCAGTTCTTGAAAAAATTATCGCCGGAAAAGTAAACAAACACTTTGCCGAAGTTACCTTAATGGCTCAACCATTTCTAATTGATGATTCGAAAACAATTGAGCAAATCTTAAAGGAAAAGAATGTGAAGCTTTTGAAATTTGTCCGTTACCAGGTCGGTGAAGGTATTGAAAAGCGTCAAGACGACTTCGCAAGTGAAGTGATGAGCCAAGTCAATTAATGAAATAAGAAACACTTTAGTGTTTCTTTTTTTAAGGAGGTTTTATGTACAAAAGAGTGTTATTGAAGCTTAGCGGCGAAGCCCTAAAAGAGAAGACAGGTATGCAAATTATCGATGTAAAATCACTTGATAAAATTGCTCAAGCCATCAAAACCATTCACGAGAAGAAAATTGAAATTTGTGTCGTGATTGGAGCTGGTAATATTTGGCGGGGTAAACTTGCCAAAGATATTGGCATTGAAGATGTCTCCGCTGATTATATGGGCATGCTCGGAACAGTAATTAACGCCGTTGCTTTAGCCTCATCGTTAAAAAAATACGGAGTGGCAAGTCGTGTTTTATCTGCGATTCCTGCCATTGAAGGTGTTACCGAACCATACGAAGCAGAAAAAGCCGATTTATCCATGAAAAATGGTGAAGTGGTATTTCTTGCTGGCGGGACTGGTAAACCATTCTTTACCACCGATACTGCTGCCACTTTGAGAGCCTTAGAGCTTCAATGCGATGCCATCTTAATGGGCAAAAACGGAGTTGACGGAGTGTATTCTAGCGACCCCACCTGTGACCCCAGTGCAAAGTTCTACCCTGTCATCACTTATAAAGAGATGTTAGAAATGAAACTTCAAATTATGGACCTTTCTGCTGTACAATTAATTAAAGACCACGATATCGAAATTCGTGTCTTCTCAATGGCGGACCCCGCAAACTTCCGCCGTGTTATTGAAGGAAGAGATATCGGAACTGTCTGCAAAAAAGGAGAATAACATATGGATGAAATCGTACTTGATTCACAACAAAGAATGGAGAAATCCATCGAATCATTAAGAGCCTCTTTGGTGACTTTAAGGACCGGCCGGGCTAACCCCGCTATTTTATCAACTCTGATGATTGACTACTATGGCTCTCCCACACCAGTTAATCAGATATCCTCAATTTCAGTCCCTGAACCACGTCAGCTTCTCATCAAACCTTATGATC
This sequence comes from Bacilli bacterium, assembly GCA_028690575.1. Lineage (GTDB taxonomy): Bacteria > Bacillota_I > Bacilli_A > RFN20 > CAG-826 > JAAYDH01. The sequence continues at coordinate 1,406 of JAQVAY010000008.1, read as the reverse complement.
GCAATGATATGAAAGCCATTTTAACGGCCATCAATGCTTCTAGTCTCGGTTTAAATCCCATCAATGAAGGGACAAGCATTCGCTTGATGATCCCCACTCTAACCGAAGATCGAAGAAGAGAATTATCAAAGCAAGCTAAAAAATATGGTGAAGAAGCTAAAGTCGCAATTCGCAACATACGTAGAGATTACGTTGACTTGGTGAAGAGTGACGATACTTATCCCGAAGATTATCAAAAAAAGATTCTTGAAGATATTCAAAAAGTAACAGATGAAGCAATTCAAAAAATTGATGATATTTGTCAAGAAAAAGAAAAAGAAATCATGGTCGTATAAGGAAGGTTTTGCCTTCCTTTTTTCATACTTGTTTCTATGACATTTTTCTATTTTTGTGTATACTAAAATAGATTTAATATGGCAAAGATAACATTCTTAAAACATATCGCCTTCATTATGGATGGAAACGGAAGATGGGCTACCGCTCGTGGTCTTCCCCGCTTTTTAGGTCACAAAGCTGGATGCGATCGCGTCATCGATATTTACGAAGAATGCCGTGAACAGGGTGTTGAAGTAATGTCCTTATATGCTTTCTCAACTGAGAACTGGAATCGTCCAAAGAGTGAAATTAATCACCTCTTCAAATATTTAGAAATTTTCTTTACCAAGCAAATTAATCGCATGATTAAAGAAGGTTGCCATATTCTTGCTTCTGGAGATTTATCTCGATTGCCACTAAAAACCCAAAAAATTGTTAATGATGCGATGGAAAAGACAAAAGATTGTCATGACTTTGTATTTAACATTTGCCTTAATTACGGAGGAAAAGCCGAAATAGTCAGAGCTGTCAAAAATTTTGCTAAAGATGTCGTCGGCAATCAAAAAATGATCGAAGAGCTTAACGAAAGCAATTTTGAAGATTATCTATATACAAAAGGTTTACCCCCAGTCGATTTGCTCATTCGCACTAGTGGAGAAATGCGGACATCAAATTTCCTTCCTTGGCAGTTGGCCTATGCTGAATTTATTTTCACTCCTACCCCTTGGCCTGATTTTGACAAAGAGCAATTTAGAAACGCTCTGACTGAATATGCTAAGCGATCCCGTCGCTTTGGAGGTTTGTCACATGAATAAGAATGAACAAATAATTAAGCCAAATGAAATAACTAAAAGCACAAAAGCGTCAATGAAAACAAGAATTATTACCGCTGTTGTTGGTATTGCTGTTATTATTCCATTTATCTTTTTGGGCGATTGGTTCTATGCTGCTTTAGTTGTTGTTTTATCAGTTCTTTCTACTATTGAAATTATTCGTTGTTTAAAGGTAAAAAAATCTGTACCTTACCTAATCGGACTAAATGTAATAAGCATCATCATATGCTTTTTTATGGTGTTTTGGCCGTTCTTAAT
>JAQVAY010000057.1 GCA_028690575.1 Bacilli bacterium | reverse complement strand
CATTTGAACCGCCACATGCCGCAAGAGCGATAACACAAGTCGCGCTCAAAACGACAGATAATAGTTTTTTGTTCATTTATTTTCCTCCTAATTATCATAATTAGTATAAAAACGCTTTGATTCAAAGTCAACATAGCTATAATAAAATATTTAAAAGGCCTCCATTTTGGAGACCTAAATAAATTAGATTATGAGAGAATAAGTCGCTATTCAGTCCATATTCCATATATGGAAAGAGTAGAGTAGGTAGTATCAACAATGTCTACTTCAAAATCCCATAAATCATTCACATCATCTATCAGTTGTTGAGATGACCAACCAAGGAAATTTGGAAAATCAACAAACATATTTTCCGTTGGATTTGCTGGAATGTCAGTTATTTTTGCGTTTAAGTAGACATCGCAAGTGTGATAGATAATTTGCTCAGCGGCATAGTTATAATCAACATAGAAATTAACGGTTATTGTTTTTGATTCGTCAATTGGATCTGGGGTCTTTTTACATCCAGGTAAGGAAAGTAAAGCAAATCCGACTAATAACAAAGAAGAAATTTTATTTTTCATACATTATGCTCCTCGGTAGTAAACCACAATGCTGCCGCCAGTATTACTCGCGTAGTTGCCAAGATTTACAGTTCCATTTCCGTTATCATAAGTATTCTCTCCGGATTCAAAAATCTTGTCGGAAATATTAACATCACCAAATTGGACCCACCCCCACTGACGTCCGCCGAGGAATACAAAATATTCATCGAGTTGGAAACCACTACAACCATTGTAGGTATTGGGGCTGGAACTGCCTTTTTCGCTTCCCGCCCACGAAATATTATGAATAGGATTTCCCGCGCTCGTTTGTGTGTACGGGAAAGCTTCAAGAGAATATGGATATTTAGGGAGTGAAGAGTGCAGTTTTATGGCTTGGCTAAATTTAGCGAAATAGCCGCTGGTATCTATGCCATCCACGCTCACTTTTCTCGTCCAATCAAAGGTATTAACACTATCAGGGGAGTTGTATGAGTTATGAGAAATATTTACCCCATAGAATGTATGATAGGTTTCACTTAATATATCTTCTTCTAAAGAAGAATCAACGACTTTCGTTCGGAAAAATTCCTCTCCGCCTTGCATAAATGCAATGCCATTTGAAATCATGATAAAGGCATGAGCAGCAGTACTGGCATTAAATAAGACGGTTTTGCTAGCAGAATTTGTTCCATCTCCTAAGGTCGCAAATAATTGATCGTATAAAGTATAGTTATCATGACAAGAAACATAGTTGATGGTCTGGGAAGGATTACCACCTTTACCCTCATGAATTCCCCATAAAGTGGTAGCAACTTTATTGCGGGTATCCGCGCTGATATCAGCGGGGCCTTGTTGCATGTAGCCATATCCTGGGTTGTTATCACCTCTTAAGGCGTTGCGTCCAGTATCATTAAATCCTCCGACAGCAAGACGGGTATTTGTTCCGTATAATTGAGAATAAGCATTTCCGGTGTCAGCAGCTAAACCTTCGCCGTGGAAATCACCACCATCGCCTCTCCATCCTTCTCCGTAAAGAACGATGTCAGGATCGATTTGATATAGAGCAGTGGCCGCTTCCTTGAGGGTCTCAACATCGATTAAACCCATCAAATCAAAGCGGAAACCTTTGATTTTGTATTCGCTTGCCCACCAGCAAAGCGATTCTACAATAAATTTTCTCATCATCGGAGCTTCGGTTTTTACTTCGTTTCCACAGCCAGAACCATCGTAATAATAAGTTCCTTCAGCATAGCGGAAATAGTATTTAGGCATCAGCTTTGTAAAAGATGAAGCGGGAGCACTTGAAACATGATTATAAACCACATCCATAATAACTCGTGTATGGTTAGCATTATTGGCATAAGCCTGAACGAGAGATTTGAATTCTCTCACTCGGGTGGCGCCGTTATAGGGATTGCTAGAAAAAGCGCCTTCAACACAGTTGTAATTTTTCGGATTGTATCCCCAGTTAAATGAATAGTTGACTTCGTCATTGTCGCTATCAAAGACAGGAAGAAGTTGAATAGCTTTAATACCTAATTCTTCGATATGATCAAAACCAGTGGTCACATTGCTATCGCTAGCTAAGCGAGTGTCTGGCTCATAGAAAGCTTTATATGTTCCAGGAGTTTCATTTCCATTCCATGATTCATGAGAAGTTAAATCGCGAACGTGGACTTCATAAACGCTAAGCTCATTAGCCGATTCAATGTCATAACCTTCCTCACCATCCCAACGCTGGGGAACATTTTCCCAACCAGTTGGGTCGGTTTGATTGAAGTTTAAAATCATGCCTCTATCGCCATTAACGTTGCAAGCTTTGGCGTAAGGATCCACCACTTCATTCGCCCCAAGAGAATTTATTACATAATAATTGTAATATCGGTTGTTTAAATCTCTTCCAGTAATGGTTAATTCCCATATGCCACCTGGTCGATAAGCCATGTTGTAGCCACCCCAAGAGTCATCTCCACTAGGATATTCGGAAGGGATACCAGAATTGTAAAGCATCACTATCACACGAGTGGCGGTCGGAGCCCAAACTTTAAAGGTAGTTTCATTAGAGGAATAGGTCGCTCCCAGATCGCTGCCATCATAGTTATAGTAAGCGTTAAACCTTTCTGTTTCATAAAGAGGGTCAAATGCGACATTTTTAGAGAGCCACTTGCTTGGATTGGTGGAAAAAGTCGCTTCAAGAACATATTGGACATTGACATGTATTGTGTAATTTAAAACAATGTTGAATTGTTCACAATTCATGCTATTGAAAGTTGTTGGTGTCGTACTTGGCGAAGTACCAGTAGTAAGAATGTATTCTTGACGATGGATTTCTTTATCAACACTATTTAGTTTGTAATAGTTAGTAGTAAAAGCATATAAGCGATAAGAAGATGGGGCAATTGTCGTAATAGCTCGAATAGTCTTCCAATCCGTGAATACGGCATAGGAAATTTTATCCATTTGGGTCTCCGCTTCGGTAGCATACATTTCAATTGAACTACCCTCGCCTGGAATGCACCATATTTCAGTTAAACCTGTTCCATCAGGAGGGAAAGCGGCGAAATCGATAGGAGTATCATCACTTTTTCCCGCCCAGGTACCAGTCGTTTTGACAATCATGAACATCTTTTTCTTGTATAATAGGCTACCTTCTTCACTAGTGAAGTCAAAAGAAATCTGCATGTCTTTGTTTTCGTTAGTGATTGAATCAGGAGTATATTCAGCCCCGTTTATTCCGGTAAACCAAAAATAGAAACTGCGATTATCATTTTCTCCATCATCATTATGGTAATGAATAGTCACGGAAGTCGGCCACGTAATGGTAGCCTTTCGAGGCGATAGCATATTGGGCTCTGCATAGTCCCTAGTTAAAGTGGTTTCATATATAACATTATCAGGTTCAATAGAGGGTGAAACAGGAAAAACAGTTGGTAAGATTGTGCTCATTCCAATTAGGATAGTTAAGGCAAGTTTAGTTATAAGTTTTCCTTTTGTCATAGGGGATCCTCTTTTCCTTAATTATATATAGATTATTGTCCAAGTTTTATTTTTTTAATCCAGCTCGTGTCTTTTAGCTTCCAGGTCCAGTTTGGCGATCCGACTGTTCCTGGCCAATTAAGACGGGCTCGATCATCAAGGCGCAACAAGTCTTGAAGAGGGAAAATTGTCATCAAAGATGGAACATTCCAAGTATGCTCAAAAACCGCTTTTACTAGGTCTTTTTGACCAGGAAAACGATTTTTAAGGAAGGTTTTATTCCACGGAGGAAGGGTTTTAAACCATCCTTCAAGAGTCTGATTATCATGAGTACCAGGATAAACTAATTGAGATGGTTTGCTCTCAGCATGAATGTCAAAGACGCAGAATTCCATGATGAACATCCCAGGAAGTTTATAATGATCTCTTAAATCGTGAACACCTTGGAAGAGGTCACCTAAGTCCTCAGCAATTAATTTAATATCAGGATATTTTTTATATAAGGCATCAAAGAAATCATAGCGAGGTCCAATTTCCCACTTTCCTCTGCGAGCGTTTTCATCTTCCGCTGGTATGACACAATATGTGTCAAAGGCCCGGAAGTGATCGAGGCGGAGATAGTCACATGTCTTGGCTAAAGAACCAAGGCGGTCGACAAGAAATTGATAATTATCTTTTTTCATCACTTCAAAATCAAAGATGGGAGTGCCCCATAATTGACCATCATCACTAAAACAATCCGGTGGTACACCACTGACCATTGTTGGATTGTATTTCTCATCCATTAAGAATTGTTCTTTGTGGAGCCAGCAATCGGTGCTGTCGATACCAACATAGAATGGGCAGTCAGCGATAACGATGATGCCTTTCTTTTTGGCATAGTTCCATAATTTCATCCATTGTTTATAAGCAATGAATTGCAAGAAAATATAGAATTCCGCTAATTCTTTTTTATCTTCGGGATAGGATGAATGGTTTTCAAAGTAATGAATTTGTTCATCTGTCCACTCATTCCAAGGGCGCATATTGTTTTCATTATGAAAAATAATGTAAGTGGCATAACTTGTAAGCCAAGGATTATCTTTTTTAAATTTCTGATATCCTCTCATCTTTGTTTTTAGGAATTTTTGATAAGCTTTCCAAAGATATTTGTCTTTCCACCTATCAACATCGTAATAGTCGATGTATTGAGCATGGGGGCGATGAGAAGCGGTATGTCTAATAAGACCTTGTTTTGTCAACACATCTAAAGAGATATAGCGGGTTTCAATTGCTTCGCTACAAGTGGACATATAAGGTGAATATCCTGGTCCGACAGGATTAAGAGGCAAAACTTGCCAGTAACGGTAATGATGCTTGGCAAGCCAATCGACAAATTTATAGGCCGTCGGTCCAAAGTCACCGATTCCATGACGACCAGGCAGAGAACTGACAGGTAAGAGAACACCAACATTATTTTTCATGAAAAAATCTTCTTTCCTAATCAATATAACATAGACAATTTAGAAGAAAA
>JAQVAY010000056.1 GCA_028690575.1 Bacilli bacterium | reverse complement strand
GGTGTTTCTCCTTATATTACCGCGCAAATCATCATTCAATTATTATCGGCTGATGTTTTGCCTGCTTTAAGTGATTTACGCCGTCAAGGTCAACATGGCCGCAAAAAGATGGAGATGGCTAACCGTTATTTAACTCTTATGTTAGGGGCGGTTCAAGCCTATGGCATTATCAAAACTATCGAGAATTCGACTGAGGTTTCCCTCATTAAGTCGGCTCCTGGTTATGAATGGCTTCAATATCTATACATCATTATCGTGATGTTAGCTGGAGCGATGATTGTTATGTGGCTCGGTGATCAAATATCGATTAAAGGTATCGGAAATGGTATCTCGATGATCATCTTCGCCGGTATAGTTTCATCCCTTCCAAGTCAAGTCGGTAATGCTTTCACATTGTGGGTAGTGGATTCGATGGGTGTCTCCGATTCCGCACAGATCGCAGGAACTTTCCAATTCATACTCTATATACTGAGCTTCTTGCTCATTGTCGCATTCGTCGCGTTCATCGAGTTGTCGAAACGCAAAATTCCGGTTCAACACTCCGGAAAAGGTGGTGGCCAAACACCATCGATGGCTCGAGCCAGTTTCTTGCCTATCAAGATTAACCCCGCCGGTGTCATTCCTGTCATCTTCGCGAGTTCAATCATGATGGCTCCAAGCGTTGTCAACGCCTTCTTAGGAGGCGATAGTGATGCCAATTGGCTCAACATCTTCAACAGCTCTTCAATGACTAACATGGGAAATGGGTTCTCAATGCCTTGGGGTCTACTAATTTATATAGTGTTAACCATTGCCTTCACCTATTTCTATGCTAATGTGCAAATTAATCCACAACAGATGGCTGAGAATTTTCAAAAAAACGGCAGTTATATCCCTGGCATTCGCCCCGGACTTGAAACTGAACGTTATGTTCGAAAGGTTCTTAACCGTGTGACTTTTATTGGAGCGATGGCTCTCTCGGCGATTGCTGCTCTTCCCGCGATTTTGAGTTTGACAATCTTTAAAGATTATCCTTCTCTTGCTCTCGGCGGAACTGGCTTAATCATCGTCGTCGGTGTCGCGCTTGAACTTAACAGTCAAATCGATGGCTTGCTCGCGGGTAAATCGTTCGATGAGGTTGTGGCTAGTGGAGGACATTTATAATGCTTAAGAACATCATTCTCATGGGCCCACCAGGGGCTGGCAAGGGAACCCTTGCTAAACAGCTGAAAGTCGCTCATAGTCTCGTCCATATATCGACGGGGGATATGTTCCGCGAAGCCATTAAAACTGGCACTCCATTAGGAAAACTCGCTCAATCCTTTATTGCAAAAGGTGATCTTGTTCCTGATGATGTCACAATTGGCATTGTCAAAGATAGATTATCACAAGAAGATTGTGCGAACGGATTTCTTCTCGATGGCTTTCCCCGCACTTTGGTGCAAGCTGAAGCGCTGGACAAATTAGCCGTTGAAATCCACCGTCCAATCGATGTTGTTGTCAATCTCGATTGTAACGAAAAAGAACTCATCCGCCGCATTAGCGGAAGACGAGTTTGTAAAAACTGTGGAACTCCTTATCACATCGATACCATGAAATCAAAAGTTGAAGGTATCTGCGATGTCTGTGGCGGACCACTCTTCCAAAGACCAGACGACAACGAAGAAGCGTTGAAGGTGCGTCTTGGTCATTACATTCACGACACTAAACCATTGTTAGATTACTATGATGCCAAAGGCTTATTAGTCAACTTCAATTCCTTAGTGGGTAGTGAAGACTTATTCGATGAAGTAAGTTTATTTCTTAAGAGTAAATAACATGATCATTGTCAAATCTCCCCGAGAAATCGCTTTGATGAAACGCGCTGGTGAAGTGTGTGGTCTCGTCTTTAAAACTTTAGAGAAAGAGATACACGCTGGGATGTCCACTTTGGATATCGACACCATCGTGGAAAAAGTCATACGCGATTCTGGTTGCATCCCGGCTGAAAAAGGCTATAACGGCTTTCCCAGCTCGGCTTGCGTCTCAGTCAACGAGACTCTCATTCACGGAATACCTTCTAGCAAGATTATTCTCCGTGAAGGGGATATAGTCTCCGTGGACATTGTGGCAACATATCAAGGCTATTCCGCTGATGCGTGCCGTACCTTCGCGGTCGGCACCATCACCGAAAGAGCAACTCGGCTCATGAAAGTCACCAAACAGTCATTCTTCGAAGCAGTGAAATTAATCACTCCCGGGGTTCACTTAGGTGATATCAGCGAAGCCATACAGAAATACAACGAAAGTCATGGCTATAATGTCGTGCGCGACTATACCGGACACGGCATCGGCGCTCACATGCACGAAGATCCTGTCATTCCAAATTACGGTAAAGCTGGAACCGGCCCAATTTTGCAAAAGGGTATGACTCTAGCCATCGAACCAATGGTCCTCGAAGGTCGAAAAGACACTCGCGTTCTCGGAGATGGATGGACCGTAAAAAGCAAAGATGGCAAACTAACCGCTCATTATGAGAACACAGTTGTCGTCACTGATGAAGGATATGAAATTATTACCATGTACGAAGGAGAAAACTAACTTATGTCAAAAAAAGACGTCATCGAAGTACAGGCGGTCGTTTCCGAAGTCTTACCAAACGCGATGTTTAGAGTAAAACTCGAAAATGGCGTCGTGATTCTGGCCACCGTTTCTGGCAAAATCCGTATGCATTACATACGCATTCTTCCAGGCGATAGAGTTACGGTAGAAATCTCGCCTTATGATTTAACACGGGGCCGCATTACATTCCGGTTTAAATAAACCGCAGGAAAAAATTATTTAGGAGGAAAAACTTATGAAAGTCAGACCCTCAGTGAAACCGATCTGCCCAAAGTGCAAAGTTATTAGAAGAAATGGCAAAGTTATGGTCATTTGCTCTAATCCAAAGCACAAGCAGAGACAAGGTTAATAGGAGGAAATAGAATATGGCACGTATTGTTGGTGTTGATATTCCGAACGACAAGCCAGTCTGCATCTCCCTTACCTATATTTATGGTATTGGCAGACACACCGCTCAACTTATTTGTGATAACGCGAAAGTTGCTGGTGGAACGAGAGTAAAAGATCTTACTGATGACCAATTTGCCGCTCTTCGTGGCGAAATTGCTAAATTCAAAACCGAAGGTGAACTTCGCCGTGAAGTAGCTCTTAACATTAAGCGTTTAACTGAAATTAACTGCTACCGTGGCATTCGCCATAGAAAAGGTCTCCCTGTTCGTGGTCAAAGAACCAAAACGAATGCTCGCACTCGTAAAGGTCCAAGAAAGACCATCGCGAACAAGAAAACTGCCCCACAAGGCTAAAGAAAGGAGAATTAGAACACAATGGCTAAAAAAACAAGCACACGCAAAAAGAAAATTAAACGTTCGTTTACTAAAGGTGTCGCCCACATTCATTCTACTTTCAACAACACAATTATCACTATCTGTGATGAACAAGGCAATGCTCTAGCATGGAGCAGCTCAGGCGCAATGGGTTTTAAGGGTGCTAAAAAATCCACTCCATTCGCCGCTATGCAAGCTGCTGAAGCAGCTGGCAAAGCCGCCTATGATCAAGGCATTAGACAAGTTGACGTCGACGTTAAAGGTCCCGGCCCAGGCCGTGAAGGAGCTATTCGCTCTCTCGCTGTCTCTGGATTGGTTGTTTTAAGTATCGTTGATACCACCCCAATTCCTCACAATGGTTGCCGCCCACCAAAGCGTCCTCGTGGTTAATTAGGAGGTATGACTATGAAAATCGCGAATCCTTTTGAAAGATTTGGTATCACCCAAGCCGACTATGATGGCACCGAGAATTACGGCCGCTTCATCATTGAACCACTTGAAGGTGGCTTTGGATTGACTCTTGGCAATGCTCTCCGCAGAGTTTTACTCTCCAGCTTACCAGGCGCTTCAATCTATGCCGTAGAAGTGGAAGGTGCACGTCATGAATTCACCGCTCTTGAAGGAGTGGAAGAAGATGTCACGTCCATCATTCTCAATCTCAAAGGCTTAGTCTTAAAGATTGCTTCCGAAGATAATGATAACAAACGTCTAGAGCTCGATGTTCAAGGTCCAGCCGTCGTTAAAGCCAAAGACATTCACTGCCCAACTGGAGTGGAAATTATCAATCCTGATTTAGTGATTGCTAATCTCACTGAAAGTGGACACTTAAAGATGGTCTTACACGCTCGTAATGGCCGTGGGTATGTCACGGGTGAACAAAATAAGACAATTCACTCATCCTTACCTTTAGGCGCTATCTCAACCGATAGTAACTATTCGCCAGTTCGCAAAGCTAACTACACTGTTGAAAAGACTCGTGTTGGACACGATTCACGCTTTGACAAGTTAAGTTTAGAAGTTTGGACTGATGGCTCTGTTCTTCCACAAGAAGCAGTTGCCATGAGCGCTCTCATCCTCATCGATCACTTGCATAAGTTCGAGAATCTCGCTGAGATTACTCGCGACATCAATATTGAAAAAGATGAAGTTCAAGTCGAAGAAAACAAATACGAGAATATCACAATCGAAGAACTCGATTTATCCGTCCGTTCTTACAACTGTTTAAAGAGAGCCGGTATCGCTACTGTCCTTGAATTAACAGAGAAGAGCGAAGAAGATATGATGAAAGTCAAAAATCTTGGTAAGAAATCTCTCAAAGAAATTAAAGAGAAACTCGCCGGTATTGGTTTGGCTTTCAAAGACTTTGAGTAAGGAGGTTTTAGAAAATGCCAGCACAAGGTCGTAAAAACGTACATGGTAAAACCGGTGTTAGATTTAAAGCCGCTTATACCAAAAGTAAATATGAAAACATGCTCCGCAATGTCGTCACTGATTTAATCATTCATGGTCAAGTCAAAGTGACAGCCGCGGTGGCAAAAGATGTGGTTAGTGAAGCCGATCGTCTCGTCACTTTAACAAAAAAAGAAGATGTCATGAACGCCAAACGCCAAGCCGCTCGTTTTGTTCGCAATGTCAGTGTTGATGCTGAAGGCAAAGTTTCTGCTCTTGATCATCTATTCGCTGTCTTGGGTCCAAAATTTGCTACTCGCAATGGTGGATTCACTCATCAATTAAAATTAGGCAATCGCCGCGGTGATGA
>JAQVAY010000055.1 GCA_028690575.1 Bacilli bacterium | reverse complement strand
CACTTTAATACTATAAACTACGAGCTATTTCACTGACAAGAGACATATTTACTTTTCCCGCATATTGGGTTTTAAAAAGTCTCATAATTGAAGGCAAGGATTTATCTTCAAGAGTGGCAATGATAGCGAGAACTTCTTCTTTAGTTAACTGTTTTGGTAAATAACTATTGAGAACTGCTTCTTGCTTGTCAATCGCGGCGACTCTTTCGAGATTATTAACTTTTATAAATCCTTCTTTTTCATCGTGGAGTTCTTTGATGGTCTTTTGAATCACATCAAAGACATCCTTTTCTTCCAACATTTGGCCTTTACTTCTTAGTTCTACTTCGATTAATTTTGCTTTGGTCAAAACAACAGAGAGAATACCTCTAGTAATGGGATCGCGATCTTTCATCGCTTGGATGTTATCATCATGAATTTTTTGAATAATCATAGTACTTTTGTCCTTGAGTTATTATACTCTTGAAAAGTGAAGAAATAAAATGGATAATTCCATTTCTATAAACGCTAAAAGCCATTTTTGCTTTTGTAACTCACTAGGTGATCTTGAATATAGTTGAGTTGATAAGAGAAATAGGGACCACCATTGATTAAGTTAGGCAGAAAAATGCGATCTCCTTCCCAAAGTGAGAGATGAAGCATTTCCTCTTTTTTTATCCATTTGAGTTCCCCTTCATCGCAATCGCCAACTAAGCCTTTAAACTCTTTACTCGTAAAAACATGCATTTTTTCAATCATGTTCTCGTTTTTAAAAAGAATGATTCCTATCTTATGACAACTAAGTAAATCAAGATTGGTTTCTTCCTTAACCTCTCTTTTGACTGCTTGCTCTGGTGACTCATTTTCTTCGATGTGACCGCCGACTCCAATCCACTTTCCATGATTGATGTCATTAACCTTCTTGTTGCGATACAACATCAAAAAAGAATCATCTTTTTCAAGATAGCATACTACTGTTTCAATCATTTTGTTGCTCTCTAGTATGTATTTTGATAGTAAGCCACTTAAGAAAAATGGATAAGCCTAACGTTAAAGCGATTATAAGCACAATCCAATAAAAAGAACCCATGAAATAGGGCAATTGATTGGAAAAGCCAAAAACACCGCTAGGAGAGGCATAATTCAAAAAGAAATAAGGGTAATTATTTCCTGATCCAAAATCCCATTGGAGAAAGAATCCTAATAAAGAAAACAAAAGGTAATACCCTAAGGGAATAAGAGGATAAAAAATATCCCATTTTCTTAACGAATAACGCCGTTTATTGAATAAAAAGTCAGTCACAGCAAGAATAGGAGCGATTAGGTGAGTCAGAATATTGGATATTGACCAGGCATTTTTTCCCATTGTTGGGACCAGAACCGTAGTGAAAATAATTCCAGTGATTAGTATCGAGACTGTGAAGATGAACTCGAAAATGTTAAAACATCGATTAATTGAGATTTTTCGATAAGCCATATCGATGGCTAAAAAAATAAAACCAATGATTGATATAATTCCAATCCAAATGTTTGATTGGATAGTGAAATAAAGAAAAATATGCCAAGAGAAAGAACCACCTTGAAGATAGGATAACAAAACTCCATTGAAGGAAATGGTAGCAAGCAAGGCTTTTAAAACAAGAGAGATAATATTTCTTTTTTTATTTGTCATCGTTTATTACTGCTTTAATTTGTTCCATCGTTATAGGTCCTTGGCGGATGATTTTGATTTCGCTTTTGGTTAAATCAACAATAGTTGAAGGAACCGAAGAAGTGCTTTTTCCGGTAATGATATAGTCTAATTCGTTTCCAAAGATAGCTTTCACTTCATCGCTTGATAAAGCAGGCTTTTCGCTGGAACGGTTAGCTGAAGGCACCAATAAAGGGATTTTGATTTGTTTAAGCAAAAGAAGGGCTTCTTTATTTGAGGGAACTCTCATCCCAATCACGCCTGTATTATGGGTAACCCATTCAGGGACATTGTCTTTTACGGGAAGAAGTAAAGTGATTGATCCTGGCATAAATTCTTTGATGATTTTGGCGCTTCGAGAATCAATATTAGCGTATTTTTCGATTTGGTCGGGACCAGAAAGCATCATCGTGTAAGGATGATTATCAGGGCGATGTTTTATTAAATTCAAGCGATTATAGGCCTCTTCATCGTTATAAACCACTCCTAAGCCCATCACTGTTTCAGTGGGAAAAGCAATGACCCCGTGATTAAGTAAAGAAAAAGAGGCTTCTTGAATCTGAATGTTTAATTTTTTCTTATCCATAGAAAACCTCTTAAGTGTCAGCAAATTACTTATTAATGATGGTTGAGGACTTGAACGCTGATAGCGTGAGCTTTCTTTTCGAGAGCTTTGACAAATTTTTCAATTTTAATTTCTTCGTTGTTTTCAGAAGATACTTTAAAAGTAACCTCTATGCTTGGCTGAAGACCATCTTTGATTATTTGACTTCTCAAGTCTGTAATGGTGTAGCCAAAATCTTTAACCACACTAAGTAAATCAGTCATCACTGGAATATCGCTAGGAGCGAGCATAACCAAGTATGGATTGGTTCTAGTAACCATTCTTTCAATACGACGAAAGGTAACAAGAACTATCATGACTACAACCGTTCCGATAACAGCTAAGATAAAGTTCATCGAACCACAGGCCAAACCGATAGCCATAACAAGCCAAATAGTTGAAGCAGTAGTTAAACCTTTAATACCACCATTGTTATGAATGATGGCGCCAGCACCAAGAAATCCAACACCAGCCACTACTTGAGCAGCTAGACGAGCCACATCACGAGTCGAACCCTTAATATCAGGAAAACCATAAATAGAAATAATCATGATGATACATGAGCCAACACCAACTAGAAGGTGAGTTCTTAATCCAGCACTACGGCCGCGTTTTTCTCTTTCGAGGCCAACGAGTCCGCATAATATAACACAAACAATGATAGCGATAGAGCAGAGGATCAGATTACCCCAGCTTACTCCATTACTAAATTTTAGGTTATTAAACCATTTAGCTATAAATTGATCAATAGTAACAATTGGATCCATAGTCATACTCCCTAATAATTAATGGCAAATAAAATATTTGTCGTTAACTTACTATAACATTGATTGCCTTTTTTTGACCATACCAAAAGACATTAAAAAGGTAAAAAACGATTTATAGGTCAATTGGTCTGATTTTCTTGGCTCCAAAATGGAAAGCTAAGAAACTAAAAAGCACAAATAATCCAATTCCAGCTCCTAAGGAAACAAACTGAATAATCAAGGCAAGTCCGCTAAATGAATTTACAAAGGCGGAAGCGGCAGGAAAGGTCATAAATAGCGCTGTCACCAGCATCGTTAATATGATAATGAAAAAAGTGGACAAAAGCTGAGACTTAGCGGTTTTAAATGGATTTTTATAATACATAGGAATAAACAATAGGTTAAAGAAACCACACATTGCCAACACTATTCCATATAAAACAAGATTGATTCCTAATTCAGGGTACTGACTGGCTTCACCTAAGGCTGGGCTAATGATAAAATATTTTAACAAGGCAAAGGGTATAGAAACCAATATCGAACTTAGTTCAATAAAAGTTGCTAGCAAGACTTTTCCTTTGACAATATCAATTTTTCGAATTGGAAGCAGAGAGGTGAATTCTATATCGCGATTAGCAATGGCAACCGGAAAGATAATTACCAGCGCCATGAAAGTATAAATAAAAGAGGTGAGCGCTGGCCATGAAGGAATTGCTATGAGAGCGGATAAACAGATAAAGGTAATTACTTGAGGGGCCAAGCACAAACGTAATTCCTTAGAAAGGAGTTTCTTCATTATCGTTTCCCCTTTCGATGTTAAGCATCAACTCTTCCAAGGTCGGCTCTTGTAGAGCAAAATTTGAAAAGTAACTTTGATCATTTTTCGTGATAAGACCAGAAAATTTACCTTGATGAACGAATAGTCGGTTTATCTTATTCTTATCAACCCCACTTAACAAAGAGGCGGAACCTTCAATATGTAAGTAGTTACTTTTAAAATTGTTAACACTAGAATTTTGATAAATTCGGCCTTCTTTGATATAGATGATTTCATCTGCGCATTTATCCAAATCGGAAATGACATGAGTAGAAAATAAAATGGTCGTTTTCTTTAACTGGGCAATCTTCAAAAAGCAGTCGAGAACTTCATCGCGTGAGACAGGGTCTAGTCCGCTGGTTGGTTCATCCAATAGCAAGACTTTTGCCCCGTGGGATAGAGCTAATGTCAAACCAAATTTGACTTTCATCCCATTAGAAAATTGCTTGATTTTCTTTTCTTGATCGAGGTCAAAGAATTTTAATAGTTTGATATATAATTCTTCATCCCAAGTATCATAAAAAGTGGAGGTAACTTTAGCGATGGTTTTTGCTTTTTGATTTGGATAATAATCGACTCCACCAAAAAGCAAACCAATTTCGTTTTTTGCTTTTATTTCATTCTTTTGAAAATCTTCATCGAGATACAATATTTCTCCAGAATCACTTTGAACGAGATTATAAATGCATTTTAGGGTCGTTGTTTTTCCAGCTCCGTTTCGCCCGATAAAACCATAAATTATGCCCTCTTTCAAAGAAAAAGAGACATCTTTAAGAGCAAAATTGGTGTATTTTTTGTTTAAATTGCATACTTCTAAAATTGTCTGTGGCATTTTTCTTCCTTAATAATATTAATTTTTAAATATTTTGAATAAGTCCAACGATAAGTAGGGCGATGAGAGCGATAATAGCAGAAATCATGGTTAATGTTTTAAAAACATTGACAAGCGTTCTTCTTCGCTTCGCTTTCTTATTCAATATGTAAATATTACTCTCGTTATCAACAAAGTAAATAGAAGATTTTTCGTTTTGAGGTTTAAGAGCTTTTCCATTATTGAGAGGACGAATAAAGGTGAGTAAAATATTTGGATTTTCTGAAATGTTTATGTTTCCTGAATAATTGACATCGAAAATATCTCTTTTTGGATAAGAGGGATTAAAGATATTCAAAACACTGAAAAGAAAAAAGATAATGAAATATAAGCCTGCTTTTTCTTCCACTAATTCGCTTGGAAGAGTGGAAACATCAAGTCTTACTTCTGGCTTTTCGCTTTCAAAAGTTGTCTCGAGCAAGCCTTTCTTGTTTTTCTTAAATTTAAGAATTTT
>JAQVAY010000054.1 GCA_028690575.1 Bacilli bacterium | reverse complement strand
TGCGGGTTCTAAGGACTCCTTGGAAACGAGATATTTGGACAATTGCCCCGTTCCATACTTTTCCTCGAAGTCGAAGTCCAGTCGCTGAGTTTCGGCTAACTTGAGAATGTCTTTGGCCTCAAGCGTTACCACTTCATCCAGAGTTAAAGGGATTTTGAACAAGTTGCTCTTCTCGTTAAGGGTATTCGCCATGCGAATGAGCTGATTCCCCCTTACGATAGCCGGATCGCTTACGAGATCGATATTCTTTAGTGTAAGCGCCACCAACTTCGGTAAGTCGTTTCCGGGCTCGAAGTCGAATACGGAATTGGCAATGAAGATATGGTAACCGGTACCGGAGAAGAAGATTTGGTATGCGTCCTCCCCTACGTTGAGCTTAGCTAGACTGGTTATGTATTCCCTTAGTTTTGTTAGAGTATACTCGTCGGAGTTGGACTTCTTATCGATATCGATTGGGATCCAGTCGATGCCGCGAAAGCCGTAGTAGGATGACATAGACTTGTTCTTTTTTAGATAATCCAGAACGTCTTCGTTGTACCAATATACAGATTGATAAAGCGGAGAGGTTTTACCCTTCTCCGCTATTAACTTATCGATGTGTTCTTCCGCAATTAGCCGGTTGCGATTGGTGACTCTGTGTTCAGCTAACTCGTAGAACTTTTTCACTTAATCCCCCGGGGTGAAGAGAAAGTCCTCGTCTTCCGCCTCGGCTTTGGGGGCGTTGTTGGTACCGGCACCGAGATTGTTTTTCCGCCATATGTAGTTTTCGGTCGCTTTTCGGGCGGAGATGGTTTCGCCGGAGAAAAGAGAGTCTTCGCAAAACGATAGGATCTTATCGTAACCGGACCTGCTGTCCTTGACAAGGTATACGCGGAAGATCTTGTCTTTGACCAGGGTTTTGATCAACGCAGCAACATCCTTTATCGGCGTGTCGTCTTGATGAACGAAGCGTCCTTTTTCGGATATACAAACGCCGTTGAGAGTGTCGCCGTCGAACGTGGTTACGCCGAGAGAATAAAGATATCGATAAGCGCTTTCGACTTCTTTATCATTATCGACAATAAAGCCTTTGGCATCTTTTTCGAACTTACCGAAAAGACGTGTTCTGCGAGTCCATCCGTTGTCAAACGTGAACTCTATGTCCATTTGCAAGTCGTAAGTTGAACCTTGGGAAAGGTCGTATACGTCGGTAATTAGGGCAGCGTTTTCGCCGGGAACTTCAAGACGGCTTCCGGTATTTGTTTGTTTGGGTGTGTAAGGCATTACTTCTCCTTTGTAGTTGAGAGCTTTTTGTATTCCTCTTCTATTGCCTTGTAAGCGAAGGGGAAGGTTTTGTTAACGAGTTTGTTCATACGGATACCGCCGGTAAGGATTTCTCCGTATATGTTAAAACTAATCGTATGCATATGGCCTTGGTAAACGGTGCCGAATACTGCTCCGTCATCCTTGATGCTTTCCTCTACATCAATATAACCAATTGCATCAATTTCGCCAAATAAAGCATTCGTTACTCCGGCTCGAAGGGCTGGATCGCGTTGCCATTTGTTTGCAACTTGGGTGGTTGTTTTCGAATGGATAACGAAGCCGATATCCACTCCAACGGAAGTAACAAGATTTCTTAGTTCAACTAAAGGGTTAACGAGGGCGTTACGCGCATCGCTCCACGCCGCACCGTGCGGAACATCGCCTATGGAAAGGACTTGTTCATCTTTTTCTTTGTTTTTGTTAATCTCATCGAGATAGCTTTCTTCCGCCCACTTCTGGAGCGCATCGACTGAGTCGATTACCACTATTTCGAAGTGTTTAGCTAAGTCACCGTTCTTTACCATCGCTTTGATAATGGCTATAGCTTCTTTTAGTGACCAAGCCTTCTTAGTCTCTCCGTTAACGATATAGCCGCGCTTATCCGGCGGGATTATCTTTCCGTCGCTTTCTTTTGGCGGGTTAAACGAAGTGATGGGCAATACGGTCATTCCCGCATACTCTTCCCATCGCAATACACAACGCTCTGCATCGAGATACAGAGTTTTTTGAGTGCTTCCACTCGGGTTCCAGCGCGCCGCTCCATAGGTTTTTCCTCTTTTGAATAAACCACAAAACGCCCAAGCGACGCCGCGGGGAACGGCGTCGTTTGATGCGTTGGATACGGTCGCATAATCATACAAGTTGAATTGTGCTATTTGGCACCTCCTATTTCATTCCAGATTGATAATGCCTTTAGCTCGTTTACATCTTGAGGGTAAAAGCATTCCCATTTGTTTTTGCAATAGCAATCGCAAATCTCGTTGTCGAAGTACATGCAACCATCGCAATTCATTCTTATCTCCTCTTGTACAGTATAGCGATCCTCGCCACGAAGAAGCTTTTCTATCTCCTTTTCTACGTAATCTTTATCTCCATCCCAATAATTTCCGTAGTCGTAATCCTGGTAATAATCGAAAGAATCTTTATATTTGCCAAACGCTTCCAGATCATCAAAGTAGACGCCAGTGCATTTGTCAACGATTTCTTTCATCGCTTGCAAGGTGTTCATTACTACGTCTATACGTATCGTTTCGTTAGATGTATGCTCGTGGTTGAAGCCCACACTAAGGTTTACAGTAGCTTTGGGGAAGTCTTCTTCGATAACCGATACATCCGTCATCGATCCGTTGACTTCTTTGAAGCCGTAAGCCCCGACAATATTCAGAAGCTTGTTGCTACGGTAATTGTATACGGCGGCATCTGCGTGGCCTTTTCGATCGAGACCGATGTAACACGAACTTTCTTTCGCAATCCAAGGAGTTTCGATTAGGAAATCTCTGCTACCGCCAGCACCATATTCTTCTTCATCGAAAAAAGCGTAATTGGCCGGGATGCCAGCTTGCATAAGCGATAAAGCAATTGCTACGCCGCAACGATCGTCGCCACCAAGAGCTCCTTCAATCGATGTAATGATATCTTCTTTGATGTTGTAGCCACTAAGCGGTGTGTGGCGTACCGTATCGTAGTGTGAGCATACCAGCGGGTAATGGTCTGGTTGCTTTGGCGTTACGACGACGAAGCGTTTGTGCACCTCTACGTCCCACATGTCTTTGTTGATCTTTGCGTATTTCTGAATAAGATCAACTATCTGTTGTTCGCTGCTCTTCAAGAGCTTCAGTAACAACCTCTTCAGATTCTTCTTCGTCTTCATCGTCGTCTTCTCCTTCAAGTTCTTTGATTAGTTCCATGATAGCGCTATCGTCTGTGTCTTCGATATCGACACACACATACTCGCCATTGTATTCTATACAGCTATTGGGAACTCCGTCTGCATAAAGCAAATCGTCTTCCCAAAGCTCGTTGTCGTTACGTATGCCGCCAATTAAATGGATTTCGGTAAGGTTGAAGCTTGCGCATTCTTCGGTCGTATACCTGGTATGAGATGCAACGCCACGAGAATTTACGTGCCAAAATTCAACAGCTTCATCCAAATAGATGTAGTTACCGGTAAATTCATCCATAACAGCTATATCGTCAAGGCACGATCCACAAATGAGATTGTAGTCACAGTTGTTGTTGTAATAAACGTTATACATCTCATCTGCGTCGAAGTAATCACCACAATGGTCGCACTCGACTTCGTTTGAATCCTCTTCGTCGCTTTCCTCGCTGTCAAAGGAAATAATTGCATTTTCGATCTCGGTGCCTTTTTTGCGAAGCACGAAAAGCGAATCGTCAAACCAAATTGACTTACCGCCTCCGCTTATGAAGCTGGCGTTCCCGACATTGGATACGTCTACAACGTATATTTTGTCTTCTTCGGCGCGACAGTCATCTTCTTTGGATATGATTTTCCAATTGTCTTTGTTCGAACCGAATATGCTTTCGGCGATATACGCCGACAAAGAGCGTTGATAGTGAATTGGGAAGGTGCCGTAGTGTTTCGCGAAGAATACAATTGCTTTACGAGTGCCGTCGTAGCCGTCACTTGGGATGAAAACGAACTTTCTTCCGATTATTTTCGTCATATCGGAATTGGTTATCATCGCCATTGCGATATTTATTGACGTTGTGTATTCCTTCGCGCTGAAGTGATAGCAACCGTCGGGGGCGAAGCAACTTTGCCAACTGGTGTACATTCTATCGCTACAACGCAAGATCCATTCGGGATCGATGGTGAGGAATAATTGCCCGCTAGTATTTTCTTCTTTGGGCATTTTGGATTTAGGTAGCAATTGAGAAAGAAACGGTATCTTTCGCACCTTCTTTTTGCCGTTGAAGATGAAGTAATTTGCTTCTTCAACTATTTTGTTAGCGATCCTTATTTCTCTGGGGAGTGCATCCATAAGCGGTTCTGGTTCCGACGGGTAGATTATCGGAACTTTTTTGGTTATCTCGTTACCCATCACCCAAAAGGACTGTTTCCTTTTTCGAAGATTATTCCAATATTCTTGATATATTCTGCACATATCCTTCTCCATATCCTTTTTCATATCCTTCTGCATAAATATTCCAGAGGGTTGCGAATATCGTTTTTGTTTTTTCTTCCTGGTCTTTGTTCAAATGTGAGCACGCCGCTTCAACGCGTCTCATTATATTTGGAACATATTTTGGTATCTCTCCATCGATAAGCCGAATATATATGTTTTCATCATCATAGTAGAGATTCAATCCAAGGGTCTCAAAGGAATATGTCCATCCTTCATCGAAATACATTCCTCCCTTCATTTCGAGGAAGCTGCTTCTTTCGTAAGGCAACACTTGCGTTCTGAAACAGCGCAAGTTCTCCGTCCAAAGCGGATCAGAAAGGAAGTAAGCGATGAAAGCGTCATACGCTTTTTTGCTTTGCGGAACAACTGCAATATAGCAATCGTAAGCCACATCTTCCGCCCAAGCATAGCCATCGGGCTTAAAGATAGACTTAATCCTCTTTTCAATCGGAGCTCCTTTGTTGATTGCCAAATAAAACGGATTAAAGGAACCGCTGAAAAGAATAAACGCTTCTACGTTGGGGTTCTCCGTAAATATGTTTCTGGTTATCTTTTTCATGTTTACACCCCTATCTTGTTTATGCAAGTCTTGGTACAAACTATGTTTAATACTTCGGTTATCAATCCATCGATATTGCAAATGAGAATATCGTGACTCAAATGAATTGGGCGATCCATTATCGACTCTTTGGTGCATATCGAATAATCAATATCTTGATAAAGTTGCGATTCCGGCTCAATCCCAAATGCTCGAACCTTTTCAAGGATGCAATACCTTGTTGAATCCTTTAGCTCGCCGGCTACCAATACCCACAATTTGTCGTGGTTAATGATAAGCGCTTTTGCGATTTTTTCCATATTCGTTATTTCAATGAAGTTCGCCATCGTTAGTTATCCTCCTCTATATTCATAAGCTTTTGAAGCTTTAGTGATGCCATTATGGAAGACTTTTCTTTGTCAAAAAGCCTTGTCGCTAGCAACCTAAGGTTCTCGTCGTAGCAGTAGCAAGTTGCCTTTATATTGTCGTTCTCGAGAACGAATTCGAGACGGATAGCCTCACTGGGATCAACTTGCTCCCATTCCTCTTCTTTCGACGCCATATACTTTCGCATTGTCTGTGCTTGAGCGAGCGAAAAGACTCTATCTATTTCGCTGCTATTTTCGTCCACCATAGCGTAGGCGGCATGTTTGGTGAT
>JAQVAY010000053.1 GCA_028690575.1 Bacilli bacterium | reverse complement strand
CTAAGAGGGATGTTTTTTCTCCAGGGGTGAGCCTGTCGGATAATTGTCTGATGAATTTTTCATTCATCTTATCTTTTCCGATCGCTTTCAATGCCTGAATGATAAGTGCGGATTTTTCTGAAAGATTTGTGATGTCTTTATTTGATGTATGCTTGAATTGTATCGTGACATTTCCGTATGCGTATTTTTTGTAGGGGCCGTCGGAAGCATATGTCCATGAGGCGGGGACCTGGGTGGATATTCCGAGCATATTGAGGGCAGCATCTTCATAGGGGACAATTGTCCAACCGAAATTGCGTGCAAGAGCTTTTGCTATTTCATGGGGCGAGGGAGCGACGTATTCATTAAGAAATGTGTTGTAGGCGGGATATTCGTATATGCCCCACATGATCCGGCGGATCGTTTTGTCTTGAACTAGCCGTGATAATACTTTTTTTATCGTTGGGATCGGGGCGATGTCGGTAAAATCAGAGATGACGAATATTGTGCCTTTCTTTGATGTGGTTATTCGCTCTTTGATTTTTTCATGATAGGTTTCTTTCCGCATTATCGTGCGTATAGTTATGTCACTAAAAGTATATATTATTGGTGACAAGAGGGAGTTTGTAATATGGAGTGGGGATAAGAAAAATCAACCGTGTTCGCCGACTATCGGTTGGTTCTCCGATCCAGCCTGACTTTGACAGTTAGCTGAAAGTATCCAGAAGGCCCAACCGATAAAACTGATGTACTTCGATTTCGTGTACGGCATTTGTGTGAGAGTATGAGAAAAACCAACCGCGAATCGGCGCGAATCCGCCCTTCGGGCGAGATTAATCGGATTTGCTTATCCTCACTCTCGCTCGTTGGGTCTGGTCGCAAGGCAAATCCTTGCTCCGCTAAGGGCGAGCCTGTCGGCTCACCCCGCACGACCCAACGGCTCGTCCCTTCATCGGGATCGTTCGGGCAAATCCTGTCGCCGCCCCAGCGGCTCCCATGAGGAAGAGACTCATCGAGCAGTCCTAAATCTGAAAAATGTTCTTTTGCTACCCATCCTGAAATGAGATGGAGAAGGAAATCATCATTGGGGGGCGCCGGGGCGCCGACAGGATTTGCCCGAACGATCCCGATGAGGGATGAGCAAGACAGCGAAGCTGGATTGCGAAAGTGAGGATAAGCAAATCCGATTTTTTTCGCCCGAAGGGCGGATTTGCGCCGATTCGCGGTTGGTTTTATCTCTTGTGTCTACACTAATGCCGTACACGAAATCGAAGTACGTCTTATAATTACGTCAATTTTTTTCGGTTAAGATTGCCTCGCGTAACTCCTATTCAAAAAAAAAACACAAATAAGAGATAGAAGTAGAGAGATCAACGCTCCTCATCTAATTCATCTACTCTTACTCTATCAGAAAGGGAACAGCGGTTCATTACCGGATCCCAGATTTCACAGGCATCTTTAAAACAGATTCCAGGAACCTGATCTAATGTTGCACAGTAACCGAGAGTAAATGGACACAATTTATGATTATTATCGGCAAAGACCATACGATTTGAGATATGGTCATACAGTTGGAGTCTGCCGTGTTCATCAGTCCATTTACGCATATTTCATTCCTGTTTCTTCCCGCAGCTTGGACAGAAAACATCTCCGTTTGGAACATTCGCTGAACAGTATTGACATTGTGTACTTCCTTCAGGAGCGACATTAACAACAACCGGCGCCCCCATGCCCCCTGTAACAACGGTTGCCCCGGGATTTTGAGCCGTAGAGCGGGCAGTCGCCGTATTCCCCATAGCATTCAGCGCAGAATTCATTACCTCCTTCATCTGCTCGGCATTCTCCTTATATTGACTCTGCATCATCATGTTGAATGCCTGCTGATCCTTGATGCGCAATTCGTTCAATTGTTCAACTGATTCAAGTTTGGCACGAGTTGCTAATGCCTCGGCAGCTGCCTTCGGGTCTTTTGCATTCATCGCAAGGATCTGTTCTGGCGTCAGGCTGTTTGCTCTCTTTGCAAGTTCAAGCTGAACGAGGGCGCCGACCTTCTGATCATCGACCAGAGAAATGAGCACTTCGATCGATGCCTCTGAGAGATTTGCGATCTTTTGTCTCTCATCCTCGCGTTTGATCGCCTTGTTTTGTCTTTTGAACTCCAGTAGCTGCTCGATCTCCTTGCGGTCTTTTTCCAGTTCGTGATCATGTCTTGCAGAATCACGAGCAAGCTCATGACCTAAATTCGCATCAGCTCTCTGGTTCCCCAATTCCTGATCAAGGGATTTTATGGTATGGTCCGCATTAATCTGACCAACGGCATCTTCCGTTCCTGCTTCACGCAGATAGGCTTTCTTTTCATACTCTGCTTTGGCTTTGCCCACTTCGATCTGCAAACTCTCGCGTGCTCCAAGAACCTCTTTCCAGGCTCCTTCATCAAAACCCACACAGTTCAGATGAGAAATCTCTATACCCCTGTTACCAAAGTTTGCATTCAGATTTTTCTTGAACTCATTACTCAATTCCTGACTGAGAACTGCATTTCCGTACAGTTCTTCGATATTATATTGGGATATTTTATTCTGGGCAATATTTTTGAGTTCTGCATGAATGCAGTTCTCGATGTCCGCAAGACTAACGTGCTGTTCACGTTTCAGATAGTTTTCAAGAAAAGCGATCGGATCTTTGATCTGTGCCGTCACTTTACCTGCAGCTCCAACGGATATTGCATTCTTTGAGCGTAACTCACCTTTTGGAATCATGAAGGTGAGAGGAATCTCTCCGGCATCAACAAGAATAACCGTTGTTCGCTCATCAAGTCTCAACTGACCAATGGTATCAAAGATGTTTCCAAGATTGTATGCGCCTGCAGGAAGTGTTCCTTTGTAAATTCCTCCCTGAAGAAGAATGGCTTTTGTTCCCTGTTCTACAGTGAGTCGTTTTGCAAAGACACCTCGGAGATCCTGAATATCAAATCTCTGCGCGAAGTCGCCCGGCATTCTCATCCACTGACGATTTTTGCCTAGTTCTTTGGAGGTGTCGGCAATTCGTGTTGTTTGCGGCGATTCCAAGAGCTTTGCACCGCATTTTCCACAAAATGCAGCTCCCTGATTTAGTTTTGCACCACATACAGGACAGGTGCCACTTTCCGTTCCTCCAAGTCTTTTACCGCACGCTCCGCAAAACTGACTTCCGGCGGGGTTTTCATGACCACAGGAACAGGTAATTTTTTTATTAAACAGCATTATAACTCCAATTCAATAAGTAATCTGTTATTAGCTCCAGGACACTTAAATTCTAGGCTCCAGAATGAGATTTTCCACCTCAATCTTTGCAGAAGCAATACTTTCATCATCTACCCTTAGTGCTTTCATAAGACCCAGAATTTTATCATATTCATCAGATGATCCATTATTTGTTGTGGCAAGGATTTCAGTGATCCGCTTTTTTTCGGTTTCTGCCTGAACCTCCGTATTCTCACGCTCTTTCAACAGCTGATCTACATCGATCTTACTGAATATGTTGTGTTTTTGATGTGCCTGGTCTTTCTTTTCCTCTTTTATCCGTAGAAGATTTGCGACTGCCATCTGTTTGTTTTCGGTTGCGAGGATCTGCTGGAGGAGTTCATTTTTTATGAGCATTTGATTCGTTACTTGCCGGGCTGCAAACTGAGTTTCGATTTCTGATGCAGCATTTTTTCCTGCATAGAGATTTGCTTCAATTTTTTCGTCAGCTTCTTTCATTTGTTTCATAAGAGTGGAATATTGGTATTCCAGCTCAGCGGCCGTTATGCGCAGATCACCAGAGGAGATCTTGTCAAGGCCGTTTTTCCGTCCAAAGATCCCGCGGGCCATTTTTAGAACTCACTTTTTTCTAAGGATTTTTCGATGTCTTTCTCGATCGAGAGCATGCTTTCCGCTTCGGATACATTCATACTGCCTGCCTCAACACTGTTCCAGATATCAAACATCTGCCTTTCTCCTTCGTCAACATCAGAATCAGAAGCCGTGGTTTCGTCAAGTGCAACGATGTTGTTGAGATTTTCGAGAACTTTCTCAAAATTATTCCCGGACAGGTTGACTTTGATGAGGGACTCCTCGAAGCTCTTAGGAGAGAGACTCTGAATTGTTTTCCAGATCTGAGTGTTCTCCAGATCACGCTGATACGTTTTGAGGATGAGGAGGTTGGACACAAACATGTACTGTTTGTGTAAGGTCAGGAAGTTCTTGATTTTGAGTTTTCCGCTCATATCAAGTTGTTTTAACTCCTGCGCGATCATCTTTTTCTTGATCAGATCGGCTCCTATACCCTCATTAAAAAGGGATTTTTTCGCTTTTTCAATTGTCTCGATCTCTTTTCTGAGACGATTGATCCTGATTTTGAGTCTGAGCTCTTCTTCCTGGAGTTCTGTGCTCGTGAATTTGTCGATCGCAGTATTTTTTTTGAACGGATTTTTCAGTTCCATTTTTGTCACAAGGATTTCATTGGTTTTTCATCGATATAAATCTATTCTCCAAAACGGATTATAAATATAATAACCTTAAAATCGAATGTCCAATGTGGTGATAGAAATATATAGTCATAAAACATATTCCTTATTTAATATGGATTATCTGATTTTGGTAGATTATCAGTCCGATGCGGAGCGTAAACGGATAGATTACGCTATTGAACGCTGGAAGGATAAGGGGAAAATACATAAAACGAAAGGAACGGTGATCCATTATGCCGGAGATGATGTGGATGATTTTCTTGATGATCTTTATTCCCGTCTGAGTGTTGGAACCGGATCCGTTCATATTTTTGCAGGAGACATCTATTCTCCTGATATCAATGAGCAAACAACCCAGCTGAAATATACTACGACTATAGATTCAACTGCGGTTGAGAATTTCCTGAAATATCTCATGAATAAACTCGGGGCTTCGTTCGAAGGAACAAAACAGGGAATCAAATCATATACCGCATACACAAAGAAAGGACAGGCAGGGATCGATGTTACTTTAACGGCTGGAGATAAGACGGCTGTTTTAGTTGTTGTGCGGGGGTACGGGGACGTAGTTTCGTTTATTGCTGGGAGAATCGATAAGGAACTGAAGGTTTTCCTAGAGGTAGAGTGAACAATGATAAAAACTGAACGCTATCAAATTTTGTACAATGAAGGCAGAATGAATTTGAACAGAGGAAGATACACGGATGCTCTCAAATCATTTGAAAATGCAAGACGCGAATTGGATAATTCATATGTATATTCCGGAATTGGGCGTGCATATTATGGTCTTGGAAAATACAGCGATGCTCTGAAAAATTTTGAAATAGCATGCATGAGATACTCTGGAAATATTCAGGCAACTCACTGGATGGCAAAGACTCTCGGAAAAATGAAGCGCTATAACGAGGCTGAAACACTGTTTAATGTGGTGTTGAGAAGATTAGGGAACGGGCCTGTAAATTTCTATCAGGAAGTCTTTGCCGACTATGAAGATATGAAAAATGAAAGAGCTGGAATCAAACCTAGGGATTCGTTTTCTCAACCTCTGATGTCATATTCTTTGAACAAAGATTCGTCTACAAAAATAATTTTCAACGGTGATATTTCTGCCCCTGTAAATATTGGGGGAGTCCAGGCAACTGATAACGCAATACTGAATCGTCCGGTAATAATGAGAGAGCCCGGTAC
>JAQVAY010000052.1 GCA_028690575.1 Bacilli bacterium | reverse complement strand
TTGGTTAAGATTTTTATAATATGGTCATATTCTTGGAGATTTCTTTATGATAAAAAAATCGAAAGTCTTGTCTTTATTAACTGTATTATTTGTCTATCTACTTGCCTTTACTGGTGGCTACTTTTCTTCGCTTTGGATTCAAAACAGTATTTATGTGCAGTTCTTCTTCGCGGATGTTGTCGCAACAATCATTGTCTGGATTAGCTCATTAATACTTAAAAATACCAGTGTCTATGACCCCTATTGGTCACTTACTCCTTGGGTTATTGCAACTTTCTTTTTAATACGGTTCCCAAGTGCGAATATCTATTCTTGGATAATTTATATCGTTTTCTCACTTTGGAGCTGGAGATTGTCGATAAATTGGATTATTACCTTTGATAATCTTCTTTGGGAAGACTGGAGATACCGCCATTACCGAGAAAACTCTGCTCCTTGGCTATTTCACATCATTAATTTTACGGGTTTGCAAATGATTCCTACTCTACTTGTCTATGGTGGAACCGTTCCCCTCCTATATTTAATTGTTAATGGAGCTAATCCACTAGGCCTTATCGGAGCCGGTGTCACTCTTTTGGGCATTTTTCTTGAATTTTTTGCTGATCATCAGATGCATTCTTTCTTAAAGACCACAGTAGAAAAAAAGGTTTGCAAAAAAGGTTTATGGAAATTTTCTAGGCACCCAAATTACTTAGGAGAAAATCTCGTGTGGATTGGTGTTTTCCTTTCTTTATTATTGAGTTACTTTTCGCTTTGGTATCTCGGATTTGGCTTCATTTTGATACTCTTGTTATTTGAATTTATCTCTATTCCCTTAATGGAGAAGAGACAGATATCACGAAGAAGCGATTATCTTGAATATAAAAGAGTCACCCCTCGCCTATTCATGATACCCAAATTTAAAAAGAAAAACAGTTAATACTCACCTCACTTAATCTAAGCGTATTGTTTGTTAAAACAACAAATGAATAATACAATAGAAACAGTGAGGTATTAATATGTTCAAAAACATCAATAAAGACGAAAAAATTGTTCTTAAAGATCAAGTCGAATATCAACAAGGACAAGTTATCAGTAAAACGCTCGTTCAAAACGATAAAGTAAGTGTCACTATTTTTTCATTTGATAAGGGAGAAGAAATATCTTCTCATGCTTCAGGAGGAGACGCATTAGTGACTGTTCTTGATGGAGTGGGTCGATTCACGGTCGGAGGAAAAGTCCACCTTCTCAAAGAGGGAGAGACACTTATCATGCCGAAAGATGTTTCTCACGCAGTATACGGGCAAGAAAAATTCAAGATGCTCCTTCTTGTTTCGTTCTAAGACCAATTAAATTTAAGGCGAAAAAAATTTCGCCTTTTTTAAATGATTTTATACAAAAACAATTATAATTAAATAACTATATTTTTGTCACTCTACCGAGCGTGGATAACAATTTGCTAATAAATATGAAAACATATGGCTAGGAGGTAATTATGGATCCGGTTAAAATTGGAAATTTCATTAGAAACTGTCGAAAAGAAAAAGGGTTTACTCAAGAGGAACTTGCCAATAAGATTTTTGTTAGCCCAAAAACAATCTCAAAATGGGAATGTGGCAATGGAACTCCTGATGTCTCAATCATGGCCCGCTTGTGTCAGGAACTAGATATCAATCTCAATGAACTCTTTTCTGGAGAACGTTTGGATGATAAAAAATACAAAATTAATGCGGAAAAAAACTTAAAGATTATGGTTGATCTAGAAAGAGAAAGAAACAAAAAAGCCCTGGTGTCTGAAATCGTCTTAGGAATCGCAGTCACGCTAGCTTCATTAACTTTGTTTATCCTGTCAGCATTCTTTGCAATGGAAGTATATCAAAGAGTCATCCTTATTTTGATTGGAGTCGTTGTTTTCCTACTTGGAATTGCTGGGCTATTGATTATCGAACATCAGAATGGTTATTTTGAATGTCCAAATTGCGGAGAGGTTTTTAAACCGACATTCAAACAATACTTTATGGGTCTTCACACGATTACAAAGCGGAGACTTAAATGCCCAAATTGTGAAAAAACTAGTTTGTGTCAACGAAGACTTTCAAAAAACTCAATAAGAAAACAAAACTAGATGCTATAAACATTTGACGATTTTTTAACTAAAAAGAATTGTCCTGATTTGGACAATTCTTTTAATTTATTAGATGTTCTCAATCAATTTCCAATCTTTGATGATTTTGGCAACTCTTTCTTTTGCTTTGGATTCATCAATTTGATTAGAGAGGAATTCGTGAATGAGATGTGCGATTTCTTGGGCGTGTTCTTTGGTACATCCACGAGTAGTTGTAGCGGCAAATCCGATTCTTAAACCACTGGTTTTGTTTGGTTTTAAGGTGTCGTTGGGAATCATGTTTTTATTGGTGGTAACATTGATAGTTTCAAGTTTCTTTTGGGCGTCTAATCCATTAATACCATAGGTATCTAAGACATTAAGCAAGAAGAGATGGTTGTCAGTCCCACTTACAATGGCTCCTAAACGTTTAAATTCTTCTTGGCAGGCTTTAGTGTTATTAATGATATCTTGGGCATATTTTTTAAACAATTCGGTATTCGCTTCTTTAAAGCAGACGGCCTTTGCAGCGATGATATGCTCGAGAGGTCCGCCTTGATAGAAGGGGAAAATAGCAGAATTGATTCTCTTAATTAATTCTTCACTATTAGTGAGTATTAAGCCACCCCGTGGTCCGCGGAGGGTTTTATGAGTGGTGGAAGTGACGACATCAGCATACGGACATGGATTCATGTGGGCTCCACCAGCAACAAGACCGGCAATATGGGCCATATCGACGAGGAAAAAGGAACCCACTTCATCGGCAATTTCACGGAATTTTTTGAAATCAATTTCGTAAGGATATGCGCTATAACCCGCCATAATTAGATTTGGTTTTTCTTCTAAGGCGATACGACGAATCTCAGCATAGTCAAGATGGCCTTCTTTATTTAATGGATAAAACACAAATGAATAGAAGTGGCTGGAAAAACTGACTGGTGATCCATGAGTGAGATGGCCTCCATCATTCAAGACAAGCGAGAGGATTTTTCCTCCCTCAGGTAATAAAGCGCGGTATGCGGCAGCGTTGGCTTGACTTCCGCTATGTGGCTGGACATTAGCAAACTTGCATCCGAATAGTTGGCATGCTCTTTCAATGGCAATGCTTTCAATTTTATCAACTACTTCGCATCCACCGTAATAACGGTGTCCGGGATAGCCTTCTGCGTATTTATTGGTCAAAATTGAACTGCAAACTTGGCGAACCTCTTTATCTGCGTAGTTTTCACTGGCGATTAATTCGATGCCAATGTTTTGACGTATTGTCTCTTCTTTAATTAATAATTCAATCTCTTTATCCATATTTTTAAAACTCCTTAAAACATTCTAACAAAATACATGGTAAAAATAATAATGAATATTGGAAATTCGGTAGCAATTCAATAAATACTAAAAGATTAAATCATGTTCCTTTATACCACATGAAAAGTTTTACACCATTTTGGGCTTGTGGTATCATGTTCGAGATTGTAATGTTATCTTAAGTGAGACATTTGTAGAAAGGCTTCTAAATATGTGTGGTATTGTTGGATGTATTGGCAAAGTAGACGCAAAAGAATACTTGCTCTATGGTCTTGAAACATTAGATTATCGCGGCTATGATTCGGCCGGCGTAGCTTTTCTAAATAATAATAAATTAGAAATCGTTAAAACCATTGGCTCAGTCAAGAAATTAATTGAGCAAATTACTCAACCTGTGGATAGTCATTTAGGGATTGGCCACACTCGCTGGGCGACTCATGGAGTGCCTTCTACTCCTAATGCTCATCCAGTCCAATCAATGAATAAAAAAGTCACTCTCGTTCATAACGGAGTAATTGAAAATTTCCAAGAAATAAAAGATGAACTAATCGCTAAGGGCTACCATTTTAATGGTCAAACTGATAGCGAAATTGTCGCTTGTCTCATCGAAGATAAATTATCCAAAAACCCAAATGTTGCTGAAGTCTTAGCTGAAGTTATGAAATTATTGCATGGCAGTTTTGCCTGCTCAATTATCATCGATGGTGATTTTGACAAGATTTATGTTATAAAACGCAGCTCTCCACTCCTTGTCGCTAAAGGAGATGGTTTTTATTTATTGGCGAGCGATGCTCTGCCATTAATGAAATACACCAATCAAGTCTTTGATCTTCCTGATGACAGCATTTCGATTATCGGTAGCGATTCATTTCAATTGTTTGATATTAACCTTCAACCACTTGAAATACATTTTATTACTAAAGACCAAACTCTTATCACTCGCGACCTCAATGGTTATTCCCATTACATGTTAAAAGAAATTGAAGAGATTGAGTCCGTTGTCCGCAGATTAATGGTTACCTATCATCCTGAGGATAAGTTCCTTTTTGATAAAAACCTTTTGGAAACCCTTAAAGATAGCGACAGCATTATTTTCATCGCTTGCGGAACAAGCTACCATGCTTCATTGATTGGAGCGCGTTACTTCCGACACATCGGAAAAAATGCTTCTGTGTTCATCGCTAGCGAGTGGGCTTTCTATCCCCAAATCATGGGCGAAAAGCCATTCATTATCATGCTTTCCCAGTCAGGTGAAACTGCCGATTTAATTCATTGTTTAAAAGTAGCGCATCAGCATGATTTAAAAATGCTTTTGATTACTAATGTTCAAGGATCGACTTTGGAAAGAGCCTCTGATTATTCCATCTTCTTAAATGCTGGATCAGAAATTTCAGTCGCTTCTACTAAAGCTTACGCTGCTCAAGTAGCCGCGCTTGCTCTATTAACCAATTCTTTACAAAATCGTCACAACATCATCCGCGATTTGAATGAAAGTTGTTCGGTTATTTCCGAAATACGCACTTCTCACAAATCAGAAATTGAAGCGATAGCGGATGTTTTAAAAAATCGCAAAGATATATTTTTCCTAGGTCGAGGGTATGATTACGATCTTTCTCTGGAAGCCTCATTAAAATTAAAAGAAATTAGTTATATTCACTCCGAAGCAATTCCTGGTGGTGAATTAAAACATGGCCCCATCGCTCTTATAGAACCAGGCACGCCTGTTATTGTTTTCATCACGGACGATGTCACGGCTTCCGGTATGAGAAATAATATCCAAGAAATCAAAGCCCGTGGAGCAGAAGTATTTGTTGTCACTACCAAAAAGCTTGCTCTTCCTGGTGATTCCATAGTTGTTAGCGATTACCGTCGCTATCTATCAAGCGTGGCCATTTCTTCCATTGCTTTCTATTTCGCTTACTACGTTTCTTTGAAAAAAGGACTCAATGTTGATAAACCTCGCAATTTAGCCAAAGCCGTTACTGTCGAATAATAAATCATTATCCTGTATAATTGAAACGATAAGAAAGAAAGGACACTCTTATGGTTATTACGATTATTGCGGATGTATTGGGAAAGCCAAATAACGGGACTACTCTCGCCGCTTTAAATCTCATTAATTCGTTAAAAAGTAAAGGGCACGAAGTTCGCGTCCTTTGCTGTGATAAAACTTACGAAGGGCAAGAAAACTATTTTATTATTCCAACACTTAATTTTGGAATATTTAACGGATATATTAAAAAGAATGGAGTCTCCATCGCTAAAGTTGATGAAAGTATTCTCCAACAAGCCGTTAAAGGTGCTGACATAGTTCATTCCATTTTGCCATTCTCCGCTGGGCGAGCGGCAGCTCGATACTGCTTAAAACAAAATATTCCATTTACCAGCGGATT
>JAQVAY010000051.1 GCA_028690575.1 Bacilli bacterium | reverse complement strand
TGGATCCGCTCATAAAAAAAGAATCCAGTACACCAAAACGAAATACATTGTTGTCATCTCAGATGAACCGGTACCTCCCTCACCCCGCCGGCATGATCGTCCCTTTCGCTCCAAAAACCAGCATCCCTGTAAACCCTTCCGGCACAAATCCGCTTTCTGCCAGGACCCCGTTTCGCTCCGCCGACACAAAAAACTCCTCCTCCGTCATCTCCACCAGGGAGAACGTAACCTCCCAGAAATTTGCCAGAGAACCTTTCTTCACCACTGCCGTCTCCGTTTTGACCTTCCCGTCCGGGCACACAAGCTTCACCAAAATCTCCCGACCGGCCGCGAAGTTCGTCGTTCCGGAAATCGAAACACTTCGCTCTTTCATTAACGCCGAGACCGGATCCATACCGATCCAAAACACCAGATCGTTTGTGAACGCCTTGATCCGCAGATTTGTCTTCCCGTCCGCGCTCAGATCCGTCCACCCCGTCCCGTCATTCAGATAACTCTGTCCCGCTTTTGCATAGGTCACCGTCTCGATCTCCTCTAACACTGCGGAGGTGTCGATCGAGATATTCAGCAGCTCGTCTGTTTCGAGCTCATAAACGACAGAAAAGGTCTGTCCCTTCTCGATTTGGACCGGCTCATCCAGCCGGATCGTATAGTATCCGGGGAATGCGAGTATCCCCTCCTGTTCTGCAAGCAGCTTCCCGGCATCCGGCGTTTCTCCAAGGGGGTCGGTGTAGACACGCAGCGTGTAGGTCACCGACTGGTTCGTAGCCAGCGAAACGGCGAGGATCTCTTCATCCCTGCCTGCTGTAAAGACATTACTGATGGATGCCGACGTTTGGGTCAAGGATTTGTTTGGAATCAGCGTCCCCCCGTCATACTGATAATTGTGTTCGAACCATGGCTCGGTTCCTACGAAGAACGTGACCGGATAGATCAGTTCGTCATACGGCATCCAGATGTACGTGACATCTTCACGATCGTTCCCCCACGAATTCTGGGCCAGCCATGCCCCGTCGCTTTCCGGCGGGAAGGTGAACAGCTCGTTTGGAAATGCATCGTCCCAGCCGATCAGAATGACCACATGATCGCTGGCTGATTCCAGATCATTCCCGTTAGTATCTCCAAGAGAATAGATCCAGTCTCCGTTTTCCAGCTCCTGCAGATAGGGTTCTTCCTGAGCAAACGTGACGCTTACCGCAGGTGCTCCCTTTTCGAGCATCATCGTCTTTACGTCGTTGATCTTCGTCGGTGGAATTATAATTGTAGAATCCAGAACGATCTCGTTCTCTGAAATCGCCGTGTCTGCCGAGGGTGCGGTATTGTTCCCGTAGGAATTGAAGGGGGCGGCGGATTCATTGACGGCACCGAATCCGGCGGCAAGGGTATACATCGCCTGGATGGGGTCGCCGCCGAGAATAAGACCGGAGATGTTGTCCGGCGGATCGATTTCATCGATGTGCGTGGTGTCGCCCGCTATCCCTTCGAGTCCCGGATAGGGGGAGACGAGATCGACCAGTTCATCCCGGTTGTAGGTGTAGTAGACGACCGAAAACGGGGACAGATCGATGCCGGTGTATTGTTCCGGATCCTGTCTAATCATGCTGGACTCAAGCGAACTGACGGAGGCGAAAGCCCAGCAGACGCTGTATATCCCCTGATCGGTGATCAAGGGCGTGAGGTTTAGGTCCCGCATATCGTAGGAGGATGGCAGGTCTGCTGCTGCGGGAAAAATGAGGAGAAGGGCGAGGAGGATGGTCAGGGGGAGGAATTTCCGGGACATGATGCTGTTTTTCTTTGATTGTATGGAGAGGGGAGGGTAATAAGGGTATAGGTTGGGTTTTATTCTTTGGCGTGGCTCCAATTCGGGGAGGGGAAGGCGGGGTGAGCCGTCAGGCTCGCCCTCAGCGGAGCAAATCTTTGATTTGCGACTGCGGGTTGGATATTTAAGATCGGGTGTGGAATGCGACCGACCTCAGCTGAGCTAGTTGACAGACTTGCTATCGGCTGCCCTCACACGAAATTCACGAAAAAGAACGAAAACACGAAAAAGCAAGATTCGGTTGGGCGGGATAGATGTAGTTCCCTCCCCCGTCCCCCACACGAAATCCACCAACACGCAAACCTTCGGTTTGGTCACAAGTCTATCGACTTGCTCCGCTGAGGGACCTAAAGGTCCCCGCCTCGGCTGAGGTCGTCGACTTGTTCACAAACCTTCGGTTTGCTCTCCGACTCGGATCTACGGCCCTCGCTTGTTCGCCAACCCGCCAACGAAATGCACTAAAAGGGGGACAGGGGTGGAAGGATTTGTCGGGCGTGAGTGTGATTCGGGAAGGAGGTGGCTGGGTGGGGATAGATGAGAAAGCCCACCGCGAATAAGCCCAAATGGGCAAAGCCCATTTGAGGCGGCACGCAAGCCTTCGGCTTGCACGCAATCGCGAAAATTCGCGGTTGTTTATTCTCAGGTTTCCGCACCCAACCACCCACGTCCCGAATTGGGACCCCACGCACACCGCGTAACTCCTATTCTAAGACATCTTTATCGTAATACACGTGAATGAGTCATTGATCACATGTGTAGAAAGTCATTAACTCAAAATATGAGAAAAGAGGTCGAAGAGATTGTATCAGAAAAATTAAAAGAGCGAGATGAGGGGAGGATTAATCAATCAACAGATTCTCTGACGGTACTTCCAGACAAGACAAAAGAGCAGATGGTTGAGGGAAATGATGCATTGATTGTTGGGTTATTGCATGATTTACTAGATGAGACAAGAAAACGATAGTGTAATTTGTTTTCTGTAAAATTGAAGATGTCCTAATTCCTTGTATTAATTGGCAAAAAAGGACTAGGGGGATAGTACTGCATCTCTTCGAGATGCAGAAGGAAGTGAGTTGGAGCTGCAGAGAATAGCTCATGAATTACGGGAAAATGGACAGAATGCTTCGGCAAATACCCTTGAGAAATTTCTGCCGGATGTGGGTAATTATAAGGATTTCCCCAAAGATCACTGGAAAAAGATACGGACAACGAATGGGGTTGAGAGAATCAATACTGAGGTAAAATGAAGGATCAGAAAAGTCGGGGCATTTCCAAGTTCAGATTCGTTTATGCGGCTCGTTGGGTCGATTCTGATGAATATAAACGAAGAGTGGATGACAGGAAATAGATATTTGAAGATGGAGAGTGAATAATTGAGTTAAGGAATAGGGCGTCGGGAGAATTTACAGAAAACTCGGCACACTACCTAATTAAAATATGGTGTAAAATGTAAATGTATGAAAAAAGTTTTATTTACCCAGTAATTATACTTGTTATAATTGCAATTGTACTGAGTTCTGGATGCATTGATAAAAACAATTACGATACCAGCCTACCCAATAATGATTTTGATGTAAATGTATATGTTTTAACAGACACGATTAATGATACAGATGATAAAACAATTGTATCAAAAACATATAGTTTTGCATATAAAGGTAAATCATATGTTGCTAGCGTAAATGTACCACGGTATAGACTTGATAACTATAATTTAAATACTTATAGACTTGCTGATGGACAAAAAAATCTCGTGCAAGATGAGTACTTAGTAGATTTTGTAAATCAGATAAAACAACAGGTTAAAACGGATGATAGACAAGTTCTTGCTGAAGTATTAATTGCATTTGTTCAAAATTCAATTAGTTATGAGAAAGATATAAATCTTCATGGCAAGGATGAATATTGGGCATATCCAGTTGAAACTTTAATTAATGGAGCTGGAGATTGTGATTGTAAAGGAACATTATTGACAGCATTGTTACGAACAGCAGGATTTGATGCTTTAATTTTAATGCAAGAGAATCATTTAACAAGTATTGTAAGTGATGTTCAGCCATATAACAATAATAATTGCATTGTATATGTTGAATATAAAGGTAAACAGTATTATATCATTGATGGAACAGGAAAGTATGGTGTAGGATACTATCATCCAGAGAGTGTTGCTGATATGAATTTACGTTATTCAATTTATGATGAAACAGAGTGTCATAGATATATTAATATGACATTAGCTCATACTCTTGAATATAAAAAAATTGTTTAGGGTAACTCAAAAATCGAGTTACCTTTTTTTTTATTTTTAGTGAACATTTATTAAATTTTTATTTAACATTTTGTGTGCATTTGATAAGCTGATAATATTTTTTGTTTCAATCCTTATTTACTGGATGCTTCTCTTTTAGTTGAGTCAGCAAATACCACTATTCGATAGTGTAATTTGTTTTCTGTAAAATTGAAGATGTCCTAATTCCTTGTATTAATTGGTAAAAAAGGACTAGGGGGATATTACTACATCTCTTCGAGATGCAGAAGGAAGTGAGTTGGAGCTGCAGAGAATCGCTCATGAATTACGGGAAAATGGACTGAATGCTTCGGCAAATACCCTTGAGAGATTTCTGCCGGATGTGGGTAATTATAAGGATTTCCCCAAAGATCACTGGAAAAAGATACGAACAACGAATGGGGTTGAGAGAATCAATACTGAGGTAAAAAGAAGGATCAGAAAAGTCGGGGCATTTCCAAGTTCAGATTCGTTTATGCGGCTCGTTGGATCGATTCTAATGAATATAAACGAAGAGTGGATGACAGGAAATAGATATTTGAAGGTGGAGAGTGAATAATTGAGTTAAGGAATTGGGCGTCGGGAGAATTTACAGAAAACTCGGCACACTACCAAGAAAACAGAATAAATTTCTTGAAGAAAATAAAAAATCAACAAACATTCTGGAGAGATTAATTTTTGGATTTGCTGGATTAGCACTTATTGTTGCATTAGCTTCCCTGCAACTAAACATTAGTGATGAGTCAACGAGCTTGGGTATTTTTTTATTTAACTTATGTTTTAATTTTTATCGGGTTGATTGTCTTGGGTGCAGTATTTTTCAAGAATTTCATCAAAAAAATAGCGGAGTTGTCTAAAAAGCTGTCTATTCATAATGTTATATTAGTAATTTTAGTTGGCCTTGTAATTGGTTTACCCATCACTCTCACCCTATTCTGCCAACTCGACCCGATAATACTTATAATTATAATAAGTATAGTGTATCTAATGATTCTGTTTTTGGGCGTAATCGTCTAAAAAAGAGGATATTCTCTATTTTTTGATAATATTATGGGATAACCCTATCTTTTATTGAAATTGATTTCATTTCGGTAAATTTGTGGTACTATGAAATGAAACTAACCGAGCCGATTCGTGGTTTGTTCCTTCTCTTGTTTCTACACGTATGCCGTACACAAAATCGACGTACGTCTCAAAGCACGTCAATTTATTTCATATGAGATTTTACCGCGTACATCCTATTTTATTGAGCGGAGCACGTTTTCAAAGGAAACTTGCGACCTCTTCTCGTTGAAATATACAAATCCCCCGTATGTAGGATGCATGTAGGTAAGCATGCAGGATAAAGTCCAACCAATCATCTTAGATTCATAAACAAGCCATAATTCAGGCAGTATGCAGGGATGTAGGTAAAAAATGAAATCCATCCTCCCCGGCAGAATATCTCTCAACTCGTATCTCCCTATTCACACAACGCAAAATCACCCTACATACCTACATAAAAATACAAATACTCCTCCAAATCCAAAACAAAGAACGATCCAGCCGTAAAAGTATGTAGGGTTGAGGATTTTCATCCTGCATTCCTCCTACATTACCTACATATCCTAGAGAGTATCCGTAAGGCTTGTCTGTTTTTCTACAGGAACGAGTTTATATCGAACACCAAGAGGC
>JAQVAY010000007.1:26643-28709 GCA_028690575.1 Bacilli bacterium | reverse complement strand
TAGTTTATATTAGTAGCATTATTTTCTAGATGTGATAAACTCTACTAGGTTTTATTGATGATTTAAAAAATAAAACCACAAAGTTTCAAATCGCCTACCAACTATTTATTGATAGTTTGAATACCATACTCTGATTAAAAATTCTCTTAGTACATTAAATTCAAAGAAGCGCTTCTAAGCTTTGATGCCAGCGTTTTTTTGCTGGTTAATCAGTGTATTAAATACACAGAAAAAGAGAAAAAAATGACATTTAAAGACCTAAAAATTATCGACCCAATCTTAAGGGCAATTGAAGGTGAAGGATACGAAGTACCTTCTCCTATTCAAGTAGAGGCAATTCCTTTACTACTTGAACGAAAAGATATGTTAGCTAGTGCCCAAACTGGCACTGGTAAAACCGCCGCTTTTGCCATCCCAATTATTCAACAAATCGCAAAAGCAAAAGAAAGTGATGCGAACTTAGAGAAGCGAATTATCCGCGCCCTTATCTTGGCTCCGACTCGTGAATTAGCTGAGCAAATTAAAAAAAGTTTCCAAACTTATTCTGGGAAGTTAAACATCAAAACGGGAGTTATTTATGGTGGAGTTGGTCAACGCGCTCAAGAAAACATGATAAGAGGCGGAATTGATATTTTAATTGCCACGCCAGGACGTTTAATTGACCTTATGCATCAAAAGATTGTTCATTTAAACACTGTTGAACACTTTGTTCTTGATGAAGCCGATATGCTACTAGATATGGGCTTTATTAAAGATGTGAAATATATCAAAGGATTCATTCCTAAAACAAGACAAACAATGATGTTTTCCGCGACTATTTCTTCGGAAATCTCATCTCTTGCTAATGATTTACTTATCGATCCTAAACATTTAGATATGGCACCACCGGAAAAAATGATTGATAAAATTAATCACTCCGTATTTTTTATTGAAAAGAAAGAAAAATTTGAGTTGTTATTAGATTTACTAACTGATAAAAAATTGGAATCTGTTCTTGTTTTTATGAAAACCAAGCATACTGCCAATAAACTAGTCGAACAACTACAAGAATATGGCGTTGGTGTGGATGCCATCCATGGTAGTAAATCGCAAAGAGCTCGTCAAACTGCTCTTGATGATTTTAAGAATAAACGAATTAGAGTCTTAGTCGCTACCGACATTGCTTCCCGAGGAATAGATATTGATGAACTAAGTCATGTTATTAACTATGATCTTCCCATTAGTCCTGAAACATATGTTCACCGTATTGGAAGAACTGGACGTCGTGGATTAACTGGCGAAACTTTTACATTCTGCAGTAAAGCCGAACGTTCACTCTTAAGAGCGGTTGAAACCCATACTGGTCTTAAACTAAAAATCTTGAAATTAGAACCCATCAGCCCTGATAGTAAATTTAAGAAAGTTATTGAAGGACAAATAATCAACAGCGATCTTCCAAAAGATATGTTAGAAAAACCTAACAATGGTTATAAAAAAAGCTATCGTGACTTGCAAGATAATCAAGATAATGAACGAGGCAAAAATAGGTTCAAGCCCAAGAAAAATAGCCAAGGAGAAATCGTTGATAACGCGCCAGCTAATTTTGGCAGACAAAAAAGAACAGCACGAAAAAAATATAAAAACTATGAAAGTAACATATCAACATCTTTTGATGAAGTTAAAACAAAGGCAAACAATGAACCTTCAAAATCTAAAGATCGATTAGAATTTAATAAAGAGAAACACTCAATCAAATCATTTAAAGAACCACTTCATCAATATTCCTCTCAATCAAGCAAAACACATTTTGATAAAAATGAGGAAGAGAGAATAACCAACAATCAAAAATTAAATTACGCAAAACGTGATGGTATTTTTAACAAACAAGAAGGAAATGAGAGACGCTCCTATCAAAGTGGAATAAGTTCCAATGAACATAATGCTTACACTAAATCCACCCACACCCCCAAAAGAGAAGACAATAACTTCGAGAAAAAGCCAATGCGTAGCGATTCTTTCAAAGGATCATCTTCTCGTCCGGATTATACAAATCGATCACGTTCGGATGGTGGTCAAAATGAAGGTCG
>JAQVAY010000007.1:0-26543 GCA_028690575.1 Bacilli bacterium | reverse complement strand
ACACCCCCAAAAGAGAAGACAATAACTTCGAGAAAAAGCCAATGCGTAGCGATTCTTTCAAAGGATCATCTTCTCGTCCGGATTATACAAATCGATCACGTTCGGATGGTGGTCAAAATGAAGGTCGTCCGTTCTTGGGTGGAGATTATAAACCTAAAAGAGATTACGCAAAACGTGACCACGCTCCTCGAAAAGAAGGCGATGCCTTTGGAAATAAATCAACCAGTGATGATTCTTATAGAGGTTCACCATCCCGTTCAATCTACACAGGTCGTTCAAACACCTCTATTGGAAAGAATGAAGGTCGTCCGTTTGTAAGCGGAGATAAAAATCATAAAGGGAATTACTCTAAAAGTAATCACGCCCCACGTAGAGACAGCAAAGACAATAGTTCAAAACGATTTTCAAACGAT
Source organism: Bacilli bacterium (assembly GCA_028690575.1). Classification (GTDB taxonomy): domain Bacteria; phylum Bacillota_I; class Bacilli_A; order RFN20; family CAG-826; genus JAAYDH01. The sequence goes on along the minus strand of JAQVAY010000007.1, from coordinate 26,130 downwards.
AAAATTGGAAGCAACAATGATAATCTGCCAACTTTAGGATTAAACAATACTAAGAGATCAAAGTCTAACCTTAGTTATCAAGGCAAACCAAGAAGAAAAAATACTCATTGATTGAAATGTATTAAACTATCTAAATAAATGTCATGCTAAATCATGATTTTTATCCAATAGAAGGGGTTACTCCTATTGACTATATGAATGACTGTTCATATAATAATATTGTTTTACTTATGAAAAATTCAAACTATTTCGGCAAAATCCTAAAATTATTCTCCATTATTTCCGACAACACTCGTTTGAAAATAATGATGAGTCTTTTAGATGTCAGTCAATGTCCTGGTAGTGAGAGTGCTCAATGCGGGAAATGTCTAACTCTTTTGTGTATGCCATCAAAGAGCGTGGGTGATATTGCTCGTGAGATCGATGCTTCTCCATCCTTGGTTTCTCACCAAATTAGAGTTTTAAAGGATCAAGGGCTAGTAAGTAGCAAAAAAGAAGGCTTAAAAGTCTACTATCGCTTAAAGGATGGACATATTCATAAACTAATTCATGTCGCGATGGAACATGTGATAGAGGAAGACAAAAAATGATAAAAAAAGTATACGATATTTCTGGATTTGATTGTGCTAACTGCGCAACAAAAACAGAAGCACATCTCAACAACTATTCTGGCATTGCCTATGCGCGTATCGATTTCGCCGGAAATCATCTTTATATTACTTTCGAAGATAAAGAATTATCCAAGCAGGAAATTCTCGACATTATTAAAGAAGTTGAGAGCGATCCAATTGAAATTAAAGATGTTGATTATAAAGCTCAAAAGTTAAAACTTTTTGATCATCATACTTTTATCATGATTGCACGTGTTATCTACGCGGTGATTGTAATTGCATTATGTAGTTTTTTCATTACTGATAACAGTTTATATTGGTGGAGATTTGGCTTTTATCTATCTGCTGTACTTGTGCTCTCTTATGATATTATTTATAAGCCCCTTTACAAGTTATTCCATAAGCAAAACCCAGTAGATGAATATCTATTAATTGTCATTGCGGCCTTTGGAGCTTTTATACTGGCTTCATTGGAATACGAGCCACATGGAGAACCGATTCCTTTCTTCCTTCACGAAGAACACGTCGAAGCTATCATTGTTGTCGGCTTATTCCAAATTGGCCGAGTAGTGGAAGCTATTGCAACAAAGAAGAGTCGTTTTGCCGTTATGTCCGCGATTAATTTAAGAGCGGAATACGCCAACAAAATTGAGAGTGATCAAATCAGCCAAGTTAGACCTGAAGACCTTAAAATTGGTGATGTTATCCTTGTCAAAGTTGGCGAATCCATTCCCGTCGATGGGCGAATTATTGAAGGAGAAGCCTATCTCGATTTTTCATCCCTTACTGGCGAGTATATTCCTGTTCCAGTTAAAAAAGGTCAACAAGCATTAAGCGGATGCATTCTAAAAAGCGGAACATTGACCATGGTCGTGGAAAAAGTCTATGTCGACTCGACTGTTTCCAAAATTATGAATTTAATCTCTACAAGTGGAGAAAGAAAAACCAAAGCCGCCAAATTTATTACTAAGTTTGCCCGTTGGTATACTCCTTTAATCGTATTTATTTCCTTAATATACATCTTGATTGCTGGATTAGTCACCAAGCAATGGCAAGAAGTTACCTATGAAGGATTAGAGATATTAGTAATTGCCTGCCCATGTGCTATTGTTATCAGCGTGCCGCTTGCGTATTTCTCCGCCATTGGACTATCAAGCAAACATGGCATTGTCGTCAAAGGTACCGATCGATTTGATGACTTAGTTAAGATGCGTCTTTTGGTGACCGATAAAACCGGAACATTAACTCACGGTTCCTTCTCAATTCAAGCTATTGTGCCAGCCAATGGAATTAAAGAAAGCCAACTGATGGAATCTTTATATGTCGCTGAATGCTTATCCACACATCCAATCGGAAAAGCAATATGTCATGGCCATAATTTTCGCAAATTAGCGGCAGAACAAAAGGATTACAAAGAAATTTCGGGTTTAGGAACTGAAACAACATATCGAAAAAACAATATTATTGCTGGCTCAAAATTATACTTTTCAAATCATGGAATTGAAACTCCGGATGTTCTTGAAATTGGCACTCCAGTGTTTGTCGCAAAAAATGGGGAATATCTTGGATATGTCCTTCTAGCTGATGAACTCAAAGAAGATGCTCAACCAATGGTGGATTTACTCCATAAGGAGAACATTGAAATTCTTCTATTAACTGGGGACAAAGAAGATAATGCTAAGAGTTTATGTCAAACCTTAGGCATTGATCGTTATGTCAGTGAGCTTTCGCCTGAAGGAAAGACAAAAGTTCTTGAAATTGAAATGGAAAAACAAAGTGGTGTGGCTTTTATTGGAGACGGAATTAATGATGCCCCCTCAATTAAAAGAAGCGATATTGGCATTGCCATGGGTGGAATTGGTAGCGATACATCAGTTGAAAGTGCGGATATTGTTATTATGAATGATGATCCGGCCAAAGTTTATGATGCTTACAAAATTGCCAAGATGGCTAGAAACACCGCTATTTTTAACATTGCCTTTTCCTTGATTGTCAAAATCACAGTGATGGTTCTTGTTATGTTTAATGTAAACTTGCCGATGTTTGTCGCTGTTTTAGCGGATACTGGTCTTACTGTTTTAATGGTTATTAATTCATTAATTCTTTTATACCGTCCCGTGCGAAGAGCCAAAATTAAGTGATTATATCAAAATAGAATATAATTCTACTCTTCGAAATAGGGGAGTAGAATTTTTCTTTTTAACAATAGAGAAACAAATATTATCTAATGCCTTAATATATGGGCATGAAATTAAAAGATTTGAAACTACCTCATTATTCTCTGCGGGAAGAATTAATCTCCTCAATCTCACATGGAGCTGGAGCGCTTTTAAGTATTGTTGGCTTAACTCTATGTCTTATTAAGGTTATCCCAATGAATGACCCGTGGCGATTGGGAGCAGTATTAGTTTATGGAATATCTTTGATTATCCTATTTACTATGTCCTGCCTCTACCATTCGTTAGCTCGAAATAAAGGTAAAAAAGTTTTGCGCATCATGGACCACAACATGATTTTCCTGCTGGTAGCTGGTAGTTACACCCCTTTTACCCTTGTCGCATTAAGACCGATTAATGTCTTTGGTTGGGGAACCTCAACAGTGGCTTTTTTAATCTTTGCCTTTGTGTGGATTTTTTGCATTATTGGAACAATCTTTAATTCTATTAATCTAAAAAAATATGGTTGGCTAAGCATGACTTGCTATATTGTAGCTGGCTGGTGCATTATGGTGGCCTTCGTGCCACTTTGGGATGCCTTAGGACAAACAGGTTTCTATCTCATATTATCTTCAGGAATTGCTTATACTCTTGGGGCTGTTATTTACGGAATAGGAAGAAAGATTCAATACGCTCACTCTGTCTTCCACTTTTTTATTCTTATCGGAGCGATATTGATGTTCTTCTCTATTTACTTATTCGTTTTATAAAAAAGCCTCTCATAGAGAGGCCTTAAATATTAAGAAATGCTACTTAGCAAATGTTTCGGCTGTAGCAATCGCAACTTCAATCATTTTGCCTAAGCCTAATTGCCTTTGTTCAACCGTTGCTTTTTCACCTTTGTTTGTGAAGCTATCAGTAACAGTCAATAAACAGAGGGCTTTTTTCTTCAATCTCGCCGCGTTGCAATACAAGGAATAGGATTCCATTTCAACACCTAATAAGTTGAGTTTTGCCCATTTCTTCCAAGTATCAGAATCATCATCGTAAAAGACGTCAGCAGAGAGAATGTTCCCGCCGTGGTAAGGAATTCCTTTAATTTTGCATTGATTATAAGCTTCAATTGCTAATTCGAAATCAGCCCCTGCAGATAATGTGCCATTAAGGCCGTATTGACCTTGCCAGTTGCTATCGGTTGAGGCAGTGGTGGCAATTAAGACATCGAATAAATTAATTTCTGGTTGATAGGAGCCACAGGTTCCAACACGGATAATCGCTTCGACGCCATATCCGGTATATAGTTCATAGGAATAAATTCCGATTGATGGTTGCCCCATTCCCGATGCCATGACTGAAATTCTTTTTCCATTTTTAGTGAAACCAGTATAGCCAAGGATTCCACGTACGTTGGTTACCTCTTCACAATCATGTAAATAAGTTTCCGCGATCCATTTTGCACGAAGGGGATCTCCGGGCATGAGAACGATGTTTGCAAATGCGCCTGGCTTAGCGTTGATATGTGGTGTTGCCATATTTTCTCCTTTTGACAAGCAATAATGCCACGCTTATTTTAACGCATCTCGTTATCTCTCACAAATAAAGTTTAATCTTTGACCTTTTTTATGTGTATAGCTAAACTTAACGTATGAAAGAATTAAAGTTATCAATCACTCATTATAAAGTTATCCACACTGTTTATTCCCTCAACCTTTTATCCTTATACCCGAATCAAGAAGGTGTTCACAAAATATTGAGTGGAAATGATCAAAATGAGATGGAAGAAGTACGCAAGATACCGACCTTTGGAACTCTTATTTCTTATTCGAGCAAAAAGATATGTCATTATGTTTTATCTCTTATTCGCTATGGATTCCTTAAGAATGTATTTGATCCTAAAAGCGAAGATTTATATTTAGAAGTAAGCGAGAAAGGAAAAGATTTTTTAAAGGCTTTCTTGATCAATAAGAAATCTCCTTATCACCGCACTTTCAAGGCAATTAAACCTAGCATTGTGAAAATTGAAAAATAATCATAAAGCAATAATACTTGGCATTTGCGTTTTCTTTAAAAAATGATTTTTTGCGAAGAATTGCTGCCATTATTGAAAATAAGTATCGTACTTGGTAGAATAAAAAAGGTAAAGAAATAAGTTCTTTAAAACAAAAATTAAGGAGCCATTGATATGGATTTTATTTGGGATAGCGCAAAACTTGTAAACTGGATTTTAACAATTGTAATTATTTTAGTCATTTATGGATTGTTATTTGTTGTATTTCATCACGTGGTAAAAAGAAAAGCGGGTTTCATCGTATTGAGTCTCTCTTTATTTTTTGTTCTAGCCTCTTATATTCTCTGTCTCGAAGGTGTAATGATTGTTGCTTCAATGGTGAGTGCAGTGTCGTTAACCCTCTCTTTATTTGCAAATCTTGGGGATTTACGCGCCTTTTTGGCTAACCCATTTCGGAGAGCAAGTGGCAAAAACGTCAATTTTGGAGTTGAAAAAATTTTCGATCGAAAAGCTTTATATAAGAATATTGAAGTGGCGGTAACCACATTATCTAAAAGTCGTATCGGAGCATTGATCACCTTTGAAAAAAACACCTCCTTAAAAGATATTATGAAAAACGGTGTCCCAATTCTTGCTCCTGTCACTCCTGAATTATTGACAACAATTTTTTATCCTGGCACTCGTTTGCACGATGGAGCGGTAGTCATTCACGGAAATGAAATCATCGCCGCTAGTGTCTTCTTTACTCCGACAACTAAACCATTTGCCTATAAATATGGTTCTCGTCATAGAGCCGCCATCGGTATTTCAGAGGTGACTGACTCAGTTACTGTTGTTGTTAGTGAAGAGACTGGAAGAATTTCTTTCGCTGTGAATGGTGAATTAGAAACTGTCAGCTCAGAAGCTTTCTTGCGCGCTTTCGAAACATACATGGCCGATGGGGGAAATGAAGAATAATGGGCAAATATTTTGGCACGGACGGCGTTAGAGGTCCAGCCAACGAAAAATTGACTGCTCTTCTTGCTTATCGAATAGGGAGATATATCGGACAATACCCTCAGGGAAAGAAAAATAAAATAGTTATTGGTAGAGATACTCGCTTATCTGGCTCAATGCTCGCATGTGCTTTAATTGCTGGTATTACTTCCAGTGGTGGAGATGTTTATAAAGTTGGTGTCACAACCACTCCATCAATTTCGTTTCTTGTTGAAAACAAGGGATTTGATTTCGGTATCATGATTTCAGCTAGTCATAATCCTTTCTACGATAACGGCATCAAGATATTCGCACCAAATGGTGAAAAACTAAGTTCTGCAATTGAATTAGAAATCGAAAAGTATATTGATTCTCCTATTGATGAATTGCCTCTAGCGGCCAACAGGAAAATTGGCACATTATTTATCGCTAAAGAATTGATTAACGACTATATCGATTTTCTCGTTAGCAAAGCCAAAGGTGACCCATCACATCTGCATCTCGCTATTGATTGTGCCCATGGGTCGGCTGCTGTTACTGCTAAAGAACTTTTTATAAATAGACTTCATCTCAACGCTGATCTTTTTAACGCTGATTTTAGTGGAACTGATATCAATGATAATTGCGGGTCTACCCATCTAAATTTTCTCAAAGAAAAAGTTTTAGAAGGTCGTTATGATTTAGGAATTGCTTTTGATGGAGATGCGGATCGCTGCCTTTTCATTGATCGATTTGGCAATGTCGTTGATGGTGACACCACAATGTATTTAAATGCCTTATATATGAAAAAGCATCACACATTGCAAAAAGACACTATTGTATTAACGGTTATGTCGAACTTTGGGCTAAAAAAAGTCCTTCATGAAAAAGGGTTAAATTATGAAGAAGTTTCTGTCGGAGATAAATATGTTCAAGCTCGGCTAAAAGATAATCAATTATCGCTAGGAGGAGAGCAATCTGGTCACGTCATTTTTTATGATGATCTAAATACTGGAGATGGACAGCTCACCGCTATTCGTCTGCTTAATGTTCTAGCAGAAGAAAAAAAGTCAATTAAAGAATTATCTAAAGACTTGATCATTTTCCCTCAAACACTTAAGAACATTGTCGTTCCAAACAAGGAAGCGATTATGGAACACCAAGGCTTAAAAGATTTCATCAAGAAACAAGAAAAAACTTTAAATGGGGATGGAAGAATTCTTGTTCGTTGCAGTGGAACAGAACAATTGATTCGCGTAATGGTGGAAGCGACTGACATCAAAACCTGCAATGAAATTACTGAAAAAATTGCCGCCTATATTAGTTGTATTAGTTATTAATTTATGGTTGATTCAAAAGCAATTTACGATTATATTATCAAAATTCAAGCTATTGCAAAAATTGGTCTTACATACAGCAAAGACCCATACGCAATTACGAATTATCAAGAGATTAACGATTTATCCAAGGCTTTTTTGGAAGATTTTATTAACATCAAATTAGATCGTCCAAATTACTTTGAGAAGGATGTCTATCCGACTCCAAATATTTCGGTTAGAACGATTATTTTCAATAAAGAACGCGACAAAATATTAATGGTTCGGGAAGTAAAAACTCAGAATTATTCTCTTCCTGGAGGATGGGCAGAATTATATGATTCACCAAGCCAAACCGCCATTAATGAATGTTTTCAAGAAGCTGGAGCAGTAATTAGTTCTGTTCGTTTAGTCGGAGTAACAAACCGCACGCCATTTAAAAATAATACGTCTGTTCCTGAATATGTCATTATATTCGAAGGAATGATATCTGGTGAATTGCATGATCATGAATATGAAACTGACGATGTAGGTTGGTTTCCTATTGATAATCTTCCTGAAATCTCACGTAAATTGTCAATGGAAGAGTTGCAGAGAATGATTAGAGCTGCTCAAGACGGCAAAGTCATTTTTGATTAACTGAAGAAAGAATTTAGTAAAAAAATCAAGATGACCTTATAAATTAAGGAATTTTTTGATAGAATTATTGTAAATAAAATTATGCTTAATGAATATCTTGCACTTGTTGACTTAAATCCCTTACAAATATCATTTGTTGTGGTCGCCGCTTTCGTGGTCGCAATTTCTATTTTTTGTGTAATTTTCTTTCCCCTTCGACATTTATTCATTAAGAGAAAATTCCGCAAGTACTACTACAAAAAAATATATCAGATTGCTTTTAATCAAGATTACTATCTTATCAATGATTTTTTGTTCCGAATTGATGATTCAACAGTAATGGGCATTGATCATATCCTCTTCGCTGATCGTTATGTTTTTATCATTAATGATTATTATTACGAGGGTGATTTACTTGGCAACTCCGATGATAAATCATTGATTTTTGTCGATAAAAAAGGAAAGAAACAGTACACAGATAATCCATTTATTACTAGCGAAAAAATAATTTCTCGCCTTTCAATGATTACCGGAATCGATAGTTCATTGATGATTGGAGTTATTCTTGTTAACAATTCTTGTAAGTGCTATGTAAAGTCAGAATCGAAACAATTTTACATTGTCCAACGCAAGTTCTTCAAAATGCTCGTTAAAAACATAGAGTCACGAACAGTTGGAAGAATTAATCCTGTCCAACTAGATAGTGCCGTTAAGGCAATCTACCGCCTTAATCGAAGAAAGAAAAAATGAAAATTAAAGAGGCTTTAGCCCGCTCAAAAAAATATTATTCAGCCCATCCTTTAAATTCCTGGGTTTTGGGGATAACCTGCGCTATTTTTTTCGCAGCTCTTTTTGGCTTTGACTTAGCTGTTCCTGGTTTGAACTACGTTGTAATTCCTATTTTAGGAATTCCTTTTTTCTTTGCCTCGATTCTCACTCACTTCCAACTAAAGATGAACAACGAAGTGAGAACCCGTAATTTTTTTCGCTTATTTGCTGTCTATTTTACTAAACCATTTCGCTCATCATTTCGCGTTCTAACATCTTTTCTTAAATCACTTGTCCTCGAAGCCATTTTCACAATTGTGCTGTTTATCATTGTTTATTTATTTTTTTCCAATAATTATGGAGACACTTTTAATGATAATTTTGCTGGTTTCTTTGAGACTGTTGGCAACACAAGTTTAACGACCGCCGCTTATAATGATGCAATCAACGGATACTTATCTGCCAGTAATAATATGCTTTATGTCTTTTTCAACTTGATTTTTGTCCCATCCTCCTTCCTGTCTTGCTTAGCTTTTATATATTTTATTTCCCTTGAATCTTTTAGTATTTTTGTCCGCTTAAACGCCCCTCAAAACCCTCCAATTTTTATTAGAGTGGCATTAAAAGAAGCGATTAAGAAGCATGGAAAAAGTTTTTACGGTACCTATTTGGGGTTAAACTGGCCTCTATTTTTTCTATTTACTATTGGTTTTGTGGGCGGTTTAACTATTTCTTTACAATTTATTGGTGACGCTACTCTTGCTTCAAGTATCGGAATGATGGCTGGCTTGGGATTGACCTCCCTATTTGCCCCATTTTATTTCAACAACATGGAAGCCATCTATTCTTTTTTAGATAAGGATGTTCGCACGATGTCAAAAAATCTAACCAAGCAAATGATTCTTGATATTCAGGCCGAAAGAAATCTTGTTGAAAATGAAGCCGAATTATTATCAAAAACTCTCGATGAATTAAAAGATGCTGAAGAAGATAATTTGTCCGATTTCGATGATAAATCAGTAGATGAAACCCAAGGCAAAGACAAAGAAAAAGACCCGTTTGACGAGTCTTAATAATCATCTGGAGCAAGTGACGGGAATCGAACCCGCATAACTACCTTGGCAAGGTAGTGTTCTACCACTGAACTACACCTGCATTTCAACTTGGTTTACCAAATTCGCTTAATTATTATAACAAAACATATTCAAGATGCAATATAATTTCTTAACTAGAAGGAGACACAAAATGATTACCAACAAAGAATTAGCAAATATTATATTCCCAGATGTCACACTAACTCTCGAGGATTTAGAGAAAAGATATCCACTAAGAGATTTACCTAAAGGTGCGGAAGTTACCCGCTTTGCTCCTAGCCCAACCGGCTTTCTTCATACTGGCTCATTATTTACCAGCATGATTTGTCGAAAAGTGGCTTCTCAGACCAATGGAGTCTTTTTCGTTCGACTAGAAGACACAGACACCAAAAGAGAGATTGAAGGATCTGGGGCTCAACTATTAGAGCAGCTTAAAGTTTTTAATGTCACGCCAGATGAGGGATATCTCGGAGATTACCAAAGAGGTAATTATGGACCCTACATCCAATCTGAAAGAGCGGATATCTATCGTATAGCCATTAAACATTTGCTTGAGATAGGGAGAGCCTATCCTTGCTTTTGTACTCCTGAAGAGTTAAATGAAATTCGGGCAAAGCAAGAAGCCGCCAAGCTTGTTCCTGGATATTATGGACAGTTTGCTAAATCTCGTTTTTTAACCAACGATGAAAAAGCAACCCGTTTACAAGCGGGCGAACCCTTTGTCATCCGTTTTAAAAGTAATGGCAACCATATTCGTAAAATCAAAGTGAGTGATCTTGTTCACGGTGTTTTTGAAATTGCTGAAAACGACCAGGATATAGTCATCTACAAGAGTGATGGACTTCCCACTTATCATTTTGCCCATGTTGTCGATGACCATTTTATGCGTACTACGACAGTTATTCGTGGTGAAGAATGGATCGCTTCACTTCCCATCCACTTAGATTTATTCCAAGCCATGGAATGGCCAGCACCTCTTTACGCTCATTTACCAGTCATTATGAAATTGGATGAAAATGGCAACAAGAGAAAGCTTTCAAAGAGATTAGATAGTGAAGCAGCTGTCAGCTTTTTCCTCCAAGATGGTTATCCGACAGAAGCCATTATTATGTATTTGATGACGATTGCTAATTCCAATTTTGAGGAATGGATTTTCCAAAACAAATTTGAAAACATGCAAAATTTCGTATTTTCCTTTACCAAAATGTCTTTAGATGGCGCTTTATTCGATATCGGCAAATTGAACTTTTTTGCCAAAGAAATTTTAGCTAAAAAGAATAAAGACCAAATTTTTGATATGGTGGTCTCCTACGCGACAACGTATCAGCCCAAACTTTTAGAAGTTGTTAATCGTAACCATTCCTATTTCAAAGAAATTATGAACATTGAAAGAGAGAAAGAGAATCCTCGAAAGGACTACGAAAAATTTGGCAATCTCCTTGAATCAATTAGTTTCTTTTATGATGATTTTTATGAAAATATTTTTAAAGAAAAACTTCCCTTCTCTGAGAGATTGTCTCCTTCATTAGTAAAGGAAGTATTAAAGTCAATTAAAGAAAAATTATCTCTTGAACAAGACGAACAATCTTGGTTCGGCCAATTAAAACAAATTGGCGAATCACTGGGTTTTGCTCCCAACGGGAAACTTTATAAAAACAATCCTGACCAATATGTTGGATCAGTTTCCGATATCGCAGAAATACTTAGAATTACCTTAACAGGAAAGAAAAATAGCCCCAATCTTTTCTATGTCATGAAAGTCCTTGGTAAGAACTGCTGTGATAAAAGAATTGAAAGAGTAATTTCTTCGTTTTAATCTATTAAGAGAGTGTTATATAATACTCTCACTGGTCCCATGGTCAAGCGGTTAAGACGAGACCCTCTCAAGGTCTAATCCCGGGTTCGATTCCCGGTGGGATCACCAAAAAATGTTTAATAGCTTTGAGTTTGTTCAAAGCTTTTTTTCTACTTTTTGTTATAATTAGACTATATGAAAACCCTTTTTATTTATAATCCTTCAAGTGGTAAAGGGCTTACCCAGCGACAAATTGAACATATTAATCACGAATTATTAATTATGTCATCGTCAGTTGAATACCGTTATTGTGAAAATCTTCCTCAGCTCTATGATGTATTAGAAAATCCTTTGTATACTTATGATGCTTTAGTTTTTGCTGGTGGAGACGGGACATTTCATCATGTTGTTAATGCCTTATCAAGGCACGAATATCGACCGGTTTTAGGGATCATTCCGTGCGGAACTTTAAACGATGCAAGCAAAAATTTTGGATATACTAGAAACATTTCTCGTTCGCTAAAGATTATTAGCAAGGGTTTTATCCAAGAAATTGATGTTTTTAAGGTTAATAATCACTATGGTGTTTTTAGTCTTTCAGTGGGAACTTTTTCCGATATCCCTTATAAAGTCAAAACTATAAAAAAGAAGCGCTTTCATGCTCTATCATATTATGAATTGGCTCTAAAATCTTTATCTATAAAGGATCACATTCAAGGTGAAATATCATTAAACAATCAAAGACCTTTTTGTTTTTTTGCACCTTTTTTGTTGATATTGAATTCTCGTTATATGGGTGGATTCAAAATTAACAATAAGGCAAAATTAAATGATGGGTTAGCTGATTTAATGTATACCAATAGAGGTTGGTTTAACGGCTTATTTAGGTTCTTCTTTCGCCAACGAAAAGTTTACAAATATGCTTTTAGTAAAGCGTATATTACGATGGATAGGGTCAGCTCTTGGGATATTGACGGGGAAGAATTAGTGGCCCAAAAAGTTGATATAAAAGTACTTAAAAACCACATCAAAATATTTGCAAATAACTAAAATATTTTAAAAAATAACCGACTTTTACCCATTTTTATTAAAAAGAATTGTTTTTTAGCGTGCGCCCCTTGATAATATAATTATCTGGAGGACTTCTTATGAAAAAGAGTTTCAAAGTTTTATTTGTTATTTTGAGTATTTTCACTGCCTTATTTTTTGGTGGAGCGATCGGAACTATCGTTACTCAAGTTACATTAAATGGACCCACTGCTTGGGGGGCAATATTTACTACTTTCATCCCGGCCTCAGCTACTTTTGGGGTTTTATTAAGCGGAATCATTTTCTATGCTTCTATCGTTATAGGCATTGCCTCAATGGTTCTTAGCCTTGTTCTAATTAAGAAAAATATTGGTTTAAAAATTATTTGTGCGATTTTTTCCTTTGCTATCGCTCTTCTTGGAATAATGGTAGCTAGTATTCTTGCTAATTCGAATGTCTTCATTAATTTTGCTTCTACAGAAATTGCAGTGCTCATAGGAACATACGCCATCGTTATATTGAGTGGCTTATACCTTATATTTGTTGTTGTCTTAGATGTTTTATCTATTATTTTTACTAGGAAAGCAGCTAGAGAATCGGACGAATTATTCACAACTGAAACCCCTGCTGAAAATAATGAGACATTAGATGCTGATAAGGTTGAAGCATTAAACGCTCCTAACGATCCTGTTGAATATGAAGATTTATCTGCTGAACCAATTCCTGTTTTTATCCCTGAACCAGAGCCTGAAATAGAGTTAGAACCTGAAGTTGAAAAGGAAATTTCACCCGCCCCTGTTCAAGAACCAATTGATCCTAAAGAATTAGCTGCGATGATTCGTGATATCGTTCGCGATGAAATTGCTCGCAATAATGCCCAACAGCCAAAACAAGAAACTCGTCCAACCACCGATAATCACAGCATTGTGGGCGCCACTTTTGGCGGACCACTCATCGTTCAGTATTTCGGAAATGGCATGTCTCCTATTCCTCAAAATGTTGAACCAGTTTCTCATCCCGCGCCTGCTCCAGCTCCTGCTCCAACCGTTGCTGAGGTTATTAAACCCGCACCTGCTCCAGTAGTTGAAAAGGTTGAAACTTCTCCAGCTCCTACACAAGTAGCGCAACCTGAAGTTGTAGTTACTCCTGTTCCAGTGGTTGCAGAACCAGTTCCAGTTCCTGTTGTGGAAGAACCGGTTGCTCCTAAAGCTCCAATCATTCGTATTCCTTTTGAAGAGAGAATGTTAAAGGCTGATAAAGACATGCAAGCCAATTACAACACGATTAAAAATGAGATTCTATCTTACGGGGTAAAATCACGCGTTTCTTCTTCTGGTGATACTTTCCGTCTTCACCGCAAAACTTATGTTAAATTAACCATCGCGGGAAAGAGTTTAAAATTGTATTTTGCTCTCAATCCTGATGATTACAAAAACTCAACCATTCCAGTTCAAGATGCAGGAAACAAAGCCATTTATGCTGAAATTCCTCTTGTCTTCAAGGTCAAATCTGATTTATCTATGAAACGATGCAAAGAATTGATTCAAACTGTCATGGAAAACGATGCCTTAGAGCAAGGTGAAATTGGCAATGTAAACTGGGTGAAAGAGTTGAAAATCGCCGCGAAAGACAAAGCCAAAAAAGCTCTTGACGAAGAATAATAATTATTGCTGATTTATCTAATAATGAGCCGTCTCGAACGGCTTTTTATTTTTCTTTGTGCGCACATTATTACTAATAGTCTACACATAAATATTTGCGCGCGAACCTGTTATATGTTAACATTCTTAACGGAACAAATTGTTCGGAATGGATGTGGTCATCGAATGGATGTGCCTCTGTCGTGGCTTATAATTGCAATATGTCTTATTGGCAGCTTCTTCTTTTCTGCTAGTGAAACAGCGTTATCTTGTTGTAACCGTTTCAAGATTCAAATCAAAGCAGACAACGGAAGCAAAATCGCCAAGCTTCTACTAAAAGTATGTGACCGATTCGATCGAGCGTTGACTGCCATCCTTATCGGAAATAATATAGTCGCTATTACTGCTTCAGTTGTTTCGGCAACTCTTTTTGTTAATTTCATTTTGCCTGAAGCCACATATGGTTTAAATAAAGACACTGTCTCATTGATTTCCTCAATCTGTATGACTTTTCTTTTCTATATCCTTGGCGATACTCTTCCTAAGACAATAGCCAAAGCAATCCCCGATACTGTTTCATACATCGTTGTTATTCCGGTTTATCTTTTTATGATTCTTTTATATCCAATTGCAGTCATTTTTGAATTGATGACCAAGACAATAGAAAAGATATTTAAAGTTAAAACAGATGACAAATTTACCGAAGAAGACTTTGAAAACGTAATTGAAAAGACAACAAGCGATGGTTTATTTGAACAAGAGCAAACTGAAATCATTCAATCAGCACTAGAATTTATCGATACAAATGTTCGCGAAGTTCTCACTCCAAAAAAAGATGTCTTTGCTTTAGATATTAATACTTTAACGCACGACAAAATGAAGGAAATTCTTCTTAATACTAATTACTCTCGCATTCCTGTTTATGATCAACAACCCGACAATATAATTGGCATTCTAATAGTTAAAACTTATTTCAAGGAAATAACAAAGAATACCAATGTCTCTATCCGAAAGATATTATCAAAACCATATTTTGTGCCGAACACGATTATGATCGATGACCTTTTTAATGGGTTTAAAAAGAATCATAGTCATATCGCTATTGTGCGAGATAAAGATCATAAGATGGTTGGCATGGTGACCATGGAAGATGTCCTAGAAGAATTAGTGAGTGGTATCGATGAGCCAAACACTCCCAAGGAGAAAAAGTAATATGGAATGGTATTATTACGTAATACTCGCTGTTCTTTGCATCTTTAGTGCTTTTTTCTCAAGCGCAGATATCGTTTATGGAGTGGTAGACAAAGATCGTCTACAAAGAAATATTAATAAAGGCATTAAAGTTAAAAGATCCAAACTAGCTTTAAAAATTGCTGACCAATTTGATTTCACTATCTCGTCAATTCTTTTTGGCAACAATGTCGTTAACATTGGCGCATCGACTGTTGTCACTTTAATTGGCGTGGGAATTGCTTCTCAAACTTCTAGTGGCAACCTCGCCATAACTCTCACTCCCATTATTTATACCATTTTCATGATTATCTTCTGTGAATTTTTCCCAAAAGCAATTGGTAAGAGATTTAACTTTTCATTAGCTTTGCTATTTGCTTATCCTCTTACCTTCTTTAAATACCTAACATTCCCTATTGTTTGGCCAATTTCTAAAATCTTTGCTTTGTTTGGGAAATTATTCCAAAAAAAATCCAAAGAAGAAGATATTATCGATGAAGAAGTTTTAACTGAAATGGTTGACACTATTGAAGAGTATGGTGAATTGGAAAAAGACGAAGCTGAACTTGTTCGCTCGGCAATTGATTTAAATGATATTGAGGCCTATGAAATAATGACCCCTCGTGTTGATGTTTTTTTCATAGATGTCGAAGACGATATTAACGAGATATTAAAAGATGGAGACATTTTTATTCACTCACGCATTCCTGTTTTTCAAGATACAGTTGATAATATCATTGGCATATTGCCTATTAAATTGCTATTAAAGGCCTATTTAAGAGGTGAAACTATCGACATTAGAAAACTATGCTACGAACCATTGTTTGTTCCTCGCAACCACCAAGTTATGGATTTATTAAGAGAGTTTAAAACCTCCAAAATCCATATCGCTGTCATCAAAGACGAATATGGCGGAACCGAAGGTATTGTCACCATGGAAGATATCCTGGAAGAGATTGTCGGTGATATTTTTGATGAAACGGACGAAATTGAAGAGGAATATGTTGAACAAGGAAACGGAAAGTTTGTTGTCGATGGAGCGATGAATATCGATGACTTTTTCGACCTCATCAATTTTGATGAAGAATACGAAACTGACTACGCTACGGTATCTGGGTTGTGCCAAGATATTTTAGATCGCTTTGCGAAAGTTGGAGATGCTTTTGACTTTTTCCATTATACTTTTATTGTCTTGGAAGCTGATCAATACACCGCAAGAGAAATTATGGTGATTGACAATAATATCAGCGATAAAGACAAAGAAGAGGAAAAAGAAGCCGTCAATGAAAAAGATTAATCGCTACATTAGAGATAATTTAGTTAGTCTTGAAGGAAAAAAAGTTATTGTCACTGGGGCCAATAGTGGAATTGGTTTTTCTATTTGTGATGTTTTGCTTTTTAAAGGTGCTCATATTATCATGGCGTGTCGAAACATGCAACGCGCGCAAGAAGCTAGAAATTTATTAATCCAAAGGCATCCAGATGCTTGCATAAATATCGTGGCCTATGATCAATCATATCTTCTTTCCATCAAATCCTTTTCTGAACTTTTAAAAAATGAACATCATGATTTTTATACATTAATCCTTAACGCTGGGGTTTTCTCGCCAAAGAGAAGTTCCACCTTTGAAAATACTATTCCTTTGACTATTGGAACAAATTACCTTGGTCCTTTATACTTACTGTCTCTTCTACAAGATTTTCTATCTACTGCGAAAACCGAAAAACGAATTATTTTACAAGGCTCTTTAGCCTATCATTTAGTTAATTACAAAAACAAGAATCTTTCTTTGCTTAATGGCAAACAAAGTCTTATGAAACAGTACTTTGTTTCCAAACTTGGTGTAACACAAGCCTTCTCGTTTTATTCCACTTCAAACACTAACCCTTATGTGAAATATCTATTAGCTGAACCAGGAATCAGCAGCACTCAAATAATTAGAAACTATAATAAGTGGTTTAAAATTATTGCTAATGGATTCCTATCGGTATTCTTGCACAGCAATGTGAAAGCTTCCCTTTCAGCTTGCCATTTAACGTGCCAGATAGTGGCGAATGGCGATTATTACCGCCCCAGAGGATTGTGGTCAGTAAGTGGCTATCCCCATTTAAGCCATTTTAAGAAAAAACGAGTCGATTATCGACTCATTATCGATGGACTCGATATTTTAGGATCTATCTATGCGAAATGAAATTAACGCTGTTGCTTTTCATATCTCAAAACAAAATGGCGATCTCTATTATTTAAGAGAATTTATTAGCTTAGCTAGAAATGCTGGTTATAAGGTTATAGAGACTTTTCATCAGAACCTTGACAAACCTTCCCCTCACACATATTTTGGCCCGGGAAAAATCATTGAAATTAAGGAAATTTTAGATAATAAACTGCAAAATTCAAGCGAAAACTCTTCTTTTGAATATGTTTTAGTTAACGATGATATAACACCTCTTCAAAAGAAAGTCATGGAAGATATATTGGGTTTTCCGGTTATCGATCGAACCTCTATTATATTGGAAATCTTTGACTCAAACGCAAAGAGTAAAGAAGCTAAACTTCAAGTTGAAATTGCCAAGCTTAAATACGCCAGTAATCAATTAGTCAACGCACTGGCTTCCTATTCTCAGGTTACTTCCGGAAAAGGAAAAAACAAGGGAGAAGGAGAAAAAGCGATTGAGCTGAATAAAAGGCAGATTGAAAATAAAATATTTCTAAAAAAGAAGGAACTTGAAGATATTAAATTATCGCGGAGGACATCTCGTAAAAAAAGAAATGACTCCCCAATAAACAAAATAGCGGTTGTGGGTTATACAAATGCTGGAAAATCTTCTTTGATTAATGGCTTGTTGAACTATCAACATAGTCACCCCAACAAAACTGTTTTAGTGAAAGACGATGTTTTTGCGACACTAGAAACATCCACTCGCTTAATTAATTGTTATGGCTTTCCAACCTTTTATATTACCGATACCGTTGGATTCATTTCTAATCTCCCTATTTATTTAATCGATGCTTTCCGTTCTACCCTTGAAGAAATTAGCGAAGCCAATTTAATCGTTGAGGTGATCGATTTTTCTGATGAATATTACAAGGAACATATCAAAACAACCGCGGATGTTTTATCTCAATTGGGTGTTGAAAATATTCCTATTATTTACTTATTTAATAAATACGATCAGGTTTCCAATATTCCCAGCGAATTACCAAAAGATAACGAACTCTATACTTCTTTATTACCAGATGATAATAATGTTCAAGAAATATTGGATTTTCTCTCCTCAAACATTGCAAAACAGTGGAAACATAAGAATGTTGTTTTCCCATTTGAAAAAGATTTCTACCGTTTTATGGCTGACAATTATGTTAAGTCTTATAAACAAAAAGAAGACGGATATCATTGTTCCGTCTATCTTAATCCTTTAACTATATATAAATATGACTATTTATTCAAACCACGCGATTGAATGACTCGATCGTAAATACTTTTAATCTCGTCAGCGACTTGTTCAACGGTTTGTGTCTCAGAATTGATGTGAAAATCAACTTCTGGGATGTTTTTTTCTGCGAAAGCGGTTTGATCGTGAAGCAATCTCTTCTTGGCGATTTCATCAAGATCGCCTCTTTCAATCATTCGTCTATATCTAGTTGATTCAGTAGAATCAAGAAAGAACGTCACAATTGAGGGATCATTTAACGCAATATAAGCGCGAAGACCCGCCGGGTCAATAACGATGCATCGACCTGGAGCAATTTGGTCTTTGGTCGAACCATAAAAATTGCCATTATAAATTGTATGTTCGACGAAACGATCGTCACGAAGCATTTGCTCAAAATTTGTTTTATCAACGAAAAAATAATCGCGGCCATTTACTTCTCCTACTCTCATATAGCGAGTGGTAGTAGTGATCATTTTTGTAATGCCGTATTTCTTAGCTAATGTTTTGGCGACTTCTGTCTTGCCACTTGCGCTCGCACCTGCTAAAACAATCATGAAATTATTATATAAGTTTGATTTATTAAAAACAGCAAAAAGCGATAAACAAGAATATTTCTTTTAATTTCCAACTTTTTTCTCATATTGGGATAACAAAGTTAATTAGGAGAACACATGAAACAATCGCCACACGCCTCTTTTAAAACGCTTGCTTTTGAAGTTGAAAAAATTGCTTTACTGTATTTTTCGAGTAAGAAACAAATTAGAGATAATCAAATCTATTCCTTTTCTTCTGGAAATCAAGATACCAGTAATCCTTTCTACCTTCTTATTTCAAAAGTCGAACATGCATTTGAAGAATTAGATAATGTCGAAAAAGTCTTTATTAATAATGATTTTTTCCACGAATGTTATCCCTTTTGGTGGGAAACTATTTATCCAAAATGCACTTATTATCGATATAAGAGAAAAGCAATGGTTCATTTTCTTAAAGCTTATGAAAAGTAAATATTCTTGGTTAGCTATATTGTTATTTCTTTTGATGCCACTGACTCTATCCGCAGGGCCGATTAATAAATACCAATTTTCTTCGCCCATTTATGGGCCTTTTAAACAACATAATGATAACCCGAATTTGCAGGTCAATATAAACAGCACATCTCTTATTGCACAGGAAGTCTACCTTCTTTTTAAGATAGTGGATGACAATAACACTGTTGTGTCTCAATCAAAAAGTACCAGTACAATAATATCAAAATATCACAACGGAAACGTTAACATCAATTTACTTACAAAGGCTTATTTGGATGAAAACGGAATGAATGTTTTATTTTATTTAATTGATTCTAATAACTCGAACATACTTCTTTCATCGAGTTTTGAAGTGTTTCCCATAAAGAGTAATACCTATAATCCAATTGAGTACTCTCAGAGCCATATTTTTGAATATTCAACCAGTTTTAAATTCGCCAATAGTGGAGTAATTACTTACCAAGAAAAATATATCTTTAATGATTTTTTTGATTATTTCTTAATTGACACATACTATCGATTGCTCATCAATCAGTACTGCTTTTCCTACCAATACATTAACGATTTGACTTATCGAAAGGCTTATTTAATATTACCCGATTCATTTAATGAATTTTGTTATATTGAAACCGATGATAATGGTCAAATAATTGTTCCGTTATCTTTGATAAAAGAAGGTGAAACATACTCCCTTTCTTTCCCCTCATTGATGTATGTGAATCCAAACACTCTTGAGATGTCGATAACAAAGATATCAGGTTTTTCTATCACCTCATATTTCTATCTACCAATAAACCATTTAAAAGATTTAAGCCAATCAAATTTTACATTTGTCATTGAAGGGTTGGGCTATAGCCAATCAAATTTTGTTTGGACAGTATCTTACCTCGTTTATCAAGGATTGATTGGCCCCTGTGAAAACAGTAATTACTGCGTTATAGGAGGTATAGTTTTATGATTGCCGCCTTTCTTTCTCTTCTTGCAGTCATACTTGGTTTTCAATTATTTACCATTACCACAAATCTCACCGCTATTAATCGGATTGTAATAACAACGCCCTTAGCTTTATTCGAGACATCAATTCCATTAATAAACAATGAGGAAGACGCACCTTTATATTTTGACAAACGAACTCTCGAAGATAATTTGTCAGTTTACTACTCAAATGCTTTAGAAAAATACACGAAAAAATTTTCATTAGATTTTTACTATTATCATCAAGAAGATGACTCTTATTGTATTGATGATAAATGTAATGCAGTTGAAGTAGACATTTCGGCTTTAATTACTTTTGATTTTTCGTACCATCGCGTGATGTTTTATGAGATAAAGGAAATGACCCATGGATATTAATAAAGCCTTAACTTTTATTGAATCATCCTTTCTATCTCCATTATTGAAAGATAGTGATATCACGGATATTTCTTTTAATGGCGAAAATATATTCTATCTTCATAATCTCTATGGAAGAAAACTAGCCGAAATCAACATGGATGTAGTTGAAATAAAGGATTTTATTCGTCAGATTGCTAACTTAACAGATAAACAATTTTCTTACCAGATTCCTATTCTTGATGTTTCAGTTGGCAAATACCGTCTCAACGCTGTTCATCAATCAATTGGAAGGATTGGAAAAGAGACTTCTTTGACTTTTTCAATAAGAATTGCCTCTTCTGTACCTAGAATAACGGACAGCAACAACTTTCTCAGCAATGAACTAATTGCTCTTTTTGAAGTGCTCATAAAATCAGGGATGTCAATTGTCATTGGTGGCTTAACCGGTAGTGGTAAAACTGAATTTCAAAAGTATTTGTTAAGGAAAATTCCAACAAACAAACGAATAATTCTTATCGATAATGTTTTGGAATTAGAACAAGTCCGGGAACAAACAAAACTAGATCTAAATACTTGGCAAGTCGATGAGAGAAACAATAGTTCCTCAATTCAAGAATTAGTAAAAAATGCTCTAAGAAGTAACCCAGATTGGTTGGTTGTTGGTGAAGCCAGGGGTCCGGAAATGATTGAAGTCTTGAACTCGGCAATGACCGGTCATCCAATTATTACGACCATCCATTCGATCGATGCTCTCAGCATGCCTTCCCGCATGGTAAGAATGGTGTTAATGAATGACAAAAAGATGAGCTATGAGGACACAATGAAAGATATTTTATATCACTTTCGTTTCTTCGTATATCTCACTAAAGAAGAAGATGAAAACGGAAAAATTAATAGGCGTGTTTCAAGCCTCTATTGCATTAGTGAAAACGGGGAAACTAACTGTTTATATGAATGTGTCAAAAAAAGACATAATTTTAAAAAAATCGATCAAAACACGGCTAAAATGTTAACTTTTGATGAATCCGATCAGCTTTTTATTAAAACATTTATTAAGGAAAATCGCCATGAGTAAGATTGTTTTCATAGGCATAATTCTTAGCGCAATTTTTGCTTTTATATGTTACTTCGCTACTGAGAACATTATCGTTTCTTTCGCTCTTTTTGCATTGACACTCCTCTACTTTGTTTTGGTAATACAGAGAAGATTCAAAAAATATTTTAAGATGATAACAAGATTTCATAACTGTTATTACTTCATTAACAATTTTATCGTTTCGTTAAGTGTTAAGGAATCAATCAGTGGGGCTTTTGCTTCAGGTAGTGAGTCACTTGGGCAAGATTTTAAAGAAGAGTTGGAAGGAATCCAAGATTTAACAGAAAATGAGAAAATTATCTATCTTAAAAGATTTTTTCCTTTCCACCTTTATTCTCTTTTTACTGACCTTATAGTCCTTTGGTGTGAACAAGGAGGAGACATTTTAGCTATGTCAAATTACTTGTCCAATGAGTGCCGAGAAACCGAAGAATACATTATTTTCTGTCAAAGTGAAAATCGAAAGATAATAGTGGAGTTCTCTCTACTTTGGGCATTCTCATTACTTATTTTGTCGATTTTGCGCCTTGTTTTGGCTGATTTCTATCATTCAATTACTCGGCAAGTATTTTATCCTTATGCTGTTTTGGGCATTTTTCTTATTTTACTTTTTTCTATTGAATTACTGACCAAACGAATGACAAAGATAGAAATAAGGGGTTGGAATTATGGTGAAAAATAAGTGGCGCGAGAAAATCGAGGAACTAGGTTACTCATATCGCAAAGAAATATTAAAAATTGTTTTGTCAAATTTAATCCTTATAATTTCGTTTTGTTTAATAAACTTTTTTCTCAAAGAGTTATTGATTATTTCTTTCAGTGTTCTCGCTATGGCGTTTATTAATTATTACCTTTTTTCCTTTTACTCCAACAAGAAAGCTCAATTAGAAAAGGCGCACAGCGAAGAACTTATTTCGCTTTTATCTTATTTTCAAACATTCATTAATAATAAAAACACTGTCTATCAATCATTTCAAAAGTTAGAGGATTTTTCTTCTCACTGGATGAAGGAAAAAATCGTCATATTTCTCGCTAATATTGATAGAGACAAAAGTGTTAAACCATTCATGAGTTTTGCTTTAAACTTTACCAGTAACATCATAAAAAATTTGATGCTATCGATTTATCAAATGGTGGACCAAGGCCAAAACTCTTTGCAACTTTCTCAATTCACAGTTCTCTTTCAGAGTATCACCAACAATTACAACGCTGAAATGAAAGTCAAAAAGCAGAAGTCTTTGTCACAAATGACCGCCTTTCCGCTACTTGGAGCAGGAGCGATTGTGATGGTTTTATCCTTTAGCATTATTTCAGTTGTGGGGGACATGGTCAATGTCTTATAAAATTGGGTTGATTCTTTCAATGATTTTCGTGGCTCTTTTCTTTGCTTTTGGCATTGATTTAATCACTGTTCAATTTGTGTTTAGCAACTTGGATGCTCAATCAGTCGCTATCTCGTACCGGATTAGTCAATATGGAACGCTCGATGACTATTTAATTCAAGAAATTGAAAATCGTTATAATGTTGATTTTGAATGTCTAAGTTTCTGCCACCCAAAGTTTGGAGAGACACTCGATTACAAAATATCTCGGCAGGTCACTCTTATCGTTATTTCAAAGGAACCCATGACAATAGCGATAAAGCGATCGGCGATTATTGGTTATTATTCATAGAAAGGAGAGATTATGTCGGAACTAAAAGGATCATTGCTTGGAGTCATCTTAGTTTTGATTTTGTTCGGAACACTCAGTGCTTGTCTTACCGCAGCTTTTTCTTCAATGACATCGTCAGCGACAAGTCAAGTAGCAGAAGTTATCGACCAAACAAGCGTTTAAGAAAAGGACGATTCCTAGGCCGGGAATCGTTTTTATTTTGTGTTGTTTTTAGTTTCGTTTATAATAACTGCGAGGTAAAGAATATGGCCGTAATTGATACAGTAAAAACAATCTTAGGAAAGCGCGTGGATGTTTCTTCACTTTCAGAAGAAGGCAAATTAGTCGATTTAGGTCTCGACTCCCTTGATTTAGTAGAAGTTATGATCGAAATTGAAGAGGAAGTTGGAGTGGAATTTTCCAGCGACGAAATCGCTCATCTTGTTACTTTAAAAGATGTTGTTGATTTAGTTAATTCGAAAAGCAAATAACTACTTGTCTTTAGACGACTTGCGTGATATTATTTCTCTTGCGTTTTACAAGTAAGTGTTCCTATTTACCTGTACGTTGCCTACCTAGCTCAGTCGGTAGAGCTATCGGCTGTTAACCGATCGGTCGTGGGTTCGAGTCCCTCGGTAGGCGCCACTTGGCCATATGGAGAAGCGGCTTAACTCACTACCCTTTCACGGTAGCATTCTCGGGTTCGAATCCCGATATGGTCACCATTTAAAAAATACCCGCTATTAACTGTTCTAAAAATCAGTGAAAAAGCGAGTTTTTTTGTTTTTTAGCATGTATAAGGTTTAAACAGCCATTTTTAGATGTAAAAGTGATACAATTAATTGACCGTTTTACTACAAGGAGAAATGCATGACATACACAATAGATGAAAAATACAAACTAATAAAAAGGGCTTTGTTACAATCGGATAGCAAAAATCCCATAAAAATAATTAAGAACATTATGCATAAAGATTTTGTCAGCATACATGGTCCTGAACACCACTTTTTAGATGGTGCATCCTTATTGGTCGCGATGAAAAACGCTGGCTTGGGCATAGATTTAAGCACTGTTCTTGACCAGTTGGCTGAGCGCACCATTAAGATGCCCGGAGGAATGTGCGGATTCTGGGGGATGTGTGGTTCAGTAGCATCCATCAACGCTGTTTTTGCATTGTTAGACAATACAGGTCCTTTATCCTCTGATGGGAATTATTCATCCCATATGATTTTTAGCTCTAAAGTCATTAAAAAAATGAGCGAGATTGGTGGCCCAAGATGTTGTAAAAGAAATGCCTTTATCTCGTTGAGCGAGGCCGTTAAATATGTTAATGAGCATTATTCCTTAGCCTTGGAAATTGACAAAATTGAATGTGAGTTCACAAATCTTAATAAAGAATGCATTAAAAAAAGATGTCCATTTTATTGTAGCGGCGAATAAGAAATAACAATTAATTAAAGTACGCATTAAACAAAAGAACACACATTATTTGACTTGAAAGTTAAAAACATTCATTAAAGGTTTGTTTGGTTTTAACTTACCTTAAAGAACCTCTTATTTCAAAAAAAACTTCACAATTAAAAAACAATCATTTATTTAACATATTGCATTAAATATTTCTCAACAGAAAAGCGGATTTTTTCTTTGAATGTATGAAGGAAAAAAATACATTCTTCATTGGTCTTGAATATGCATTTTCAAACACTTAAAATGATAATATGAATGAACTTATCTTACATCGGCGAATCAATCGCGTTGGAGGACTTCTCTTTAATATTGGCATAACTGCTGCCTCTTTATTGGTTATTGGCTTTCTTTCTTTTGTATTCATCATCGGTATTTGGCTTATAGTTGTTCTTCTATTGATAATTTTTGTCTTGCTTACGCTAGGTGCGGCTTTGCTCAATCCCGAATTTAATGCCATTCTAGATTCTATAACCGAAGGGCCGGCTAATTTAGTCGCCTTTTTCGCTTCATTATTTCACCAAGCCGCTATTCCTCTATGCGTTGTTTCATGTCTATTTTTAATCACCTCACTTATTTTATTTTTTACTACTCCGAACAATTCCACAAAGACAGCCAAAATTATCATTAGTTTTGTCGGCATTGTAGCCTCTATCTTATTCACGATTTTAATTATTGTGATTAAGCCGGCTTAAAAAATAAGGAAAAAAATGAATAAACTAACACTCACATTGATACCAAATAAAATTAACTATGTTTTTTCTGTTGAAGGGAAAATTCTTAAATTTAAGAAAAACAAGAAAGGCTTGCTCGAGACAACTTTTGAAAGCGAAAAGCCAGAAGTAAGACTTGATGTTTCCACTCTTCCAAGCGAATTAGTGGAAGAAAAAGCAGGCTTAT
>JAQVAY010000050.1 GCA_028690575.1 Bacilli bacterium | reverse complement strand
CGCCTTCTACTTGGCCTTTAGCCAACATTGGGTTAATCGTTGTTCCGCAGTCTACGACTGAGACATAATCGATGAGCTTATATTCATAGGTTTCAGTGTCGATTTCAATTTCCGCGTACCCCGCCATAAAGGGAGGAGGCGATACATGACCGAAATAACTCTCGGTCACAGCGATTTGTTTCATTTCCTTAGAATAGGTGATTTGTCTAGCTAAGTCTGGAAGTGTAATCTCGTTATTCTTGGCTTTGAATGTTAAACCATCGAATTCGATGTCCTCTTCAGCTGCATCTAAAACTCGAGCGGCTTCTTTGATTAATCTTTCTTTCATTTTTTGGGCTGCTTTTAAGGCGGCGTTTCCAGAAATATAGGTTGTTGATGAGGCATAAGCTCCCACATCAAATGGGGTTAAGTCAGTATCAGAAGAATAGATGGTCACTTTATCAACTGTGGTCATTAATTCTTCAGCGACGATTTGAGTAATTACAGTGTCGGAACCTTGTCCGATATCGGTGGCTCCTGAAGTGACGACATATGTACCATCGTCATTGAGTTTAATCGACGATGACCCCATATCCATCAAAGGAATTCCGCTACCTTGCATAGCAATAGCCATACCGACGGAACGAATTGTGTGAGGCCCGACTTGAATGCGAGGATATTTCTTATCCCATCCAATTAATTCAGCGCCTCTTTCAATACAATAAGGTAATTTGCAGGATTCCATTATCATGGGGGTTCCTTTAGTTCCTTCGCCCATAATTTCAAATATTGGAGAAGTTTCTCCTTCTTTCATGGAGTTTTTCATACGAAGCTCAATTGGAGAAATATGGAGTTTCTCCGCTAAAATGTCAATTGCGGTTTCTAATACGTAATTGCCTTGAATCGCTCCATAGCCGCGGAAGGCTCCAGCTGGAACGTGGTTAGTGTAAACCACTCTCCCACCAAATTTCACGGCTTCAACTTTGTTGTATAGTGGCAAAACTTTGCTACCAACAATCATAAAGACAGTCAAAGCGTGCTCGCCATAGGCTCCAGTGTCGCTCAGCGCGCGACAATCAATGGCTTTAATTACGCCATCTTTGTTAGCTCCGATTTTCATGGAAATCATCATCGGGTGGCGAGTATAAGATGAACTAAATACTTCTTCTCTGGTGTATGACATGCGAGAGGGTAAACCAGTTCTCAATGTCACTAGAGCGACAAAAAATTCACAGTGAAAGGCTTGTTTTCCCCCGAAACCTCCACCAACACGTGGTTTAATAATGCGAACCTTGTTCAGCGGAAGATTCAATGTCTTGGTAAGAATTCGACGCATATGGAAAGGCGTTTGAGTGCATGTATAGATTACAAGACGATCATGATCATCAAGATGAGCGTTTGAACAATGTGGCTCCATCATGGCATGTGCTTGAGCTTGTGATTCAGCTGTGTGCTCAATAACAACATCACATTCGCTAAGCACTTTTTCAACATTGCCAATTTCCATTTCATAGGTAGCGGCAACATTTTCTTTTGGTCTAAAGCCCATTTCAAAAGCTTGAGAAATACCATCTTCTGGGTGAATAACGTTTTTATTTTGATAAGCAGTCTTGTAGTCAAGAACTGGCTCTAATAGTTCGTATTCTACTTCGATTAATTTGAGAGCGTCTTCAGCGATTTGTTCATCAATAGCGGCAACAAGGGCCACTTCATCACCTACATAGCGAACATACTCATCAAGAATAAATTTGTCGATTGGAGATGGAGCTGGCGCGCCTTGACCAGCACGCGACATAGCGACGTGAGGAACATTCTTATAAGTAAGAACACATTTCACACCGTTCAATGCTTCAGCTTTGCTGGTATCAATGTTTTTGATATGAGCAAAAGCATGAGGGCTGCGGAGCATTCTGCAAACAAGAGAACCATGAGCGGCGTAGTCGTCAGTATAAACTGGACGGCCCATCATCTCAGCGTGGCCATCGACAGAACGAGTCTTTTTGTTAACGACTTTTAAATTACTTTTTGGCATGTTTTTTGACCTCCGCTAAATATTTCTTCACGGCTTCCATTTGAGCGTGATAGCCACTACAACGGCAAAGATTACCAACGAGGTAATTCTTAATTTCTTCATCAGTTGGATTTGGGTATTCTAAAGCCAGGGCGTGAACGACAAGAGCAAATCCGACGAGGCAGAAACCACATTGATCGGCTCCTTCATCAGAAAAATAATCAGCAATTTTATTGGCTTCTTCTTGGATGTCTTCGACAGTGGTGACTGTTTTGCCGTACACTTGTGCGGTTAAAACACTACAAGACATTGATGGTTTACCATTAATTAAAACAGTGCAAGTTCCACAGTTGCTTTCATTGCAACCAATATGAACTGATAAGACTCCTTGATTTCTTAATGTCTCAGCAAGGTATTCATCAGGGCGAACGTTTAGGACAACCTCAGTCCTATTTAAAACAAATCTTACTTCCATTACTTGCTGACCTCCTTAAGTCCACGGCGAATATATACTTCAGAAATTTCTTTGCGATAATCTTTTCCGATTGCGACGCTATCAGCGAATGAATATTCGCCAATCGCAGTTTTTGCTACTTTTGAGGCATCTTCACCTGCATCAGCTTCTTTCATCGCTTGATGAGCAAGAGAAGCAATCATTGGTCGAGAACCGACAACGATATAATGCTTATTGTTTCTCAATGTGATAGCGATGTTCACCAAAGGAAAGTCCAAAGCAGTGGCTTTTACTTTCTTATAGAAGTATGTGCCTGCATCTTTTTTAATATAAAGGGCAACAAGGATTCCTTGAATTTTACCACGATAGTTTAAGTATTCTTCTAAAGACATTTTTTGTTCTGGGAAGAACTCCAAAGTAACATCAAGAGCGAGGAGAGAAGTGATAACATCCGAAAATGGATATCTTCCAAACACTGATCCTCCGATAGTGGCGAGGTTACGGAAGTTAACTCCCATAATTTCTCCAGCTGCGGTAGAGGCTAATCCTCCACATATTTCTTTAATTAAAGGTGAAGTCTCAAAGTTTCTAAGAGTAACCATTGAGCCAACCTTGATAGAATTCTCAGATTCCTCAATTTTATTTAGTCCAAGATCGGATAAGTCAATTAATGTGTCATAACTCTGACCTAGTTTCTTCATCCAAAGTCCTCCGGCGATAATCGCGTTCTTTGGATTCTCCGACAGCTTGCGATAAGCATCGTCTAGTGATGTGGCTCGATAAAAGTTTTTTGCTCGCATACTATTTCCCTTCTAGATTTTTATTCAAATCTTGATAATCGTTTATCGTGTCTATGTCATTAAGTATATTTTTGTCGTCAGTATTTATTATTTCATAATTAAAGCGATTGCGAAATGCTTTTAGATTATAATCTACCGGTTCTTTCTTCAACTCTTTTACTAATTGACGACTGATGAATAATGGATGACCGGTTTCTCCTTTATAGACAGGAACACGTAAATTACCCTTCCCATTAATTAAAGCTAACATGGTTTCCCTTTTTACAAAAGGGCAGTCTCCCGGAATGATAAATATGTCACAATCAACATTTTGAACTCCCCATAAGACACTGGAAAACATTCCTCTATCGTAATGAGGGTTATTTGTGATTTCTATTTTTGGCAAATCTTTTAAGGCTTCTCGAATATCAGAATCATAGAATCCAGTCACAACTTTTAGATGGTCAACAAATGGCAAAAAGCTCAAAACGGTATGCAAAATAAGAGGTTCGCCATTAAACCTCAGCATCATTTTATTCGTCCGGGCTCTTGAGGAGTAACCTCCCGCAAGAATAATTCCTTCAATCATATTAATGAATATACTTATTGTATAAGTTATTTATTATCGCTTCAAGTTAACGATTTGACAAAATGAGTGTAAAATGAAAAAGCAACCAATAGTTGCGGATATGAAAAGTAGAGTTGGTTGTCGCAACCGGAATAAAATTGGTAAATTAATGTCATCAGTGAGGGGAAAAAATTATGAACATCGAAATTGCTGACAGACTTGTTAAGATGAGAAAGAAAAAAGGATACTCGCAGGAAGAATTGGCTGATAAATTAGGTTTATCACGTCAGGCAGTATCAAAGTGGGAGCGTGCAGAGGCCTCTCCAGACACAGATAACCTTATTTGTTTAGCTAAGTTATACAATGTTTCTATTGACGAGCTATTAAACACCGAAGAAGATGTAGAAACAATAGTTAAGGAACAAGTTAAAAAAGAAGAAGAACCATCAGAAAACAAAGAAACTGGTGATCCTAAAGAGGAAAACAAGGACAAACCAAAAGGTGATAAGATTGATATCGGTCCTGGCGGAATTCACGTTATCGATAAAGATGGCAGTGAGGTTCACGTAGGAATAAGCGGTATTCATATCACCGACTCGAAGAAAGATGATTGCAAAAAGCACCACTTTGAAGCATTCATGTCTCCAAAAGAAAGAGACTGCAGCGGCAAAATAAGTGGAATTGTTTTATCAGGATTAATGCTTATCGCGTTGGTCACATACATTCTTCTTGGTTCGCTTATGGGCATGTGGCACAACGGATGGGTTGTGTTCCTAATTCCGGAAATCATAACTTCCTTAGTACGCGCTATATTTTCGCGGAAATTCACAAAATTCAATATGCCTTTTGTCGCAACATTCACATATTTCTTCGTTTGTATGGTTGTTCCAGGATTATCAGCCGAACTTTGGCACCCCATGTGGGTAGTGTTCTTAGCCATTCCGTTATATTACACTTTGTTTGGTCCAATTGATGCAGCGCTCAAGCACAAGAGATGTCAAAGAGATATTAAAGTATCAATTAATGCTGACGCCTTCGACAACGAAGATAACGATGATCAAGAGAGTGACGATTAGTCGCCCTCTTTTTTTCTTTTTGCCTCGTGATATACTATTTAAGATTTAAGGAAGTACATTCACATGAAAAGATATGTTGTTTCGCTTGGCGGGAACGCTCTTGGCAACAATGCTGAAGAACAAAAAGAACTGCTCAAAAAAGTCGCAAAGCCAATTGTCTCTCTAATCAAAAGAGGAGATGAAATCATTATTGTTCACGGAAACGGACCACAAGTTGGAATGATTAACTTAGCCTTTACTGAGGCTAAAAGTGTTCCTGATATGCCTTTTCCAGAATGTGGAGCGATGAGCGAAGGCTATATCGGTTTTCATATTCAAAACGCGATTGATAATGAGCTAAGAGCTCAAGGAATTCAAAGAGATGTTGTCACTCTTGTATCACAAGTGGTTGTTGATAAGAATGACCCGCTCTTCAAATCTCCATCCAAACCAATTGGTACCTTCTATAGCGAGGAG
The DNA here is from genome assembly GCA_028690575.1 of Bacilli bacterium. GTDB lineage: Bacteria > Bacillota_I > Bacilli_A > RFN20 > CAG-826 > JAAYDH01. The sequence goes on along the minus strand of JAQVAY010000050.1, from coordinate 759 downwards.
CAAGCAAAAGCTATCGCTGAAGAAAAAGGATACACCGTGAAGGAAGACGCTGGCCGTGGATACCGCCGTGTTGTCCCTTCACCACTCCCAATTGATATTATCGAAAAGAATAGCATCTTAAACTTAGTGGCAGCTGGCCATGTGGTCATCTGTGCGGGTGGCGGTGGAATTCCCGTCATTAGAAATGAAGATGGTTCAATTGAAGGTGTCGCCGCGGTTATTGATAAAGACTATGCTTCCGCAAAAGTTGCTAGTTTAGTTAATGCTGATTACTTAGTAATTTTAACCGCCGTTGATAATGTTTATATCAATTACAAAAAACCGGATGAGAGGAAAATTGAAAAGATTTCAGTCGATGAAATGAGCGAACTATTAAAGGGCGATTATTTCGCCAAAGGCAGCATGTATCCAAAAGTGAATGCTTGTTGCAAATTTTTGAAAGAAAAACCCGGAAAAACCGCGATTATTTCTTCTCTTGAAGTAGCTGAATTAGCCTTCAGTGAAAAAGTCGGAACAATTATTAAATAAGTTTAAACTTATGTACAAAAAAAGAGTTCAAAAATTGAACTCTTTTGTTTTAATCAAATAATTAATTAACAACTCTGAAGCGAATTACGCCGGGCAAAGCTTTAATTATGTCCTTGAAACATCCTTTTTCACAATCTTTGCCTTCGAAATCAACGATTGTCGCAGCGAATTCGCCTTTGGCAGCGGTTGCACTCTTGATAACATGACTCGATTCAGCAAAATGAGCAATAA
>JAQVAY010000049.1 GCA_028690575.1 Bacilli bacterium | reverse complement strand
GCTTTCAGCGTCCAACCCGCCAACGAAATGCACGAAAAGGGGGACAGGGGCGGATGAATAGGGAACCTTCTGTTTTCAAAAGAGGAGAGCGGACATCTCTTTTTTGATTCCGGGGTGCGGGGGAGTGACTGCGGCGCGGAGCGGCCCGCGGTGGATATATCCTCTTTCTGCGTCCTAAAAAATGTTTGCAGGAAGTTTTTTTGAAAAGGGAAAACCGTCCTGGGAAACCCGGGACTTCTTTTAATCCACGTGCCCGCGGGGGGCACGACTCGCGGCTCTCGGAAACGTTAACACAGTATCACAATTTCAATCCACGTGCCCGCGAGGGGTACGACTATTTCTGTTGATGATTTGACAATTCCGATATATTTCAATTCACGTACCATTTTGAACATAAATATGAGAATTTCTAACAACCCCCCACAGCATTTATTCATATAATACTAATATTGTATAAAACAAAATAATATTTATGAGTAATTTCATCACTTTTGGATTGAATCAAGCATATAATGATCGGTGTGAGAAACTTTGTGATCGTTTATCCGCCGTTGGCAAATCGATTGACTGGTCTGTTTTTCGTCCTTATCTAGAACCCATTTATAATAACTCATCCTCCAAAGGTGGTCATCCAAATATTGATGTAATTCTTATGTTTAAGATTCAAATATTGGAAGTCTGGTATAATCTCTCTGATATAGCTGTAGAACGTGAGATTTATGACAGACTTTCATTCTGGCATTTTTTAGGCTGTCCTGACAAAATACCTGATAAATCAACAATTTGGCTGTTTCGTGAACGTATGTCTAAGACAGGAGTTGACAAACTGGTTTGGAAAGAATTTCAAAACCAGCTGAACCTTAAAGGTCTTAAAATTGAAAAAGGAATGATTCAGGATGCATCATTTATTTATGCAGATCCGGGTTACTGCAGAAAAGATACACCGCGAGGTGATAAAGCAAAAACAAGGAGAGATAAGGATGGTAAAATCATGTCGAAAAACGGAAAAACTCACTATGGATATAAACTTCATACTATTATGGACACAAAATACGATCTAATACGCAGAATTGAAACAACTACTGCAAATGTACATGACAGTCAGGTAGATTTATCACAAGAAGGAGAGGTAGTATATCGTGACAGAGGATATCAAGGGGCAAAATGTAAGGGATATAGTGCAACTATGAAAAGAGGGGTAAGAGGACATCCAATCAGTATAAGAGATAAATTAAGAAACATGAGAATCAGCAGGAAAAGATCAATGGGAGAGAGACCATATGCAGTGATTAAAACGGTTTTTCATGCGGGGGCTGTCAAAGTAACAACAATACTAAGAGTGAGGGTGAAAAATATGTTCGCAGCACTCTGTTATAATTTATATCAACTGATAACAATACAAAATAAAGTATAAATCAAAAAAAAAACGACAAATATGTTAAAAAAATAATCTCAATATCAGCATATCATTGTCATAAGTCTGAACTATTTTTTTAGCTGATATTAGTTTCAAAACCAAATCCACTTTAGATTTTCATAAAAAAAAAGGTTAATAGAAATTCTCCTGTTTTTTATCAAGGGAGCTTGAAGCGGAGCTTCATGTTCTTTTGACACTTTCAAAAATCCCTTAGATCACGAACTCTAATTATGCAGATCAATTTAAACCAACGATTAATCATTATCCTTTCAAACCTAAGAGCGCATGGCAAATAATCCGCCAAATATTCATCCGTTTCGAAGAACACGCAGCCAATTGCGGTGAACTTAAAACAAGACGTGCTGATGTACTTCAGGCGTGTCGTATTTTTCATATGAATACGCTCAATTATCCGAAATCATTATACTCCCCCCCAATTCAAATATTGGATTGTAAGTATATCTCTGTTACATGGTGGTATTCAATTGAGATGCATCGTTACATCATCATGTTGGTGGTGATAGCTTTTTAAAAAGAAGTGAAAAAATGATGATACGAGCAAAGCATCGTTCTATACCACAGTTTGGTTATCAGAAGGCATCGCTAATTCTGGTGTTTATGATACTAATCTGTGCTTTATTTATTGTACCGATTTCTGCAGAATCACCGGATGCAGTGTTAGCAACACAACTGAATTCAGCAACTCAACAAAGCCTCTCAAGAGATGTTGTTTTAGTCTTGGACGTTTCGGGAAGCATGAGTAATGAACCGATTACAACATTAAAGAACGTTGCTAAAATATTTATTGATGATATTAGTGAAGCAAGCGGGGATAACCGTGTTGCAATTGTCACATTTGCAAGCGATGCTCAAACACTAATCGGATTTACCAATGATTGGGAGGCATTGAATTCTTCAATTAATGGTTTATCAGCAGGTGGACTTACTGAATTGGCAAAAGGACTTTCTAAAGCTGATTCTCTGTTGGAACAAAGTAATGCAGACATCAAGAATATTGTTGTTCTGTCTGACGGTTATCCCGAATCTCAAGAGAGTAAGGATCCCGCTGGTGATGTTTATTCTCTTGCCCCAAGTTTGAAGGCAAAGTATAATATTTATACTATTGGTTTCTTCCACAGTTCAACTAAAGGTAGGGATTTGTTAAAAAACCTTCAGAATAAAGTATACTACGAGGTGACTACCACCGATGTTAGTGATCTCAAATTTGTATTTGATGAAGTTGCCAAAGAGTTGACTGCTCCTCTACTTAAAGTACATATTCCTGGAAATGACGATCAAAATATTTCTATTGATGAGCAGACGATAAACATAGAAAGTCCAATCACATTCACTCTTGCAACAGACAGTTACATTGGAAATGAAACAATGCTTTTCTTTAAAAATCCCGATGGCAGTTCAAGTTGCGAATTTGGAAGTGTAACATATACTGACATTCCAATCACAAACACGATTATCGATTTGGGGACAACAAGAGATTTGGCGATTCCAGGGGAATATACAGTTTATGCTGCAATCTTTGAAAAAGGTACACTTAATGAAATTGCTCGAAGTTCTGAAATAAATTTTACGGTTGAAGCAAATCCGATTATTGTAGTTCCGGGGATAATGGCAAGTAAATTATATTCAACTAATAGTAATGGTGATGCATATTTAATGTGGCCTCCCGATTTAAAAACAGTCTTTCCAAATTGGGATATTTCGGATTTTAATAGCCTTCTTACAACTCTTATGAATCTGGGATTTGATCCAAGTCCCACTAATAATGCATTTGCTCTAGTTGAATTAGCAAAATTAGGAGATGTTTTTGAATATCCTGACTATAGTTTAAAGAATAATCTACAATTAGGTTCAAGTTATTCCAAAAATCAAAATAAGGAAATATATAAAGAATACGGTGCTCAAGACACATATAAAGGATTAATGGATAACCTATCATCTCAATTCCCAAATCGAGAAATATACTTCTTCTCGTATGATTGGAGACAACCAAACACAGATACAGCAGATAAATTAAATGAGTATATTGATACTATCTGTAGGAACTCTAAATCAGATGAAGTTGAACTCATAGCTCATAGTATGGGTGGACTCGTTGTATCTAAATATGTTGAAATATATGGATATAATAAAGTAAATAATATTATTACTATAGCCACCCCATATGAAGGAGCACCAAAGCTACTTGTAAGTACACTTACACAAAGCGTACTTGAAAATCCGGCGACAACAACTAATATATTTGCGAATGTTAAAGATAGGATTACAGATAGCGTTCTTATCCATATAATGACAAAGCCAATAAAAGCAAGTTATCAGTCAGTAACAGACCTTGCACCTACAAAAGAGTATGTAAGTTTCTATCAATCAATAGCTGTTGGAGTTTCCTATGGATATAGGCTATTTGCCCGCACACAATCCCCTGCGGATTATTCATCATATGAGTCTGTAGTTAAGACAATATTTGGTTCTGGTAAATATACTGCAGCAGAGAATCTGCACTCCTCAATTCATTCATCATCAACTGGGGTTGAGTTGGGGGAGTATGAAAATGCATACTTTGTATTTGGAGATGGAAAACCTACAATCTATGCAGTATCATTTAATGATGGAACAACATTTGATGACATTGACATAGATCATATCTTTCCTTCAAATAGAGGAGATGGGACAGTCCCATATTTATCTGCCACAAGTATGAATAAATTGTTATCCTTATCCATCTCCGATACACGTCGGCTTACAGTAACTGCAACACACGACGGAATTTTATCTCATTACAATACTATAGCATTTGTTAACGCAATCATAAGAAACAACACGAAACTTTGCGATGTTGAATATAGCAATACAGAACTGGAAGCAATTCAAGATGACGTTCCAGACTATAAAGGATACAAAGTAATTCGCATAGCCTGTCCTGTTGACGTAGTTATAGAAGGAGATGGCGACAGATTATCCTCATCACCTGACAATTTAAGGCTTAGCAGTTCATTTGGTACATTGGAAATATTTGGAGCAAATGGAGATAAGAAATATCTGATGTTAGATGAGGACATTGATTATTCCATTACACTTGAAGGAACTGATAATGGAACAATGAACTATTCAGTTTCAAATTACAATGCAAATAACGAAGAAACAGCATCCAAATCTTTTGAAGATGTCCCGATTACAAAAGATGTGATTATCACCACGAATACCACAGATGCTGAAAAACCAGTTGTCTTAAACATTGATGGTGATGGTGACGGAACAGTAAATTCTCAATGGTCTGTCGATGAAACAAATAATGTAATAAAAACAGAAATAACTCCTGTACCTGTTACCCCCACCCCATCATTACACCTTACAGATGACGGCTCAGACACCGGCAGTGGACATTACACAGAATATCCGCGTACAGTTTCTGACGGCGGTATTGTATCATTTGGTTCAAGTAAGGTTGTTACCTCAGTAAATCTTCCAAAAGGTTCCAACGGACAGGTTCTCCTCTCCCTTGACTCCAAACAGGCAGCTCCCTCTGGAAAGAAGACGTATCTTATCTTCGACATATCAGTCACAACTTATCCATCAGGAGAAACAGCAGAGATTTCGTTCAAGATTCAGCAGAGTGAACTTACTTCAAACGGTTACTCTGCAGAAGATGTCTGCCTGTATCACTACGTTGAAGGAAAATGGGCTGCATTACCGACCGAATACCATATTGGCTCTGACGGATATGTCTACTACACCGCAAAAACTACCAGTTTCAGTCCGTTTGCAATCGTCTTTGAAGAAGGGGCGGCTGTATCCGGAGATTCAAAGACCGTACCGACTCAGACTGCAACAGCAGCGCCCTCACCTGTTGTGACAACAGCAGCGCCCTCGCCTGTTGTGACAACAGCAGCGCCGGCAGCACCCACTGCTGCAACACCTGCGCCGACACAGACTAAGAGCCCGATAGGTCTGGCAGGGTTAATGACAGGTTTACTATGCGCAGGTATTCTGATTAGAAGAAAATAAGAGAATTCTAATATCCCTATTTTTTACTTATTGAAAAAAATAGTAAGTTCTTTAGCAAATTCATGTGATAACACTAAAGTGTTTATCACCTGACTTTGATATGTGTAAATGGTTTTGGAGACGCTGTAATTATTTTTGCTGAAACTCCATGTACTCAAAAGAGATTTTTTCCTCCAAGATAGAGGATATCCCCGCCGCGTTGGGCTCCGCTCTTACCGCCCCTTCGTCCCCTAAGTTGACGTCAGACGGCAGACGTCACGTGCCTTTTCAGAAAAAAGAACTACCCCGATAAAATTGAGCCACACTCTCCCGAGAGAGATGTGATGCCAAAATACTCTTGTGTTATTTATTTATTTCTAAAAGTATATATAATTAATTAAGAGTTTTAAAAATGACAGAAGAAAACAGTCCCCGAAAATTCCGGGGCATCTATTTTCCATAAAATCAACCTGACTTCTGCCGTCTGACTTCTGCCGTCTGACGTCAACACACACAGGAAAAATGGAACAACATGCATATCCCAGAATAACCGATGAGGAGGGAAACATCCAGATATCATCGCAAAAAAACCTCCCAGACGCAAATCAAAGCCTTGATCGCAAACCTTCGGTTTGCTCCGCTGAGCCCGCCCCTACGGGTCGGTCCGCCTCCGCTGAGGTCGTCCGCTTTCAGCGTCCAACCCGCCCGCAATCGCAAACCTTCGGTTTGCTCCGCTAAGGGCGAGCCGCCAGGCTCGCCCCGCCAATCAAGTATTTAATAC
>JAQVAY010000006.1 GCA_028690575.1 Bacilli bacterium | reverse complement strand
GGACATGATTTTCTCATAATCGTTTGAATACTTTGAAATCAATGGAGAAAGTTCATCCATTCTATCTTGGGCTTTCTTGTATACCTTATTAGTTGTATCAACACTGTATTTTACGGAAATTAAACTCAATTGAGTGGAGAGTTCTTCCCCGTATTTGTTCCAATGTTTTACTGCTAAGGTGGCAGTGCGAGCAGATCCGCATTCTTTTAAATCACTAATCAATTTTTCTAACTTGTTAGCAATTCGTTTTTCCGTAGGAACAATGAATGGGTACTGACTAAATTTTACAGCTTGTGTCTTCATATTATTCTCCTTATGAATTGTAATATCGATGGAGAGCAAAATGCCTCACCATTTTTTAATTGTAAACCACGACGGATAGTAAAAAAAGAAATTGTTTTCAACAACAATTCCTTATATTAATTCTTTTTCTTTTATCTTAAACATGAGAAATAACCAGCGGTATGGCAAAAAGCGAATCCAATAGTTATAACCAAGGACGTCGGCGTTATACATAGCAACAGTATTTCGATAAACAACATCAGTCTCTATAATATTGTTTTTTGCCACAGTGAACTTGTCATTGTTTTCAACGAATGTGTTCTTTCGAGAAAGAAAAAATATCTCTGATTGAAGATAGGTTAATTTATCTCTCGCTTGTTTGCATTGAATAGTGTCTTGAGAAGCAAACAATTTCGGGTCAATCGAAGTAAAGGTCTTCTTTAATCTAACATCTACAGAGGACCCAATCTCATCTAATATATCAATTATTTTTTTGATATTATCATATTTTGTCATTAGCATGACATTCATCGCTTTGTTGTGGCGCTTGAGTATCGCTCGAAAAGTCCCAATTAAACCGAGATCGACAATGAGCAACAAAACCATTATTGCCCCGACAATAGTGATAATTGTTAACAAAGTATTCAACCAAGGTTCAAGATAATCAAACATGCTTTTTTCTCGCAAAGAAATACTATCATATTTAACCATTAAAGCAAAATGGAGAATGAGAAACAGGCTTAAGCCTATTGATTGACTATTTTGAGAAAAGTATGATAAAATCTTTTATGAGGTTAAAAAATATGCCAAAACCAATTATTGCCATCATGTATGACTTCGATAAAACACTATCGACAACCGATATGCAAAACTATTCCTTTATTCCCGCTCTCGGAATGACTCCGGCAGAATTCTGGGATGAGACCACCAAATTTTCTTTAAAAACGGGTGTGGAAAGAATTCTTTCTTATATGTATATGATGGTTGCCAAAGCCAAAGAAAAAGGTATTAAGTTGACCAGAGAATATCTCCGTGAATGCGGTAAAAATATTAAATTTTATCCCGGTGTGACCACTTGGTTTAAACGCGTTGATGAATATGCTGCCTCGAAAGGCATCATTGTCGAGCATTATCTCGTTTCTTCAGGAACGAAAGAGATTGTTGAGGGTTGTTCAATTTACGATCAGTTCACTGCTGCTTATGGATGTGAATACTTTTATAACAAAGAAGGTGAACCTATTTGGCCAAAATTAACCATTAACTACACCCAAAAAACTCAATTTTTCTTCCGCATTGCCAAGGGGGTATTTGATGTGACTGATGATAATTCAGTTAACAAAAAAACACCAAGTTTGCGTATTCCCTATTCCAATATCGTTTATGTTGGTGATGGAATGACTGACATCGCTTGTATGACTCTTGTCAAACACAACGGTGGCCGTTCAATCGCGGTATATCCAGAAAAAGAGAGCGATAAAGTGCGTCAAATTTATATTGATGGTCGCTGCAGCTTTATGTGCCGTGCTGACTACACCGCTGGTAGCGACTTAGATAAGATTATGCGTTTAATAATCGACTCTGCTTTCATCAAAGATGAGATCGATCGCAAAGAAAAAATGCTGGCTAGCAAATAAATAACGAAGGTAGATAAAACTACCTTTTTTCTTGTAAAAATATATAATTAAAAGGGGTAGCTCTATGTCTTATGAAATTGGTGCTTTAGTCATTGGCAAGGTAACGAATGTTAAGCCTTATGCTCTTTTCTTAACTTTTGAAGATGGGAGTCAGGGTTTGCTTCATATTTCCGAAATATCAAATTCTTACATCCGGGATATCGAAAAATTTGGTTCAATCGGCGACGATATGTGTGTCAAAGTGATTTCTGTTGATCCCACAAATGGATTTTTAAGAGTGTCTTTGAAACAAGTGCCCAATGAGCAAACCTACAACACTCATGATAACGCTACAAGAAAAGTCCCTGTGGTAAGGGACGGAGACTTCGCTCCTCTTGAAAAGAAAATTCCTGAGTGGAAGGAAACGACTTTAAAGAAAATTAGGGGAGACAAATAAGATGAAACTACAATTAAACAATCTAATTACCAAAGAAGTTTTCAGTCAGTATAAAGATAAAGTAACTGCTATTAATCACATGATTGATGCCAAGACTGGTCTTGGAAATGATTATCTTGGATGGGCTGATTGGCCTTTTAACTATGATAAAGACGAATTTTTGCGTATTTTTAATGACGCTCAATATGTTAGAGAAAATTTTGATATTCTCGTCGTCTGTGGAATTGGTGGAAGCTATCTCGGCAGCCGCGCAGCCCTTGAAGCTCTCCAAGGTTTGAAGAGTCAAAATAAACTCGAAATCATATTCATGGGGCAAACTTTTTCCCCTAATTATGTCTCTCAAGTAATGGAATATTTAAAGGGTAAAAATTTCGCTATTAATGTGATTAGCAAAAGTGGTACCACCACTGAGACTTCTATCTCCTTTCGTCTATTAAAAGAATTGTTGGAAAAACAAGTCGGTAGAAAGAAAGCTCAAAAAGCAATCTATGCCACAACTGATAAATCTCGCGGAGCTCTCAAAACTCTCTGTATGCAAGAAGGCTATTCAACTTATGTTCTTCCCGATGACATCGGTGGAAGATACAGTGTTTTTACCGCTGTAGGTCTATTCCCTCTTGCCTGTGCTGGAGTTGATATCCAAGCTTTTATGGATGGAGCGAAAGCCGCTCATCAAGAATATGATAACGATAATCTAGCGAATAATGCTTGCTACCAATATGCTGTCAGTAGAGATTACTTATATCGCCACCAAAAATTGGTTGAAATGTATGTGACATATGAGCCACAAATGAGTCATGTTTCCGAATGGCTAAAACAATTATTCGGTGAATCCGAAGGAAAGAATAAAAAGGGTTTATTCCCCGCCAGTGCGACTTTCTCCACTGATTTACATTCCCTCGGCCAATTTATTCAGGATGGAACACCATTACTTTTTGAAACAATTATCAATGTCATCAAACCACAGTCGGATATCAAAATTCCCCATGATGAAGAGAATCTCGATGGGCTCAATTATCTCGAGGGCAAGGATTTAGCTTTTGTGAACCAAAAAGCCTTCGAAGGAACTTTAAAAGCTCATGTTGAAGAAGGCAATGTTCCGTGTAACATTATTACTCTTGAAGAACTCACTCCATACACTCTTGGGCACCTATTCTATTTCTTTATGAGGTCATGCGCGATGTCTGCATATTTATTAGAAATAAACCCCTTTAACCAACCTGGAGTGGAAATATATAAGAAAAATATGTTCCATTTGCTTGGAAAAAAAGGGTTCTAAACAAAGTTTAAAACAACAAAAAAGTCGCTCTAAAACAGCGATTTTTTTCGTTGACTTGCTGATATATCAAGTGATATATTATTTAAGCGCATATTCCGTATTGTGGATGCTTAGCTCAGCTGGGAGAGCATCGCCTTTACACGGCGGAGGTCGGGGGTTCAAGCCCCTCAGCATCCACCAGTATGTCAAAATCCGGGAGGGTAGCGAAGAGGCTAAACGCGGCAGACTGTAAATCTGTTCCTTCGGGTTCGGCAGTTCGAATCTGCCCCCTCCCACCAACTTTTGTTGGGGTGTAGCCAAGCGGTAAGGCAACAGACTTTGACTCTGTCATGTCGCTGGTTCGATCCCAGCCACCCCAGCCAACAAATCACTCTCTAGCTCAGTCGGTAGAGCACTTGACTTTTAATCAAGGGGTCTGGAGTTCGAATCTCCAGAGAGTGACCATTCTTTGCCCAGGTGGCGGAATAGGTAGACGCACAGGACTTAAAATCCTGCGGTAGCGATACCATACCGGTTCAATTCCGGTCCCGGGCACCAAAGATAAAAAATGCCTCCAATTGTCGAATCATTAAGATCCTTCTCTGGAGGTTTTTTTATTCCCGTGATTATGTTATATTTGACAATGTGAAAACTACAAAAATATTAGAACAAGCATTTGGTTTGGGGGCTTCAGTATTATCTCCATTAGTGGGTGGAATGATGAATGAATCCTACATTGTTGAACATAATAACAAGAAGTATGTCCTTTATATTTCCACCAAGCAAGCTAACGAAATGGTTGATCGCCGTCGAGAAAGAATAGATCAAAAAATTTTCTATGAACTGGGAATTACCAGTAAAAATGTATATTTTGATGAGGAAAACGGCATCAAAATCAATGAGTATATTGAAGGTGTTTCCATCGATCATGTCAGTGATTTTAATTATCAAAAAATCGCCAAATTAATGCACACATTACACGATTCAAAACGACTCTGCCAGGAAGATTATTTGCCATTTGATAGATTCAATGAGTATGAAAGCGAAGCAAATGCTTTTTTGCCTCATCAAGATGAACAGTTTTTGAAAATTCGAAGGGCTCTTTTTTCCCAGAAAGATTACCTAAGCAGCCAAAAGAAAGTCATCTGTCACAATGACGCTCAAAGGAGCAATATTATCAAAACTCCCAATGATGAATATTTCTTTATTGATTTTGAATTTGTTGGAAATAATGATCCAATTTACGATATTGCCTGTTTTGGTAATAATTCTGTTCAAGAGGGTTATCAACTTCTAGAGGCCTATTTTCCTCATTTAACCAATGATGAAAGAGAACGATTCTTCTTATGGAGAATGTATATATCTCTACAATGGTATGAAGTCGCTATCGTCAAACACTACCGTGGAGAAGGCGCAATTCACAATTTCAATTTTCTAGATGTGGCTGATCATTTTTTAAAGAACGCCGAAGAGGCCTATCAAGGCTATTTAACTCTTAAATAAATTATTTGATTTGGCTAATCTATATTTTTCGTGATGAGGATGTCGACTCCTAAACCAAGGACATCCTTTTTAATTATCTGATTAATATGTGTCGGAGCTTCGACACTAAGCGAGTTGATGATATCCATTGCTTCCATTATTTTCCCTTTTGGTACGGGAGCGGAAGTTTTTACTGATACTAAAGTATCAACTCGGTTGGAAACTCGGACACTGCTTGTAATCATTCTAACGGGATTTGTTAATTCACTAAGAGCGTAGACTTTTCCGCGAGGACACGCATTTCCAGTAACTTCCATGTTCTCATCAACAACAAGATGGCAACCTCTAGGACAGACTATGCAGACAAATTCTTTTTTCATTGTTCTATTTTCCTTCTAAGCGAATCGTAATATCACTGTCTAAAGCGCCCATTTTTTCTTTGCTAAGTTTTATCATAGCCATTTCGCTGGGAATTAGAGCGTTTTTAAAAGTTTTGCTCAGAAGTTTTTTCCCGCATTCGATGATAACAAAGACATCTTTAACTGGTTTTTGCGATCTAAATTTGAAGGTGATATCTTCTTGATTATCACTTGTAATTTTTTGAGGTATGACATAAGAAACTCCTGCTTTTGGTAGAACATTAATTCCACTTTGATTTGGAAGCTGATTATTGATATAGAGAGCGGCTCCGTGACCTGCTAATCGTCCTTCATCAGTAACAAAATCAACAACATCGTGAACATGGAGACAATTACCACAAGTAAAAATACCCGGAATCAAAGTTTCCATGTGTTCATTGACCAACGCACCTTTGGTCGAACTCATCGGAGTGCGTATATTTTCTAGTAGAGCAACATAGGGGACTAAACCAACTGATAAAATCAAGGTATCGCAAGGTATCTCAATCTCAGTTCCAGGAATAAATTTAAAATTCTCGTCAACTTTCGACAATATTATTTTTTCCAAGCGTCCTTTACCAATGACTTTGCTGACCGAATGAGAAAGGTAAAGAGGAATACCAAAATCGTCAAGACATTGAGCAATATTGCGATTCAAACCATTGCTATACGGCATAATTTCACTTACACATATAACTTTCGCGCCTTCTAAAGTAAGGCGTCTAGCCATTATAAGTCCAATATCACCACTGCCTAGAATTACGATCCGTTTGCCACATAGATAACCATGAATATTTAAATATTTCTGTGCTGTCCCAGCGGTAATTATTCCTGAGCAACGATCACCCGGAAGCAAAATCGCCCCTGCGTTTCTTTCATAACAACCGGTAGCTAATATAATAGCTTTTGCCTGAACAGAGACATTTCCATCTAATCGATTAGAAAAAGTAACTATTTTTTCAGATGTAATATTCAAAACTGCAGTTTTTAACTTATAAGGTATCTTCATCTCATTAATTTGATCAACAAATCTTTGAAGATATTCTGGTCCAGTCAATTCTTCTTTGAATTCTGTTAAACCAAATCCATTGTGAATACATTGATTTAAAATGCCACCTAAAAAATCCATTTTTTCTAGTATAAGAAGGTTGTCAATTCCTTCTTTTTTAGCTTGAATAGCCGCTGCCATTCCAGCTGAGCCTCCCCCAATTATTACGAGATCAATAATTTCCATTGTTATTTGATCTCCTTAACTCTAGACACTAGTATTGGACTATCATTTTCATCGAGTGGTACTTCCAAAGGTGAAATGCCAAAATGATTCGCTAAAAGGAAAACAATTTTAGGCTGACAAAAACCACCTTGACATCGACCAAAACCCGCTCTTGTCCTTCGCTTAACTCCTTTAATGCTATGAGGAGGGCAACTGCGTGACAAAATATCCTTTATTTCTCCAAGGGTCACCTTTTCACAAGTGCACACTAATTGACCATATTCAGGATTCTTTTTTACTAGTAAATCTCTCTCTTCATCACTCATTTCATTTAGATGAGCGTACGGACGAATATAGGGACTAAAAATGTTTTTCGGCTTTATGATTAAGTTTGGCTTAACTAATTCTTCGACGACATATTTAGCAATTGCTGGAGCGGATACTAATCCAGGAGATTCAATTCCCGCAACATTGATAAAGTGTTTGTCAGTTTTGGCGTATTCAATGATAAAATCATGCCGAGAAGAAGAAGGTCTTAATCCAGAAAAGACTCTTATTACCTTTCCAAAGGGGATTTCGGGCACCATTGAAAGAGCTTGTTGCCTAATGTTTTGAAGTGTTAATCCATCTGTTGAATAATCATCACGCTCAGGAATAACTTCACTACTAGGACCAACAATGTAATTTTCTGAAGTGGTTGGACTTACTAAAACGCCTTTTCCTTTTTTGGAAGGAAGAGGAAAAATTGTGTGCTTAACAAAATCTTTTTCTAGGCGGTCAAGGACAAAATATTCGCCTTTTCGGGGGGTTAATTTCCAATCGATGGGCTCAATCATTTGAGCAATAACATCAGCATAGTTGCCAGCGGCGTTAATTATGATTTGGGCAGAATACTCATCACTTTTTGTTTTAACAACATATATTCCATTTCTTTTATAAATGGAGATGACTTCTTGATTCAGGAAAAGTTGAACTCCATTGTCAATCGCATTTTCCATCGCGTGAACGCAAAGATTGAAAGGATCAACAATTCCGGCGGTAGGAAAGAAAAGGGCGCCTTTCACATTCGTTGAAAGATGTGGTTCCATTTCAAGAACTTCTTCTTTGGTCAGCCTTTGACATGACACTCCATTAATCTTTGAACGCTCTTCCAATAGAGTAAGTGAATCAAGCTCTTCATCTGAAAGAGCGACAGTTAAAGATCCGTTTCTTTGAAACTTTACATCTAATTGTTTGGTCAGTTCATCAAACATCGGATTTCCTAAAATATTGAATTTAGCTTTGTTGGTTCCGGGTTCAGGATCGCAACCAGAATGAATGATGGCGCTATTTGCGCTGGTTGTTTTGTTTCCTACATCGTTGCTTTTTTCAAGCACAACAATATCAAGTTGGTATCTTGATAATTCGCGAGCGATGAGAGTTCCCGTTATTCCAGCTCCAATAATTAATACATCGTGCATAAAACCTTATTTCCATTATAGATGAAAATACAGAAAAAAGAAAACCGCAGGAGCGGTTATCTTAAGCGTTTGAGGAGAGACAAATCGACATTTTCTTAATGGTAAGACCAGCTTGTTTTATTTTTTTAAGCATGTTTTTTACGAGGGTTTTATCTTTTTTTAAGTAGTAGACAAAGAAAGAATTTTCGACCTCTTTTTGGATAATATTTAAGCGATTAAAGCGATCAATATCAGAGCTGTGTTTAATCTTTTGAGTGATTATTGTTTTTAAATCACTTAGATTTACCTCTTTTTTTATTCGGTAGAGAAAAGCATCTTGACGAATCTCATCAGGAGCGTAATCGTTGTAGACAATAAGGGAGTTTTCGGTCAACCCTAGAGCACAAGGAGAAAAAGACTCATTAGGGCCAAATTGATAGAAGCCTGGAATAAGGCTAATAAGGGACTTTTTACCCTCTAATTCAATCTTCATATTTTTATATTACTCTATTATTTAGCATCTCTATAAACATTTTATGTTAGTTGTGGTAATATTTGTATCGGACATTATGGACAGCACTGAACAATTAATTATTGCAACCCTAGATAAAATACGTCACTTCCTTCAAAAAGACGGAGGAGATGTTGAATTCGTTTCTTTTAAAGAAGGAATAGTTTTTGTGAGAATGCACGGCGCCTGCCAAGACTGCGTTTATGCTGATGCAGACATAAAAGAATTGGTTGAAGTCATCTTGCAAGAAGAAGTACCTGGAGTTATCGAAGTTCGTTTAGCTCAGGCTCAGTAACGTGAATATTGGGGTGTAGCCAAGCGGTAAGGCAGCGGACTCTGAATTCGCGACTCGCTGGTTCGATCCCAGCCACCCCAGCCACTCTATTCTTAAAGCCTTGATTTGCATCGAGGCTTTTTTATTTTTTTCTTTTGGATTAGCTCATCAAAAATTAGATGAACGCGCATATTGAAGTTTGGGAGGAGAGAGCGTTAGCAATAGGTGTTAAAATAAAACACTAATATCACCACTCTATTGGCTTAATTAATAAATTAGTCTAGAATTAAACATATGAAAGTACTCTTATTTTTCCAAAATCCTGAAACGATTAAAACATCCGGCATCGGACGCGCAATGAAACATCAAATGATTGCGTTAAAAAGTGCGGGTGTCGATTTTACTATTGATCCAAAAGATGACTATGATTTAGTTCACATCAATACGTTAATGAACGAAAGCGAAAGACTTCTTCGAAAATGCAATAAAAAGGGGATACCAGTCATTGTTCATGGCCATTCAACTTATGAAGATTTCCGCAACTCCTTTCGCCTATGGAAATTGATTGCGCTATGGTTTAACCGTCAAATTACTTACATGTATAAGCATGCAGGTATGATTATCACTCCTACTCCATATTCCAAAAGACTCATTGAGGGATATAAACTAGGCCCTAAAGTGGTTGCTATTTCTAATGGTATCGAGATTGAAGATTATCAGCCAGACAGAAAGAAAGTTGAAGACTTCAAGAGCTTCTTTAATATACAAGAAGGCGAAAAAGTTGTCATCGGAATTGGTTACCCTTTCCAAAGGAAAGGAATTCTCGATTTCTTTGAGGTGGCAAGAAAATTTCCTGCTGTCAAATTCATTTGGTTTGGGCATCTTCAAAGAATCGCAACCCAATTAAAAATTTTGCGAGGAATAAAACACAAACCTGATAATGTCATTATGCCTGGATATATCGATAACTCGATCATAAAAGGAGCGATGCAATATGCTTCTTGTTTATTTTTCCCCAGTTATGAGGAGACCGAAGGAATTGTGGTTCTAGAAGCCTTGGCAAGTCGATGTGTTGTTCTCGTGAGGAGGATAGGCGTTTATGATGAATGGCTCAAAGAGAATGAAAATTGCTTAATGGCTTCCGATAATGAAGAATTCATCGATAAACTAAATCATTTATTTGCGAATGATTGCCATCAATTGGTAGAAAACGGCTATGATTTAGTGAAAAAAAGAAATCTCGCCATTGTAGGTGAGCAACTCAAAGATACTTACGAGAAGTTCTACCAAGAATTTTCCAAAAATAAGCATTAATTTCTCCAATTATTAAACCAAAAGCCACTGATTTGGTGGCTTTTTATTTCTAATAAGAACAAAAAAAGGTATTATATCCCTATGAATGATTTACAAAAGTGTCAGTTAGAAATACTTAAGGCTTTTATTAAGGTTTGTGAGGAACATCATTTGCAGTATTATCTTGTGGGCGGAACCGCTATTGGAGCTGTCCGTCACCAAGGCTTTATTCCATGGGATGATGATATTGATGTCGGATTGCCCAGAGCAGATTACGACAGGTTTGTTTCTTTGACAAATCCTTTTAAAGATTCTCGCTATTTTATTCAAACATATAAAACTGATTCTAATTATCTTTATAATTTTGCCAAAGTTCGTGATTCAAACACTACTTTTATTGAAAAACCCTATGCTCATCATCAGATGAATCATGGTGTTTGGATTGATGTATATCCCATTGATGGAATGAGTTATGAAGATAAGCCGGCAAAGAAACTCGCTAAAAAAGTTCATCGTGTTTGGGGTAACGTATTCTTGATGTACCTCGGATCTTTTTATCGCAAAATTACTTCGAGAACTTGGTATATAGATATCCCTCTTAATATCGTTGCTTTATTGTTTTGGTGGACGAATGTCGGCCATTATCGCAATAAAATGATTGATCGCTTTGCCAAAAAAATACCTTATGATAAAGCTGTGCTAGTGGGAAATCTTTTTGGCAATAATGCTAATAGAGAAGCAATGCCAAAAGAGATATTTAAAGAAGGAAGCCACGCTATTTTTGAGGGGGTAGATGTCATGGTCCCCAAAGATTATGATAAATACTTGACCCTTCTATTTGGAGATTATATGAAACTACCTCCAATTGAAAAGAGGGTTGGTCACCACCATCACAAAGGATTATCGTTGACTGTTGATTATAAAACGTTCTGTAAAAAGAATCGCTTATAAGGGGGAAATTATGAATATTGCATTAGTTTTAGCGGCCGGAACTGGTTCAAGAATGGGAAACGCAGACAAACCCAAACAATTTTTAAATGTCTATAATAAGCCACTTCTTGTGCACACTATTGAAGCCTTTGAAGTAAATGATCAAATTGAAATGATTATCATTGTCACTAATAAAGAATACATTGATCAAGTAAAGGTTTGGTGTAAACAATACGATTTAAACAAAGTTAAAAATGTCGTTGCCGGAGGAGATTCACGTCAAATATCCGTTTATAATGGCCTTCAAGCCATTCAATCTATGGGAGCAAGTGATGATGACATTATTATCATTCACGATGCTGCTCGCCCACTAATCAGCCAATCAATTATCGATATGAATATTCAGTCTTGCCTCAAATATGGGGCGGTGGATACCGTCATTCCTGCGAGTGACACCATCATTCGTTCAGTGGATAAGGAACAGATTAAAGAAATTCAAAATAGAAGCGAATTATTTCAAGGACAAACTCCACAAACTTTTAAATTTTCCATTATCAAAAACGCTCATGAATATGCGAAAAATCATCGCGATACTGACACTACTGATGATTGCAAACTCGTTCTCAAAACTGGCATTAGTGTTTATTTGGTTGAGGGTTCAAAGCTTAATTTCAAAATCACCACTTTTGATGATTTAATGATATTAAAAGCATTGCTTAAATTAGGAAAATCCGAGGTTTTATAATGTTTGTCGTCAATTACAAAGTAACTTCCCCAGGGGTTCTAGAACAATTTATTGAAAATCTTGACTATCAAGATAAAGTTCTAGTTTCAGTAGAAAGAATGGCAATATGCAAAGCGGATATTCGCTACTTTCTTGGTAATCGTGATAGATATGTTCTAGACCGTAAATACCCGCTTACTCCGATTCACGAAGCTGTTGGCATTGTCATAAAAGACCCAACGGGGATTTTTAATCCAGGAGATAATGTAATTTTAATTCCAAATTCAATTGATTCTACCTTATGTCCGACTTGCCCTCATCAAAGATGTTTTTATGAAGAGATGGGCAACAATTATTGTCCTTTTGCCACTTTTAGAAGTAGCAATGCAGATGGCTTTTTAAGAAAATTCTATGCTTGTGAGCCCAACTTATTAGTAAAATACTCTCCTAATGTGGATCCGAGTGTGGCAGTCTATAGCGAACTATTGAGTGTCGCTAATGCGGCATGCCGAAGAATTGACTTTTCTAAAGCAAATAAAATCGCGATTTTTGGCGATGGAATTATGGCATATGTAGTATATATGGTTCTACGATATATCTACAAAAAAGACCTTACTATTTTTGGAATTGATGAAACTAAACTAGCAATGTTCAAAGAAGCAAAAGCTATTACATTTAACGATTACGAAGACTATCCTTTTGACACTCTTATTGAATGTGTTGGCGGTAAATTTAGCGAAACAGCCATTAACCAAATGATTGACATCGCACAGGTCGGAGCTGATCTTATTTTGATGGGTGTTAGCGAAGGCGGAGCAAACATTAATACTCGCAAAGTTCTTGAAAAAGGATTGAATCTCAAAGGAATAACTCGAAGTTCTCGACTGGATTTTGAAACAGTGGCAAAAGCCTTAGATAACAAGAATTTACAGGAAGCGATTAAACCAATGGTTATTTCTGAAACAGCTATCAAAAGTATTCATGATATTTATCACTGTTACGAGGCCGACATTGCCAATACAAAAATTATTGGTAAGCATATAATGAAGTTTTAAATAAACAAAAACAGCGCAATTTCCCATTAAACGCTGTTTTTATTATTTATAGAAGAATATTTTCTTTGCGGTTAGCAACGATATAGCCTTTTCGGTTATAAACATCTTTGCGGTTATATACTATTTCTTTTCCATCTGGTTCAACGAACAAGCCACCAGCTTCAACCACAATAATTTGACTTGCGGCGGTATCCCATTCTTTGGTGCCAGCACTCATGCGATAAGTGATTTCTGCTAAGCCGTGAGCAATGCGGCAAGGCTTTAATGATGAGCCATATTTTTGAATGTGTTTAATTTTATCAGAATGTTTTTCAATAAGAGATCTTTCTATATCATTAGAATGAAATACGCTGCATAAAACAGTGAGATCATCTATCTTATCGTTAACGTGAATCTTTTGATCACATCCATTATTGCGATAGAAGGCACCTTGATTCTCTGAAGCGTAATATATTTCGCCCGTGAGAGGAACAACAACAACTCCGACCACAATTTTATGTTTGTAGGATAATGCAATATTGGTGGTGAAACCCCCATCTCTTGCAACGAAATCTTTTGTTCCATCAACAGGATCAACAATCCAAACATAATCGTTGTTCAATCTTGAAACATCGTCTTCACTTTCTTCAGTTAGAAAAGCATACTTTGGAAAGGCTTTGCCCAATATTTCCCTAATAATTCTGTCGGCATTTTTATCTGCTAATGTGACTGGCGAATTGTCTTCTTTGATTTCGACATCAAAGTTTTGGTTATAAATGACAAGAATTTCCTTTTGGGCAGCTAAACCTGCTTTAATTGCGACCTGAAGTTCTTTTTCCCACATAGCTTTATTGGTTCTCCTTATTAAAATCTCGAATTGACTGATTCAAATCAGCGATTACTTGGTTGATTAACTTAGATTCAGAATTTGTTAGAGTTACTCCAGCGGCAAGAGCGTGTCCACCACCGCCATATTTGAGAGCGATGGGTTGAACAGCAGGACCATTGCTTCGGAATTCAACATGATTGGTACCGTCTTCGTTTTCGACAAAGAATGCCCAGATTGGGAAACCTTTAATATTGCCAATCAAATTTACCATGCTTCCAGCTTTGCTGGCGGAGAGATGGTAGGTGGCAAGTTGTTCTTTGCTTATAAGCAAATAGATTACTCCATCATTGGTTTTTTGATAGTGTGAAAATACGAAACCTTTGAATCCTAAAGATTTTTCCTCAGTTATATTGAGAATGCGATTGAGTCCATTTGGGTCAGCGCCTTGTTCGCATAACCAAGCAACTTGTCGGAAGGCTCTTGGAAAGTCCGTAATGTATTGAAATCTTCCGGTGTCAGTAACAATTCCGAGAAAAAGTGCATCCGCAACAATATTGTTAATTTTGAGTTTTGCTTCAAGAATAAAATCTGCAATAAGTTCACAGGTAGAATTTGCTTCTTCTTTTACAACGAAGAAGCCTTCAGAGAAAGTTCCATTATCAACATGATGATCAATTTTTACCCAAGACAATGCTTTGTTGATTCGTTGATCTTCCATGCGAGAAAAGTCATTTCCATCTACTAAAATTGCAAGTGACTTGGCAATTGTTACATCATCAACTTGGTCTAATGACCCAAGTTTAGAAAAGAAAGCAGGAACGCCGCTACCTACGGCATTAACTGTCTTGTCAGGAAAGGTTAAACGAAGAGAATCACGTAATCCAATTTGTGCACCAAAACAATCTCCATCTGGATTGATGTGGCCGAAGATGGTTATCGTATCGTGCTTTATTATTTGTTCTAGAATTTTTTCAAACATTAAAGAGTGTCAACTTCCTCTTCGGATTCAACGGGTAAATCTTCTTCAACTTTTTTCTCTTCGAATATTCCGTTATATTCTTTTTCTTCGATTTCTTCTTCCTCGTCGTCATCCGCAGCTTCAACATCGCTGTAAACATCTTTCATGTCGATGTGAACTTTATCAAAGGTATGGCGGCTACGAAGATCCCAGGTGTTTTCACCCAAAGTGACAAATCTTCCATCTAACACTAAATTAGTGTAAAAACGGCTGATTTTTTTATCCAATTCCTCTTTGGTGAGGCCGGATTCTTTTGCGATATATTCGCAAATTTCAGCGAACGATGCTGCTTCGCTTTGAGTACTTATGAATTCATAAGTGAGGTCTAATAATGATTTTGGCATATTTTCTCCTTCTCCTTTTACATTTTTTGGGGAGCACTAACACCGACTAATTTGAGGGCGTTTTTTAATACTTGTTTGCTTGCTAAGCAAAGTGCTAAGCGAGAACCGCTTACTATTGGGTTCTCAAAATCTATTACTCTACATTCAGTATAGAAGTGATGAATTCCTTCCGCTAAATCATGAATGTAGTTTGTAATCTTGTATGGAGCTCTTTCTCTGGCTGCATCTTGAACTACGCTTTGGAATTGAAAGAGTTGCTTTAATAAAGCAGTCTCACTTTTCTTTTCAAGCTTTTCTCCCGATAAATCTATAGCAATATCTTTGCCTTGCTCTAAAATTGAACATAATCGAGCGTGGGCATACTGGGCATAGTAGACAGGATTATTTGCGCTTTGTTCAACTGCTAAGTCCATATCGAAATCTAGGTGGCCAGTGCTTGCTCGCATAGCGAATAGATAACGCGTAGAATCAACGCCAACTTCTTCAAATAATTCTCTCAATGTAATGGCGTTGCCTGTTCTTTTAGAAGCTTTGATTTCAACACCTTCTTTAATAATTCTCACCATCTGAATGAGTTCGATTTCTAATACATTGGCCGAATATCCGTGCATCATCAATGCACTTTTCATACGATTGATATAGCCATGATGATCGGCACCAAGAACGTCGATTAATAAATCATATCCACGAGAAAGTTTATCAACATGATAGACGATGTCAGGCATGAAATAAGTATATTGTCCATCACTTTTTTTAATGACACGATCTTTGTCATCAAGATAGTCTGTCGTTTTTAAAACTAAAGCATCTCCATCTTGATAAATGTGAGGCTTTAAGAAATCAATTTCTTTCTCAATGGCGCCATCACTTCGAACCTTTAATTCGCTTGAGAAAATGTCAAATACAATACCAAAATCGCGTAAATCTTCTTTAATTTTGTCTAATTCAAGGGCCATTCCTCGTTGCTTGAAATAAGAAATGGGATCATCCATGGTTAAAGCTCTGTCGCCGATTTCTTTAATAATTTGCTTGGCAATATGTTTAATATCTTCGCCATGATAACCATCTTCCGGCATTGGCGCATCCATCCCTAGTTGTTGTTGATAACGAGCCTGAATGGATTCAGCGAGATGATTAATTTGATTCCCAGCATCATTAATATAGTATTCACGAGTCACTTGATAACCAGCGAATGATAAAATACGACAAATTGAATCTCCAATAGCCGCTCCACGAGCGTGACCAACATGGAGCTCACCAGTTGGGTTTGCACTTACAAATTCAACATTAATTTTTGTATTTTTTGATTCGCCTTTTCCATAATTATCGCCTTGTTCGGCAATCTTGGAAATAATAGTTTGAAGAGAATCGTTTTTGATGAAGAAATTGATAAAACCTGGCCCAGCAATCTCAACTTTTTCAATGCTTTCCATATCGAGGTGATTAATAATGTCTTGAGCAACTTCTCGAGGAGATTTTCCAAAAAGACGGCTTTTCTTCATTGCAATGTTGGTGGCGTAGTCGCCGTGGGCGGCGTCTCTGCCGTGTTCAATTATGATTTCTTCAAGAGAAACCGATTGACCTAAGTCAATAATAGCCTTTTGAATCTTGTCTTTTAAAATTTGTTCAATATTCATATATTTGACACTTAATTATACTTATTAGAAAGTATAAGACAAGTTATTTTCCCTCCAATAATACGATTGCATCTGCTTGAACAGCTTTTTTCTGACCAATTGAATCCATTTTTTCATTGGTCGCAACTTTAACTGAAGCGCAAGAAATATCGATGTTAAGCAAATGAGCGAGATTACTTCTCATTGCATTTTTATAGTCTTTTAGTTTTGGTTCTTCTAAGTGAATTGAAACATCAATGTTTGTCACATGATACTCAAGATCATTCATTAGTTTAACGACATGCGAAACAAGCTCAGCACTATCAATGTCTTTATATTTCGAATCTGAATTTGGAAAATGATCACCTAAATCGCCGAGAGCCAAAGCACCCAAAATAGCTTCTGAAACAGCATGAAAAACCACGTCTCCATCTGAATGAGCAAGTTCACCAAAAGGTGCTGGTACAACTATTCCAGCGAGAATTAGTTTCCGATTCGGAACCAATTGATGGATGTCACTTGCAAAACCTATCTTCATATTATTTTTTCCCTGATACATTAAACTTAAAAAACATGATGTCACCATCTTTTGGATAATAACCTTTTCCTTGGGTTTTTAACTTGCCGGCTTCTTTGACGGCGTTCTCGCTTCCAAAAGAGCGAATGTCGTCGTAAGCATAAACTTCTGCACAAATAAAACCTCTTTGGAAGTCAGTATGTATAATGCCAGCACATTCGGGAGCAGACATTCCATTTTGGAATGTCCAAGCACGGCACTCATCTGCTCCAACAGTAAAAAATGTCGAGAGGTTAAGGAGCCTGTAGGTAGCTCTTATAAGACGTGCCAAACCCGATTCATGAATGCTTAAATCTTGTAATAACATTTCTTGTTCTTCTTTTGATAGAGTAGAAATTTCACTTTCAATTTGGCAAGAAACAGGGATGACTTCGTTCCCTTCTTTCCGAGCGTGTTCTACCACCAATTGGTAAAAAGAGGAACCTGATGGGTTTGCTAAATCCATTTCGCTAACATTTGCGACATAAATGATAGGTTTTTTGGTCAAGAAGTGGAAATTATTACGGCAAAGTAGTTCCTGTTCCTCGTTGAGAGAAACGCTGCGAGCAGGAAGCCCTTGTTCAAGAGCGCTTTTGATTAAAGTTAAGACACCTAATTCGAAAATGGAATCCTTGTCTTTTAGAATACGGGCTTTATTTTCAATTTTATCGATTCTTTTATTAACTGTTTCATAGTCAGCCATGACAAGTTCGAGATTAATAATCTCAATGTCGCGGATTGGATCAACGCTTGTTTCGACATGGATGATGTCAGGATTTTCAAAACAGCGAACTACTTCCACGATAGCGTCGCACTCGCGAATATGAGAGAGAAATTGATTACCCAATCCTTCACCTTTTGATGCCCCGCGAACTAATCCAGCTATGTCGTAGAATTCAATAGTGGCAGGTACTCTTTTTAATGGTTTAAATAAGTTAGTTAAAAAATCCAATCGATCATCAGGAACAGCGACTACTCCCGTGTTAGGATTGATGGTTGCAAAAGGATAATTGGCTGCTTCAACATGGGAATTAGTAATAGCGTTGAAAAGAGTTGATTTTCCGACATTTGGCAAACCGACAATTCCTGCTTTCAAACCCATAATTCAATAAACCCACTTATAGCGTGTATATTATATACGCGTGTAGAAGAAAAACAAAGTCATCTTTAACTCTTTAAACCTTCAAGTGGTGATAAGGAAGCGACTTTTCTAGCAATAAAAAACGTGGAGATCATCGAAACGAGAAAGAAAACAACAAACATGTAGAGAAAACTGAGAGGGTTAAAGGAGAAATCAAACTCAAGTCGCATGAAGAAAGAAATCTGTTGGTTGAAAATAAAAATGACAATTATTAATTCAATTACTGATAATCCAAAAGAAATCAATCCAGTCAAAATACTATGAGAATACAAAAACTTTTTAGCTTCTTTTTTGTCCACTCCCAAGCATAATGCGAGTCCAATATCTCTTTTGTTTTCATACACATGGAGGTAATTGGATATTGTTAACAATAGAGTGGAAATAACTAAAGATGTAATTGAGAAGATTGATAAAGCAATTTCTATATAATGACAGATTTGATCAACGCTTTGATTGATTTTTTCTAGAGGATTGATGACTGAATACTGAGGAAAGGCTCGGGAAAGAAGCTTTATAGCATGATTACATTTTGATGAATCTTCAACATTATAGGCAATCGTTTCAACTTGTAAATCAAAGCAACTAATCGACAAACGCGATTGAAAAAACCCTATCGGCCAGTACGAATCGTGAAATATAACAGCTTTGGATGCCTCAACTAGACCTACGACTTTTACTTCGCTAAAAACAAAATCGCGAACGAGATTTCCTTGTTGGTTAATCTTTTCAAAAGAAGTAAAAGCAACATGAAGGCTTTTGTTAACAACATTTAGAGATCCAAAAAGAGACTCTGCCATTTTTGTCGATATAACAACTTCATCCAAAGATTCGGGCTTTTCGCCCTTTAAAAGAGTTGCTGATAAAGGACGAAATATTACTCCCTTTTGAGAAGATTGACTATAATGACCAGAAATAATATTTGTCGGCAAATTGATGGATTCACTTTCCGATAAAGTGACCTTTCTTAAACTATCAATAGTTTGATTTAATAAATCGATATTAAAGGAAAAGTATATTGGTTTTGAAAAGCCTATCATCAAAGATGATGGATATGCGACATACCCTCCCGAAGAACAATATATTCCATCATAAATGTCGGGACAGTTTTCCTGAAAGTAAAAATTATAACGCCCAGGGATTAAACTCTTGGTCCGGGCAAAAAACAAAACTCTTGAACGTTCATTTATTGTTTTATTTTTATATAGCCAGGGGTAATATTCCGAACTCGCAATTTCTAATAGTGCTGAATCAAAAAGAGGCGAGAAAAAAGCTTCTTTAAGAAATTCATCGGTTTGACTTTCTGTTTCAAAATAATAGATTTTTTTCATCTTCCAAGGAACATCGCTAATTATGTCGAGCCCGTCATCGGTTGGAAATCTCATGCAGCTTTCAAAAAGATATTCGTTCCATAGGTGGTTGCTATGATAAATGGCTGGTTTATTTTCTAGGATAAAACCTACCATACTTACCAATTGCTGATCGCTATATTGCCATTCATGATTGGCAAAATCAAAATAAAACGTGACTGGTTTATTTTTTAAATAATTAGACAATGAGGTGACAGTTCTTTCAATTTTTAGGGCAAAGCATATGTCTTCAATCATCTGAATGCTTAATCCAAAAACAACTTCATCGTTTTCTAAAAAATCAATTTTTGAAGGATAGATATTTTTAGCATTTTCCAACCATATAAATTCGTTAATACTTCTTGAACTAAGCCCTTCAATCAGATTGTTATAATTACCTTCTTGGACATATAGATCATCACTGTCTTGAAAAAAGCTTTCAAAGTCGCAACAGTAAGTTACTCCAATATCTTTGATAAACTGAGGATACTGGTGAGCAATTTCTTGGGCTTCAAAATAACTACCAGCGTATCTTCCGTACATCGATGGCTCACTTTCTTTTGATGAAATCATTATTTTTGCCTCATCGATGAGAGAAGAGTAAACTGATTTAATGTTTTTTGAGATTGATTGAGATGCAGTGCTTCCAATTCCAATACCAATTAGACCAAAGGACATAATTATACAGGTAAAAACATTTCTCCACTTTCGAGTTTTCATTTTCGAGATCGAATGACGAAATAGAAATAATAAGGGGATGGTAAATTTAATTTTCTTACAATCTTTATTTTTACATACGGGGTAGAAAATATTGTGGCCGTGTCTTTTTGTATCTTCATTCACAACCACTTCGCCATCTTTCATGGCGACAATTTTGTCAGCATATCGTTTCATTAAATCCACATCATGAGAAACAACCACCACTAACGACTTATGAGAAATCTTTTCCAGGATAGCCATAATTTCTTCGCCATTAGCTTTATCAAGACTCCCTGTTGGTTCATCAGCAAGTATGATGTTTGGATCGTTAACTAAAGCACGGGCAATAGCCACCCTTTGTTTTTCTCCACCACTTAATTGATTCACACTAGAAGAGAGTTTACATTTCAGCCCCACAACATTTGCCAAGTCAGAACTTTTTCTCTTTTTTCTCTCTTTTTTATCATTGCTGATTATGTCGAGAGGCAAAAGAATGTTTTGCTTAACGGATTCGCATTCATAGAGTTTGAAATCTTGAAATACAAAACCAAAACTGGTTAGGCGAAACTTGTTCATCTCGCTTTCAGGTAAAGATTCGATGCTTTTATTGCCAACGGAAATGTGCCCTCGAAAGTCGCAAAGGCCTGAAATGCAATTTAAAAGGGTCGTTTTTCCACAACCCGAAGGCCCCACAATTGCGATTAAACCAGTTTCAGGAAGTGAAAGATTAATATTATTAAGAACGCATTCTTTACCATATTTCTTATAGAGATTCCTTATTTCAATCATTTGTCGGTGAGCTCCTCTTTTAAACAAATTTTCTTTGAAAATACAATTGGAATTAAAGTGGATATGAAACAAAGAATTATGGTAAAAAGCAAAATTAAAATAGGCAGGAATAAAGGTATTCCAAGGAACGAAAAAAAGGGAATTTGGATTAGATTGTTGAAATTGGTATATTTAAGCAAAATCCAATTTGCTAAATAAGACAAAAGTGGCGATAAAATTAAAGCACTGACCACGCTTGTGAATCCAAGGACTAAACTCTGAGTTCCATAGATGTCTAAAATGTCACTTTGGTTTGATCCAAGACTTCTTAATATGGCGATTTTTCTCTTATCAAGCGTATAATTTGAAAAAGAAATGATGCCAAGAATTAAAGATGTGCCCACTAAAGCTAATATAAGAAACAATTCCATCCCAATTGTTGCGGCATCAATCAGGCTAAATAAAGCTTCTGAAATGGTTAACGCACCACTATATATAGACAAAGGTGCTCTAACAGCAGAAGTATAAAATTTCATATATTCTTTGTCGGCAATGTCTTTTAAAAATAATCGATATGAATAGGAAGAGGCCTGATCGTTATTAGGGCAATGATTAACTAAATCAAACCATGAGTAATTTAATCCCTCGTAAATAGAGCGGTTTTTCATAATGGTGTTCATCGCTAATTCTTGAAGAGCAATGTATGAAAAGAAAATTTTAGGAGTAGACAAAAAGTCCAGTTCATGAACAACCGCAGCAATGGATACATCGAAGTCATATATCCAATTATCTATGATAACGGGGTTTCGTTCATCCTGAGTGTAATAGTAATACTCATAATTCATAGAAAGATGTAACTGATTCACTATTTCGCCATTGAACATTTCTTTGCATTTTTCATTGATAATTACTTCAACAAGATTGTTTGTTTTTGGCAAGGTGCCTGTACTTATGAGATTTGGGTCAACGGTCTTCTCATCGAAAGAATAAACTGGGCAGTACATGATATTATCAAGCTTAATTCCGTCGTAAGAAAGTGTAACTCCGCTCGTCAATGAGTCGAGGTTGTTCTCAATAAAAAAGGATTGCTTGATTATATCAACACCCTTCATTTCGTCTTGAGTTGGCCGCATCTGTTGGACGATAGAAAGTGGCGATCCTTCTATTTTTTTGGTTGTTTCTTTACAAATGGTTAAGCACCCATAATCGAATTGATTAAACGTCTCTTGATTTAACACATGCTTGGCTCCATAGGAAAAACCAGAAATGAGTAGACTAAATGTTAAGCTAACTAAAAGTGCAAAAATCCCAAGCAGATTCCTTTTCAGTCCTTTTTTTAAGTTTGTTTTAGAAAGAGTGTTTGTCCAAGTTTTAAACATTGACATTTTTAAAGGTTTGACAAAAGGCAACCCATTGTTTTCTTCTTTTATAATTTGATTACTTTGTAGTTTCCCGTCTTGAATAGTGATTATACGATCCGCGTACTTACTAACGAGTTCTTCGTTGTGCGATATCAGAATCACCAATCGGTTACGACTGGCCTTCTTAATGATATCCATTACAAGGTGAGAATTCTTTTCATCAAGTGCCCCAGTTGGTTCATCCGCAAGTAGAATTTTTGGATTATTAATTAAGGAACGCAATATTGCGACACGTTGTTTCTCTCCTCCGCTTAAATCAGCACACTTTTTTTCATATAAATATTCAGGAAAATTTATACCTTTAAGCAAAGTAATGGCATCTTCTTTTGCAGAAGATAATTTACTTCCCAAAATCAACATTGGAAGCATTATGTTAAGCAAAACATTTTCCTCTTCCAATAAATAATAATGTTGAAAAATTATACCAATGTCCCTATTGCGAAAAAGATTTTTCTTCTTTTCATTCCATTTTGTTATCGAATGATTGTCTAGGAATATTTCTCCTGATGAAGGAGTGTCAATTAATCCAATTAGATTCAAGATAGTTGACTTGCCACTCCCAGATTTTCCATAAATGCAAATAAGCCCTGAGCTTGGGAAAATCACCGAAAAATTACTCAAAGCTTTTTGAGTTATGCCTTTGTCATTTTGATAAATTTTGTTTAGGTTACGAAGTTCTAGAAATGCCATTGTGTCCCTTAAAATAAGAGACAAAATTAAGCGAAAAGTTTTAATTATTCACTAATAAAATGCGAAAGAACATGATAAGCAATATTAAGCCCAGCAGATGACGGAGGCATCATAATTGAATTTAGATTTGTTCTATCCTTTAAAGGCAATTCTTGCGAATAACAAACATTAACCTTTTTTGTATCAATTTGTTTTTGTTTTAGTTCATAGCGAAACTTCTTAGCAAGAGGATCGCCAGTAGCTTTATCCAAACGCGTAATCATTATTTTCGAAGGATCGAATCTATTAGCCATACCAAGCGATGAGACAAATGGTTTATTGTGTTCCAAAGCATATTTCACAAGAAATACTTTCGCAGGAATATCATCAATTGCGTCAATCATAAAATCAAAATCAAAATCTTCAAAAATATCCGCATTTTCGCCGTTTATTTTCAGTTTAATTGCTTTAATATCTAAGTCAGAGTTTATTTGCATAACATGCTTTTTCGCAGCAAAAACCTTATCTGTTCCAATATCTAATCTATTAAATAGTATCTGTCTATTCAAATTTGAAGCATCAACAATATCACTATCAATAATAATGAAATGCTGAAAGCCAGTTCTCACTAATGATTCCAAGCAAGTGCCGCCAACTCCTCCTAAACCAACGATTAAAATTCGCGCTTCATTTATAACCTCAAATTTTTCTTTTGTCATTAAGTTTATGCTTCGTATAAATTGTTCATTACTCATATCGTTTTGCCGCCATAATCAAATCTTGGGTACTCAAAAATTCTTCCGCTTGGAATTGATGTTTAAAGTAAGTAACTTGTCTTTTCGCGTAATTCCTTGTACGCTTTTTAATTAATTCTTTAGCTTCTTCCAATGTAATATCATTCTTAAAATAAGAGATGATTTCTTTATAACCTATTGCTTGTGAAGCTGTTAGTGATAGTTGATATTTTTTTAGGAGCCCTTTTACTTCTTCTACTAAACCCTTAGAAAACATTTCTTCTACCCTTAGGTTAATTTGATTATAGAGTTCTTCTCGGGGAGGATTAATAAACATTATTCTAACATCCTTATAAATCATTTCATGAGACTGCATTTCGATGTTATCGCTCTTGTTAAAAGTGTGATACTTTGCAATCCGGATTGCTCTAATTACTCTTTTTCGGTTATTTTTATGGAGACTGTCAAGTGACTTATAGTCAAGTTCCTTAAGAATGTCCCAAAGTTCTTCGTTGGTCTTCGTATCCAAATCGTCATTTTCTTCATTTGAGTTATTCTCAAAATCAAAATCGAAAAGAGATGCCTTAATGTAAAGTCCCGTTCCACCAACGACCACAATATCGTTATACTCATTTCTTAGTTCATCGATTGTCTTTCGAAAAATATCTTGGTATTGCTTAACTGAGAAAGTGTTTTCAGGTGTTACAATATCGAGCAAATAATGTTTTTCATATAATGGATGATTTTTGGCAATTTTTGCTGTCCCAATATCCATATTCTGGTAAATTTGGAAAGCATCTGCGTTAATAATGGGAGCATGAAAAAATGACGCCAATTCTAGAGAGGCTTTTGTTTTTCCGCTTCCGGTTGGCCCACAAATTACGTAAATCATAAGATAAATATACCACAAAGAAAAAGCGAATTTATCATTCGCTTAAAATGTCTTTAATTGTTTGCAAGATATTCATTATTTCTTCTCTTACAACATTATAGTTATTAACAATAGGATGGGAATTGTATATGGCGATGAGATTATTTTTTTCTTCTTCTTTTTTTTCAAAAGCTAATCTTGCTATTTCGCTTCTCATATTCACCAACTCTTTGTCTGTTCCCATTAACTCTTTAAGACGTAAAAATTCTTCTACTTCTGGTAATGAATTTAAATCAGTAGCAATCCTATTAGTTAGTTCTTTAATCTTGTCCATTAACGATTTCTCCAATTAAGGAATAGGTGTGCGATTCGGTGATGCGGACTTTGATAATCTTTCCAGTCATCGATTCATCGCCAGAGAAGTGCACAAGCTTATTTCCGTCAGTGTAACCCGATAGCATATTAGCATCGGTTTTGCTGACACCATCAACTAGCAAATCATAAGAATGGCCAATCATTTTTTTTGACGAATCTTCGATTGATACCTCGAGATGTTTTATAAGTTCTAAAAATCGTTTTGTTTTTATTTCTTTAGAGACATTATCAACCATGCGTGCTGCTGGAGTTCCTTTTCGGGGAGAATAAATGAAAGTAAAGGCTGATTCATATTTGACTACATCAACTAATGATAAAGTTTCCAAGAATTGTTCTTCTGTCTCATCGGGAAAGCCAACAATAATATCGGTTGACAAAGTCAAACCGGGAATTTTTTCGCGCATGCTTTTAACTAAGTTTAAATAATGCTCACGATTATAACGTCTTCCCATCTTTCGTAAGATTTCGTCACTTCCTGATTGAACAGGAAGATGAATAGATTTCATAATATTGGGGTATTTAGCAATAACATCAATCATCTTTTCTGAGAAATCCCAAGGATGAGAAGTAGTAAATCTCAAACGGGGAATACCTAATTTAGCAACTGCTTCAAGCATGTCAGCAAAATCTTTTTTATCAGGTAGGTCTTTTCCATAAGCATTAACGTTTTGACCAAGCAAGGTAATTTCCTGGTATCCTTGATTGACTAAATCTTGACATTCTTTAATGACTTCTTCAAATTTGCGACTTCTCTCTTTTCCTCTAGTATAAGGAACAATGCAATAAGTGCAAAATTTGTCACATCCGTAAATGATATTAACAAAAGCTTTGAATCGATTCAGACGTGAGACCGGTAGTTCTTCTACCACTTCTCCTGGTTTGCTTTCAACATTAATAATTCTTTCTCGGCTCATCATTGCTTCAAAAAGCAAGTCATATAGATTTGGTATCTCGTGGGTGCCAAAAAACAGATTGATTTCAGGGAATGTTTTCACCACTCTATCAAGAATTTCTGGTTGTTCAACCATGCAACCACAGAGGGCTAAAACAAGATTAGGTTTGGTTTTTCGCAAATATTTGATGTTGCCAATTTCCCCGTAGACTTTGTCTTCAGCGTTTTCTCTAACCGCGCAAGTGTTAACAATAATAATGTCGGCTTTTTGGGCATCTTCGGTAGGTTGACATCCGATGCCTTCAAGCATTCCTCTCATTGTTTCCTCATCTCGCACGTTAGCTTGGCATCCATAAGTTTTGATATAATAAAACCATCCTTTTACCATCTCGGTTAACGATGCTAAATGTTCACTTTTTAATATGTCAAAAACCGTCTGCTCTTTTCTTCGAGAGGCGGCTTTAGATAAATCAGGGGCGTGGATAATTTTACTTTTCATTTTTGTCTTCTACATAGTAGATGGAAAATATTGAATTCGCAAGGCCGGTTCCTTCGTTGACATTAATGACAACTCCGCAAAATAGGCCTCTTCCTTCTTCGGGAGTATTGAAGTGACTCATTTCTCCATAGAGTGTTTTTTTCATCACTGATTCGCTCTCAAAACCCAATACACTTTCATACAAACCGCACATACCTGTATCACTAATGAAAGCGGTGCCCTTTGGCAAGATACGAGCGTCGTTGGTTTGGACATGAGTATGCGTTCCTAAAACAGCAGTTACTTTGCCATCAAAAGCGAGGGCAAAACACATTTTTTCTCCTGTTGCTTCACCATGAAAATCAATGATATTTATCATAGCGGGTTCTTCTTCGGTCAGAATCTGAAGCATTGAATAATAAGGAGAATTAACTTGTTCCTGTATGAAGGCTGATCCAAGCATATTCGTTACTCTAACGGAAACACCATCGACATCATAAATAGCTGTACCTTCGCCAGGAAATTCGCTGATTAAATTAGCGGGGCGAATTAACCGATCGACTTTATCGATGTACTTAGTTATTTCGCTTTTTGAATTGTAATGATTGCCTAAAGTAACAACATCGACTCCAGATTCAATTAACTCGTCATACTGACGATGAATTAAGCCTTTTCCATGAGTGGCGTTCTCGCCATTGGCAATAACAAAATCAATATTATATTTTTTGGTAAAATAAGGTAATTTTTCGCGAAGTATTCTTCGGCCAACACGACCGACAATATCGCCAATAAATAAAATGTTCAAAAGATAATCTTTCTATGAAATAGGTTGACTATTTCGCTGTTTCAACTGCTCGATATTCACGAATAACTGAAACTTTGATTTGACCAGGATAGGTCATTTCATTCTCAATTCTTTCCTTAATCTCGCGAGCAAGTTTAAAGGCTCCCACATCATCAATTTTATCAGGGATAACCATCACGCGAAGTTCACGGCCAGATTGCATAGCATATGATTGATAAACTCCATCATATGATTTGCAAATCTCTTCGAGTTGTTCAATTCGCTTGATGTAGTTTTCGAGCATTTCACTACGAGCACCTGGGCGCGCAGCGCTTAATGTATCAGCGGCTTGAATTAAGTTGGCAATGACGTATTTTGGTTCGACATCTCCGTGGTGTGATTCAATACCATTAATAACAACATCTGGTTCGCCATATTTTTTGGCTAAACGGATACCAATTTCAACGTGACTACCATCCATTTCAAAATCGGCAGCTTTACCAATATCGTGAAGAAGTCCGGCTCTTTTGGCGAGGTTTTGATCTAAACCAAGTTCAGCAGCCATCGTTCCGGCTAAGATAGCCACTTCAATCGAGTGATTAAGGGCATTTTGTCCATAAGAGGTGCGATATTTTAAACGGCCGACATAGTCGAGTAATTCGCGATTAATTTTAGGAAGACCAAGTTTGAAGGCAACATCTTGACCGGTTTTATGAATAGATTCTTTAACGATGTTTTTGCATTTTTCAACAATTTCTTCAATTCTTCCAGGTTGAATACGACCATCTTTAATCAATTCTTCAAGAGTGAGGCGGGCAATTTCGCGGCGAATTGGGTTGAAGCAAGAAACGGTAAGCGCTTCAGGGGTGTCATCAATAATGATGTCAACACCTAATAATTGCTCAAGGGAACGAATGTTTCGACCTTCGCGGCCGATGATGCGACCTTTCATCTCATCATTAGGAAGAGCGACGACAGATACAGTTCTTTCGGTTGTTACTTCTTGAGCGTATTTGCTGACAGCATAGCCGAGAATTTCTTTAGCTTTGTTGTCCGCAACTTCCTTTGCTTCGTCTTCTTTGTTTTTGATAAATGTTGTGATTTCTTTGCTCATCTTGCTCTCGACGCGGCTAAATAGTTCATCGCGGGCTTCTTGAGTGGACATTTGAGAAACTTTTTCTAATTCTTGAATTATTCCATCAATTTTGTCTTGTAAGACTAATTCTTTTTTATCGACTTCTCTCAAACGACGATTGAGTGTCTCGTTTTTCTCGTCAAGCAAATTTTCCTTTTGAATAAGAGCGGTATCTCTTCGATCAATGGATTGTTCTCTTTGCAAAAGTTTGTTTTCTTGAGAGGCAACTTCTTGCTTTCTCTCACGAATTTCTTTTTCGGCATCTTGTTTCATTTCATACACAGTTTGTTTGCCGTCCAACTGTGCGTTTTTGGTAATGTGTTCGGCTTTAATTTCGGCTTCCCTAATTATTTTTGCAGCTTTAGCATTCGCTCTTTGCTTCTTGAAAAGAGGAATGAGTATGATGGCAGTCGCACCAAGGATGAGACCAACCACTCCGCAAATAATGGGTAACCCGATGCTTAAAAAAGCATCTGCTAATACAGTTAACATTATTCGGTCCTTTCATTATGTCATAAAGACTAATAGTTACATAGTAACTATATTTACCTAAAATACCCCTATCATATAATAGAGATTTTTTGTGTATCATAACAGGCAATGCCTGATAAATAAGTTCTCGAATGAGAATATATAGGTAAGTACCTTTCGAAGGTACCTATTCATTATAATGGGAAAGCATAAAAAAGTCTTTAATAATATTTCAAAGAAAAAGCCAATGCGAGATTGGCTATTCTATAGATTTTGCTTTTGGAAAATGTCCTTTTACTCGTTTTGATAACTCTTCAACAATATCAGGATTAGCTTTTAAGTATTCCTTAGCTGCGTCACGGCCTTGGGCAATTTTGTTTCCGTTATATTCAAACCATGAACCGCTTTTTTTAATGAATCCCGCTTCGACGCTGAGATCAAGAATTTCGCCTTCTTTAGAAATACCTTGGCCATAGATAATATCGATGATCGCTTGTTTAAATGGTGGAGAAACTTTGTTTTTCACTACTTTTACACGAACAGAATTTCCATAGATATCGCTGCCGGATTTTAAGGCCTCGTTACGACGAATATCAAGTCTAATGGAAGCATAAAATTTAAGAGCTCTACCACCAGAGGTTGTTTCTGGGTTTCCATACATAATACCCACTTTTTCACGAAGTTGGTTAATAAAGATAACCGCGCATTCTTTTTTATTTAAGATACCAGCTAGTTTGCGCATTGCTTTGCTCATTAAACGAGCTTGAAGACCAACTGAATTGTCGCTCATTTCCCCATCTAATTCCGCTTGAGGAACCAAGGCAGCTACAGAGTCAACGACAATCAAATTGATGGCGCCAGAACTGGCTAACATCTCAACAATTTCAAGGGCTTGTTCCCCGCTATCAGGTTGAGAAAGGATTAGTTCATCGATGTTAACCCCTAAGTTTTTGGCATAGATAGGATCAATAGAATGCTCAGCATCAACAAATGCGGCGCGGCCACCTTGTTTTTGACATTCTGCAATGGCATGAAGCGCAAGTGTGGTCTTTCCACTTGATTCAGGACCATATATTTCAATAATCCTTCCTTTAGGATAGCCACCAACTCCAAGCGCATCATCTAATAGTAAAGATCCACTAGGAATAACATCGACATCAACAGCTTGTCTTTCGCCAAGTTTCATGACAGCGCCCTTGCCAAAGATTTTTTGAATTTGTTTCAAAGTCTCGTCTAGATTGATTTCGTTTGTTTCGTTTTTTTCAATTTTTGCCATATTAAATGCCTCATTTATATAAATCAATATTTGGTTGTTTTGTTGGAAAATTAATTTTTTTGCTCTAGTAGTTCATAGAGTAGCTGACAAGCAATTTGAACAGCTTGATTTTGAATTTCGTTGCGTTGTCCAGACAGATT
Source organism: Bacilli bacterium (assembly GCA_028690575.1). Taxonomy (GTDB): domain Bacteria; phylum Bacillota_I; class Bacilli_A; order RFN20; family CAG-826; genus JAAYDH01. The sequence continues at coordinate 1,231 of JAQVAY010000006.1, read as the reverse complement.
ATGCTTTGTTACAATCACTAAATCATAGCAAGCTACCGCGATATAAACTTCTCCAACTGGTTTTCCTTCCATGGTAGATGGTCCAGCATTGCCAGTAAAAGAAACGCAGTAATCAACATTGAGCAGTTGACGAGCGTGACTCGCCATTTCTTGAGCGATTTCTTGAGATACAACACCACATCGATCAATTAGCTCATAACTGATGCCAAGAAGACGTGATTTTTCTTCTGTTGAATATGTAACAAATCCACCTTTGAAAAAGTGGCTTGCCCCTGGAATAGCGGTAATTTCATGAGAGAATAGGCCTCCAGTAAAAGATTCTGCGCAACCAAGAGTGCGACCCCTTTCAATGAAGATGGAAGAAAGTTCCTTTAGCGTTATCATTTCTTTGTGTCCTTAAAAACTTGTCGGTTTTGAATAACATATATAATACCAGACAAGAGAGAGACTGCGGTTGCAATATACACAATAAAATCAGTGATATGTAATCCGTTTGGCCAACCAGCATCAAAATAATTGAAGGGGAATCCGTTTAATAACACAAAGGTAATTGCTACCATTTGTAAGACCGTTTTAGCTTTGCCAAAGATGTTGGCGGCAATAACAATTTTCTTTTGAGCAGCGATAAAACGAAGAGCATCAACGACGATGTCTCTGCCAATTAGAATTATCGCGCACCACATATTAAACGTAAGTATTTGCTCGTTTGCGTAAGGAGCAAAAAGAGTAGGTGCAATTAAGAAAATCACCATTGAATTTACTAAAAGTTTATCGGCAACTGGATCGAGAAATTTTCCTAAATCAGTCACTTGGTTATTTTTTCTGGCTAAATACCCATCAATAAAGTCGGTGAAGCTGGCCAGTAAAAAGAAGACACAAAGAATTAAAAACACGAGATTAATGTTCGTATTTCCTAATTTTGGAGTATCAAAGTGAAAAAAAGACATCACAAATAAAGCGACAATCATCAGTGCGATAGCGAAAATACGTGTGATGGTGATTTTTGTTGGAAGATTCATTTGTTCTCCTAAAGTGAGTTTCCGATCCTGTAAGCCATGTTTTGTCTAGGATAATTATTTATCTAAGCTAATGCTTGCCCGAGATAATTCGTTTATCATCTCTTGCTTCCCCTACCAAATTTGGGTTTCTCGCTTGTGGGGTTTACCGCGTTCCACCTTATGGTTTCCCAATAAGCTACGTCACTGTGGCACTTTCAGGTTTCACACCATAG
>JAQVAY010000048.1 GCA_028690575.1 Bacilli bacterium | reverse complement strand
TACAGAACATTTTTTACCGAAATGAACAAATATATTAAAAAGGGTCTATAAATTACTCTTTAATTTTAGTAAACTAAAAGGCATAAGGTTTATGGAAGAAACGAGAGTTGCAAAATACAAGAAATATCGCCAGTCATTAACAAAAGACAATTCTCCTGTTTTAGAAACCACAAAATCAAATAAGAAAAAAGATAGCCCCGAAAAAGCTTTAAACACCACTTCTACTCTCCCCATCGATCAAGTTATTGACACCATTGAAGAGGATAAGAAACAAGTGGCTTTTTTAAAGAAAAGAGCAATTAAAAAGATTTTGATTATTTCATCATTTTCTTTTGGTGCTTTTCTTATAGTTGCGGGACTTGTATGGTTCGCTATTGTGGCGTTCCGTTAAAAGGGGGACATTATGACTAAAATAGCTGTAGCGATTGATGGACCAGCCGCTGCTGGAAAATCGACAGTGGCCAAAAAAGTTGCGGAAATTAAAGGTTTTACTTATATCGATACCGGTGCGATGTACCGCGCTTTTACTTGGTATTGTCTTGAAAAAGGTATTGATTGTCAGGATGAAAAGGCCTGCGTAAGTTTAATTCCTGAAATTCATATTGAGCTTAAACCTAATCACATTGTCCTTTGCAACGGACAAGATGTTTCAAAAGAAATACGCGAAACGAGAGTTTCTTCTCAAGTTTCTTATATTGCATCTTATAAAGGTATAAGATTAGCATTAGTTGAATCACAAAGAAAAATGGCCGAAAAGGATTCTGTTATCATGGATGGAAGAGATATTGGTACATATGTTCTGCCAAATGCAGAAGTCAAAATATTCCAAATTGCAAGTGTTGAGACAAGAGCAGTCCGTAGATATGAAGAAAACCTTGGCAAAGGTATCAAATGTACTCTAGAAGAGATTGATGCTGATGTTCGCAAAAGAGATTATATTGATTCTCATCGTGAATTCGCCCCTTTAAAAGCGGCTCCCGATGCAGTTTTATTAGATACCTCTTACATGACAGTCGATGAAGTCGTTAAAAATGTTCTAGATATCATCGACGAAAAAATGAAGGAGAAAGAAAAACATGCTTAATGGCATTGTTGCGATTGTTGGATCACCAAATGTTGGTAAATCAACAATTTTTAATCGTATCATTGGCGAAAGACACGCCATCGTTGACGATGAAGCCGGAATTACTCGCGATCGACTCTATGGAAAGTGCGAGTGGTTAGGACATTCTTTTTCCGTTATTGATACTGGTGGTATTGAAGTCGAAAATCGTCCGTTTCAAGAACAAATTCGTATACAAACTCAAATCGCAATTGATGAGGCTGATGTCATTGTGTTTGTCACTGATAGTCATCTTGGTCTAACCTCGGATGATCGCCTTGTGGCAAAAATGCTTTATAAAGTCAAAAAGCCAGTTATCCTTGTCGTTAACAAAATCGATGAAGGAATTCATATTTCGGACACCCAAGATTTTTATGCTCTTGGACTTGGAGAGCCAATTGCGGTTAGTGGCTCTCATGGTATTGGAATTGGTGATCTATTGCAAAAAATCGTCCAATTTTTACCTGAAAAACAATATGAACTTCAGGCTGATCAAATCACTTTTTGCCTTGTCGGTCGTCCCAATGTTGGAAAATCTTCCATTGTTAACTGCCTATTAAATGAAGAAAGAGTCATTGTTAGCGATATTTCCGGCACCACCAGAGATTCAATCGATACCCCTTTTTCGAAAGATGATAAAAATTATGTCGTAATTGACACAGCTGGATTGAAAAAACGTGGAAAAATTTATGAAGCAATTGATAAATATTCCGCTATTCGAGCGCTAAAAGCAATTGAAAGAAGCGAAATTGTACTTCTTGTTGTCGATGGACATCAGGGAATTATTGATCAAGATAAGCATGTCATAGAATACGCTACCGAGCTACATAAGGCTATCATAATTGTCGTCAACAAGTGGGATATTGTTGATAAAGAGACCAACACCATGAGCGAGTTTACAAAAACTATTCGTAATGAATATAAATTCCTTGATTACGCGCCAATTTGTTTTGTTTCCGCGCTGAAGAAACAAAGAATTGAAACAATTTTTAAGGCATTAGATTTAGTTCATACTGCCTACTACACTAGGGTTAAAACGAGTATATTAAATGATGTCATTCAGGATGCACAATTGATGAATCAAACCCCTGATTTTAATGGTGGCAGATTAAAAATATATTATGCATCTCAGGTTTCTTCTGCTCCACCTACTTTTGTTCTTTTCGTCAACAATACTAACTTTATGCATTTCAGTTATCAAAGATATATTGAGAATCGTTTACGCAATACTTTTTCATTTGAAGGCACCCCAATTAATATTTTGTTAAGAAATAAAAAGTAAGTCATTGAGCGTACTTTTTGTTTATTTTTGCTTAGTTGTGCTAAAATAAGAGTCTAGAGGAGATAATTATATGAAGAAACTCAACAAACGCGACCTAGTTGAAATCGTTGCCGAAAAAGCACATCTTTCAAAAAAAGATGCTCAAGCGGCAATTGACATTTCTTTCAAACTGGTAGAAAAAGCCGTACTTAAAGGTGAAGAGGTGAATATCTCTAACTTCGGTGTTTTTTCCCCAAAAACCCGTAAAAGTAGAGAAGGCACCCACCCTAAAAAACACAGCAGAATTGTGATTGCTGAATCCAAGACTGTGGTGTTCCGCCCCTCGAAGAGTTTAAAAGCAAAACTTAACAAATAAGATAAGTTTTTTTGAAAGAATGAGACAACTCGTTGTCTCTTTTTTTCTGTCTTCTTATAATAAATATATGAACAACCAACTTAATACTTTTCAAAAGCTTCATGAAGTTTTCGCTCATCACGGTTTTTCTCTATATGTTGTGGGGGGAACAGTGAGAGACTTTTTGCTATCGTTGCCTCTTTCCGACTTAGATGTTGTCACTGATGCAACGCCAGAAGAGATGAAGACCTTTTTAGGATCTTATGATTGCGATTTTACTTTTGAAAAATATGGCTCAATAAAAGTTGGGTTTGAAGGTTATTTTTTTGATGTTACAACCCTTCGAAAAGAGAAAAAATATAAAGACGCTCGACATCCTACCAAAATAATTTTTGTAAAGTCATTAAAAGAGGATTTCATTCGAAGAGATTTCACAATTAATGCTATGTACATGGATGAACATTTTCACGTATTTGATTATTGTAACGGGATGAAAGACATCAACACAGGAATTATTAAGACAATCGGAAGACCTTCCTCTCGCATTAAAGAAGATCCCCTTAGAATCATTAGAGCCTTGCGATTTGCAATTGACTTTGATTTTGTGATTGAAAAACATTTAGATCGTGCCATTAGACGTAATACCAAACTGCTTTCTCAGATTAATCAAAACAAAATTAAACAGGATTTGCTCAAAATCAAAAGTGGTAAAAAGAAAATAATTGAGAAAGTTTTTAAGGAATATGATATTTATCATTTGCTAGATATGATAGAGTAAATGCACAAAAAGAATATGGTATCTGAAGCTATTGATTTCCGTTTCCTCCTCATGGAAAACTATAAAAAATTAAAAATCAACGAGAAAGAGTTGGTAACTCTTTTCATGATTGATCATTTTATTACTTTAGGAAATCCATTCGTCACCGCAGACCTGCTTTCTTTAAAAATGTCCCTCGATGTTAAAGAAATAGATAAAACTCTCGTTTCTTTATTAACTAGAGGATTTATTGAATATATCGCCCAAGGGAAAAAGACCATTACGACTCTTAATCCATTGAAAACCAAGCTATATCGCGAATTTCAAATTTCTTTGACAAAAGAAGATGAAGTGAAAGCATCGAAAGAAGTGGAAACAGAACTCAACAACATTTTCCAAGAGTTTAGCAAAATGTTAGGCCGCTCTTTGGCACCTGTTGAAATATCAAAAATTCGAGAATGGGTTTCTTATGGTTATTCTGATGAGCTAATAATAAATGCGCTTAAGGAAGTTTTAAGCAAAGGCAAAAAGTCGCTTCGTTCAGTTGACAAAATATTACTTATTTGGTCTTCACGAGATGATCGGGAGAACGAAGGTGTATCCTTGAAAAGTGAAGAATGGAATAAGTCTCTCGAAGAGACAATTCGTATTGCCAAGACCCCTTGGATAGATAAAAACGATGACTAAGAATCAATACAAGCTATTAGAAGACTATCTTAATAGTCTTTTTCCTAATGCTGGTTGTGAACTTATTCATGATAAAGACTATGAATTTGTTATTGAAGTAATGTTGTCTGCTCAGTCCACAGATATTGCTGTTAATCTTGTCTCAAATAAACTATTTAAAAAATATCCAACTTTATTATCTTTGGCTCAAGCTAATATAACTGAAGTTGAAAAAATACTTCACCCGCTTGGACTTTTCAAAAATAAAGCTAAAAACGTTGTTGGTATTGCTCAAAAACTTATTGAGAAATTCAATGGGGAGATACCATCCGACAAGATGCTTCTACAAGAATTACCGGGTGTAGGAAACAAAACAGCCGGAGTAATAAGAGCTGAGGTTTTTCACATTCCTGATTTGCCTGTTGATACCCATATTTTAAGAATATGTCGACGTCTCGGAATATCGAAACCTTCAGACACTCCCCTGGTTGTCGAGAAAAAGTTAAAAAAAGAATTTGCTCAGTCGCGATGGATATTGACTCACCATCAACTCATTCATTTTGGTCGCTATTTTTGCACCGCAAGAAAACCAAATTGTGAAAATTGTAAACTTAATACTTTTTGCACGATGAAGTAGATAAAACTTATTTTTTAAAATACTTTTCTTCAATAGAGGGAAGATAATCTAAACGAGGATTGAACCCTCTTTTTATTAATAATCCATTTTGGCAAACAGTGGTGAAGGGAATCGACTTTCTCTCTTCTTTTTCATAAAAATCAATTAGGTAAGAGGCATCCAGCAAGAATACTTGATCATGATAAGCAAACTCGATTATGAAAAACGCAATTCCGCCAAATTTTAAAACATTTTTTAAATGCTCTATTTGATGAGATGTGATATTTGAAAGAGGAAAACTGCTCTTGTTTTTGGTACTCTTGGCTTCAAAATCAATATATCTTCCCCTATACACTCCGTTATAATCAGTGGTCGATTGTTTTTCAAAAAAGGCATCGACTATTTTTGCTTTTCTAGAATAATCTACCTTCGCGACATGAATTGGAGTGGGTCGCTTGGTGATTAACAAAACTCCATTTCTCAAATAATACTCGTTGGATAGGTTAATATCTTCTTCTAGACTCATACCTCGATTGGCAGAGGAATAGGAAATCTCTTGAGCGCTTTTTTTCTTCGCTTTTGGACTGCATACGTATTTCTCTCCATTAGGGTATTTGATCATCATGCTAAATATCTTCTAATCTCTTCATCATAGTTATCAATGTTGATTGTTTCGCCATTATTGAGTTTCTTTAACAACTCATTAACTGGGGTTGGCAAATGGCCATATAAAGGAAGAGCCTTTTTGTATTGTTCGACAACAAGTGGAATATTTCTAAGAAAAGCATCATATAAATTCGCTAAATTAATCGCATCGATAGCTGGGTCATGGGCATCGCCAGCCAATGGGAGACTGAATAATTCACAACAATGTACAAGACTATAAGGATTACCATTATTATCGCGTAAAAATTCATTAACGAATGTCGCGTAGTCAATATAGTTCTTTTGAATTTGGCTGCAAATTTCTTTAGGGTAATCCAAACTATGAGTAATCGATTGGCTCAAGATTCTCATATCATGGTTTCCGAAGGTAATAAAAGAGCTCTTTTTAAAAGATAATCCAGCATATTTTTTTAATTCTTCCATCGCTTTGGCAAACGGAACACCTTTTTCCGCTAAGATATCATCGTTGATACTAGTCAACTCAGTAACATATTTGCCGACTTTGTTTTTGGCTTTCACATAAATTTTAAAAGGGGGTTTGCGATTTTTTATGAAACCTTTTTTGTCTAATGTCACAGCGACTGCGCCGATTGCGATCATCTCATGACTATATTGGGTCCCTTCAAAATCTAAAAATACGATTTTTTTGTGATGTTTTAGTAATTTTTCTAATTTTTTCATTTTTCTGTAGCGATTTAGTTGTGCATTGATATATACTCTTTTTTCATTGAAAAAAGATTGAAATACCATCTAATCTACTATATTATAAATGAAGAGGTTTACTAATGGCAATTAAACTTACTCTATGTTCTAAAGAAATTCTCGATACAGTCTTTACAGGAGCGGTCCATGGATACAATTCCTTGGAAGTCGATTCCTTTCTTGACAATGTGATTCGGGACTATCAACTTATCGAATCAAACTACTTGGTTTCGCAAAAAGACATTGAATCTATGCAAAACAAAATCAGTGAACTCGAAGAAAAAAACAAATTCTTGGAGATTGATAACAAGCGATACGAAGCGAGATTTGAGGGCATTAAGAACAATGATAAAAGTGTATCTGCTGACAACATAAACCTCGTTAAAAGGATTAGCGCCTTAGAAAAGTTCCTTTGGAAGCAAGGCTTTAATCCAAATTCCGTCAAATAAATTTCGATCCGGATAATTGCTGACTTCGGTTAGAGGAAAGTCCATGCTCGCACAGGCTGTGATGCCTGTACTGATTGTGCTAGCGGAAAAAATAACGCTAGGTACGCAGGAGTGCGTAACGGCGGTGAATCACCTAAGGGAAACTATGGTGTGAAACCTGAAAGTGCCACAGTGACGTAGCTTATTGGGAAACCATAAGGTGGAACGCGGTAAACCCCACAAGCGAGAAACCCAAATTTGGTAGGGGAAGCAAGAGATGATAAACGAATT
>JAQVAY010000047.1 GCA_028690575.1 Bacilli bacterium | reverse complement strand
ATGCTGATGCCGTAGTGGGCTTCGAGAATAAAGCGGTTGAGATAATCATTATTGAACGGGTCAACGATGCGGTCTTTATGAAAGGAAGTAAAGCCACCCAATTCAGGTACTTTTTCTTTCCACTTTTTCACCCCAATCAAATCGAAAAATTTCTTTTCTTTTTGTCCTAAACGATAGATGCGTTTGTCTTTTAAAAAAAGTCTTTCGGGCATCTTACGAATAATGATAGCTATAAGAGCGTCAATCATAATTAATGATATCGTAAAAATCACGCTATAAATAGCGTAGTAATACCAAGGCTCATTTATCGGATTAAAGAAAATATTCAGCAACGCACATATCGCAGTTGATAAAACAATGATAGTTACATAAATGAGCATGATTATTTCTTCTCCGTCTCGTAAGTTAAAGGAATTTGATAATTCTCTTCATAACATTGTTTCCACATTTTTTCATTTGTTTCAACCATTAATCGAATATTCTCTTTTTCACTCTTGAGAGGATCAGGGTAAATCGGCTTCAAAATATGGAGGGTATAACGTTGAATTGGTAATCCTTCTTGATCAACAGTGCCATCATCTTTCATTGTGATAAACATCGGAACAAGAGGAACCCCACTTTGAGTAGCGAAAGTAGCCGCTCCGGTTTTCAATGGTTTTGGCTTGCGGTAATTCCACCACATCGATTGCTCTGCATAGACGAGTAAAAATTGACCATTTTTTAATACATTATCAATGGTTTGTTTCATCTCCTTGAGTAATTCGTAATCACTCGCAAGAGGAATGGTGTAGCAGTTGCGCATGAAAAAGCCAAAGATACCGGGGAAGCGGTAATTACCTTCACGTATAATTGTGTAGAGTTTCTTTTTCTTAAAATGCTTATTCATCGCCACGTGAATGGGAACGCCATCGAATGGTGAGAAATGATTTTGGGTAAGGACTGCGCCACTCTTCAAGTTCTTTAGGTTTTCAAGTCCGACAATGTCATCAATCAAAATTTGTTTTTTCTTTAACATTTTGCCAAAGAAACGATTAGAGTATTTTGTTGCCCACCAAGCTTTAATTTTGCTTGATAGACGACGACGAGAATAATCAACTTCGCCCTTTTTAAGTCTGTCAAAAGGAGGATCGTCTTCGACATCCTTATCGAAGCGACCCATCCTTTCAAGTTCTTTAATTTTATTAAGAACTTTTAATCGATATTCTGAAGTTGGAGTTGAAGCGCCCACAAATCCTCCTCACTTCTCTTGCTCTTCTCGATATTGGTGCGATAGTATTCGAAGTTTTTGGCTTCCATTAAGCAGCCCATCTTTAAATTATTGAGTTCAGCCCATTCTTTCGCATTTTGTTCTGGGGTGATAATGCCTTTTTTGGTAGTAATCTTGTCATAAACACCAGCCATCTTAGCGTATTTCCAGAAATGTTCTTCGTAAAGAACTCCATCCATTCTCCAAGGTTTGAAAATCAAATTGAAGTGGATTAATTTTGGGTTCTTGATTTCAGCTCCGACAGGCATGGCATCCCATTCCCATGAGAAATATTGGACATGGCCTTTGCAAATGACATTAAGTATGTCTTGATCTTGAGCTACCATGAAAGTCATGGTGTTAATCAAATTAATAGCTCTTTGTTCAAAATATGTTTCTCTCATTTTTTTGAGATTCATGATAATAATGCCAGCATTGAAATAACGGATCTTTGGAAGATCAAGAGCGTTTTCGACATATTGAGCTAATTCATCAACACTGTTGACAGCGTAATCTGGTGAAGCACCAATTAAATTATCACCGATATCGATGTTATATAAATTAGCAACATCTTCTAAAATAACAATGTCACAATCCAAATATAAAATCTTGTCTAACTTAGGGAACAAAGTTGGAAGTAATAAACGGAAGTAAGTGGTCTTGGTGTAATAATCTCGGATTCCTAAATTATTTCCTAATCTCATGGCGCGGAGGCCAACATTTACAAACTTGATAGTAATGTTATCTTGTTCAAAAGTTTTAACGCGTTTGCGGTTAGAAAAGGATATACGATCATAAAGAACATAAAGGTCATAGTGGTTATTCTTGCTAGCGTGATCTTTTAACGATGCAAGTGTGACAAGCAAGTAGTCTAAGTAGTTGTCATCTGTAGCAAAGAAAATTGGAATAATGTTTGGCTTCATAAAGGGCCCTCCTTGGGTCTCAAACATAATAACTATTAAACTGTGTTTTACCTATCTAAAGGTCAACGGATTGAAAAGAGAATATAAAAATACCACTCTACCGAGAAGAATCAGCAAGTAGAATTGATGAAAATCGCCAAAAAAACTGCAATTATTGGTTGCTTTTGGCTCTTTTTGACTAGTAAATACAAAATAATACCGTTTAATGTTTAGAGGAAATAAAGCAAAAATTATTCATCAGAATTGTCGTTATTTTCATTGTCAGGGATATTTTCATCAAGGATTTTTTCTTTATTTTCCTGGCTTCTTCGATCCTCTTCAACAGCGATTAATAACGCCGGGAGTGGAACGAAGTAATGATATATAGACTGAAAGAAATAGATGAGGGAAGAGTATAAAAGAGTAACCCCAATATAGGTAGGGAAGAAATCATCTAAGGCGGCTGTTGAATGGTTCATTATCAGAACGATCAAGGCATAAATGCCAAAAGATAAAAACGCTATTGAAGCTGGCAATAAAAGGAACTTATCCAACAGGGAAGTTTTCTTTCTTTTCTTAGGAGAAGACAGTGCCCAAATTAGTTCACTAATATTCCATATACCACCAATCATTGTAAGAATTGGAAAAAGCCATTTCTTATAATCTTGGACATCGATGATTTTTACAAGAAAGAGAATTCCTAAAGCGAGAAATATGATAGCGAAAAGTAAAATTTCTCCGGAATAAATGAGCTTGGCTTTTGTTAAATCATCCATTTTCTTTTTCATAAGTTGGTGTTTACTTCCATATTTAATAATAAAGAAAAATAAGAAAAATAAAAGAATAATACACATTTTTCACAATTCAAATAAAAAATGCATTTTACTTACAACAAAAACATTTTTAGTGTATTTTATTTTGAGCAAAAGCGAGGGAATAATGGCTTTTGCAAATGGCTTAATATGAGTTCAGACCCCCTTTCTGAACTCACCTTTTTTATTTTGCATAGTTGGCGCCAAACTTTCATTTGGATTTCGTTTCCTTTTTATAGATTTATGTCATGATTGAATAGATAATATAAAAGAGGTAATCATTATGAAGAAAAAGATTAAACTACCAATTTGGGCAAAAGTGTTAATTGGAATTTTTGGTTCCCTGATAGGTTTATTTGTTCTTATTGTTGGTGGTGGCAACATTGCCAAGTATGCAATTTATAGTGAATACTTTCGCATAAGCAAAGAAATTACCCAAATTCCTGGCATCAATAGTGGGACAACACCTCAAGGATTGGCGTATTCAGATACCGAAGATGTTTATTTGACAACGAGTTATAGCAATAAAGGATCATACTTATATGTGGTAGGTGAAGGTGTTGAAGGAGTATTGGCCCTTGCTTTATATGAAAATGACGATCCGTTTACTGGCCACGTCGGCGGAGTCGCCACAAGTGGCTCGAATGTTTATATCGCGGATGGCGGCCATATATATGTCATAGATTTAAACACCCAGGTTCTCAATAATACGACCGGTCAAATCGACATTGGATTTGGCTATGAAGTTAATAATAACGCTTCATACGTCTTTGCTAACGAAGAATTCTTATATGTCGGAGAATTCCATGATATTAAGCACAAATATGTCTGCGAACACCCTTATGGTGAGAATAACGCGATTGTATCTCAATACAATATTTCTTCCTTCAACATTAATTATGATGGTATCGGAAGTATTACTCCGATAGCTAACATATCAATTCGCGATCAAGTTCAAGGGTTCGCTATAAGCGATGACGACACAATTGTTCTTTCCACTTCCTATGGAATAGCTTCGTCCCGCTTCTTCATCTATGACTCATCTAAACTTAGTGATTCGGGTGAAGAATTATATGGTGCCCCTCTACATGTTTTAGATGCACCAACCGATGTCATTCAAGCTCCTCCAATGATGGAAGATTTAGATTTTGATGCGGATGGAAACCTCATTGTTTTCAACGAATCAGCATGCAATAAATATATCTTTGGAAAATTCTTTTTTGCCGACAAAATAATGGCTCTTGATATTTTTGATTAAAATATTTACTTACCGCAAAAATAGTTATGAAGAAAATAATTGTCATTCTTGGCGATATTGCCAGCGGCAAATCCACCCTTGCCGATAACATAAAAGAAGATAATCATTTTCTATGTCTAAAAAAGGACGTCATTAAAGAATGTCTCGCGGATCAAATTGGTTTTTCCTCTCGAGAAGAAAATCTCAAACTCAGCCACTCGGCTATGGATATAATGTTTAGCACAAGCGAGGTAGCCATGAATTGCGAACTAGACATAATTTTAGAAGCTAATTTCCACGCCCCTGACTTAAAAAGGCTGCAAAAACTCGTTGAAAAGTATCAATATCAATCTATTTTTATCTTTTTAACGGCAGATTTAGATATTCTTTTTAAACACTTCCAATCTCGAGTTCCGACTCGTCATAAGGCTCATTTAAGTATGGGTTTGCATCATGACTTTCAGGCCTTTTCTCGCTATGTTATTTCCTCAAGGGAAGATATCATTGAACGGAATTTTCCGACCTTCGATGTCTCGATATTAAGTCAGGAAGAATTGTATCGAAAAGTAAAACATTTACTAATGAAAGAAAACTTTTTGTATGAATAAAATAAATCCTTTTTCTCTTTATGAAGTTAAGCCAACCACAGTTCGATATGGGAAAGTCTATGTGACAAAAGTTAAGATCGATGTTCCTTTTGAAAAGAAAAGAATGGTTCGGCTTTATATTCCTGAAGACTATCAACCATCTAAAAGATATTCTGTTCTATACATGTCGGATGGTCAAAATCTCGTCGATAAATATACAAGTGCGTTTGGAGATTGGAAATTGGATTTGAGAATGCACGAACTCATTAAAAAGGGATACTCTTCATTTATAATCGTTGGAATTGATTGCCCGAAAAATCCCACCCATCGCATGCTTGAATATTCTCTTCCTGGAATTGGTTTTAATAGCAAAGCCTTGAAATCAATTGGCGAAACGGTTAATTCGGAATCCTATGGAGATCAGCTTTTAGCCTTTTTAGTCAATAAAATAAAGCCGATGGTGGATTCCAACTTTTCTACCAGTGAAATCTCGGCGATTGGTGGGTCATCAATGGGTGGATTGTTCGCCTTAAATGGATATATTACTTATCCCGATATATTTTCCTTTTGCTTATCTTTTTCTCCGGCTTTTCAACTCTATCCTCGCAAGAAACTAATCGATTATTTAGAACATAATTCTTCTCATATTGCCAAGAATGGAAAAGTTTACTTCTATACGGGTTCAATGGGTTTTGAAAAGCAGTTCTTTTCTCCCACCCTTTCGATGTATCATTATTTCCAAAAGATTGGTTATGATTCCACTCGTTTAGCCTTGATTGTAGACACTTGCATGCCTCATCACGAAGATGCTTGGAGTCACTATTTTAACGATGCGATTCAATTCTGGTTAAACAAACCAAATAATAAAGGTAAGATATAGTTGTATGAGATCAATCAAAGAAATCTTTGTCGTTGGATATGGGCCAAGCAGTTCGCACACAATGGGTCCAGTTTTTGCCGCCCAATATATTTTAAAAAAATATCTCGATTGCAAGTTTGTCAGTATTACTCTCTTTGGGTCTCTTGCTCTAACTGGCAAAGGTCACTTGACTGATTTTGCCCTTAATCACGAATTAAAATTTGTCCCTCATGAGATATTATTTGATTTTGAAACCCCAGTAAAGCACCCCAATACGATGGTTTTTACAATTACTAAAGAAGATGGAAACATTGAAAAAGAAACCATCCTTTCAATTGGAGGTGGCACAATTGTCACCAAAGATAATGCCTATGATTTTATTGGTCAGGAAATATATCCAGAACACAATCTAAAAGAAGTAATTTTATTTTGTAAAAAGAATCATATCTCTATCGAAGATTATGTCATCATGCGAGAAGGAGAAGGTATTTTACAATATTTAGACAATGTTTATCAAACGATGGAAAACGCTCGCTTGAGAGGTATATCGGCAAGCGGCTTACTTCCCGGAAGTTTAAAAGTTGAACGAAAAGCCCGTGAAATGTTTATGAATATGCGAAAAGCCAAGGATGGGAAAACAAACATTCATATGAATGTAGCCATCGCTTCCTTTGCCGTCGCTGAAGAAAATGCCTCTGGTGGTTTAATTGTTATCGCTCCAACTTGTGGCAGCGCGGGAGTTATTCCTGGAGCCATTACCTATCTCAAAATGAAAAACTATTCTCGTCAACAAATTGTCCGAGGTTTGTTAGTCGCCGGTTTAATTGGTATTATCGCTAAAACTAATGCCTCAATTTCTGGCGCTGAATGCGGCTGCCAAGCCGAAATTGGAGTAGCTTGCGCGATGGCAGCCGCCATGTTAGCTGATGTTCAAGATATCGGAATAGATAATATCGCTCAGGCAGCAGAGATTGCGATGGAACATTCTCTTGGTTTGACTTGTGATCCTATCGAAGGTTATGTCCAAATTCCTTGCATCGAAAGATGTGCCATATTCGCCTTAAAAGCAATCAATGCCGCGACACTTGCTAAAATCATCCCTGCTACTGAAGCAAAAGTCAGTTTTGACCAATCTTTGGCCACGATGTATTCCACAGGTTTGGACTTGAAGGAAGGATACCGTGAGACTTCTCTTAGTGGCCTAGCTAAACTCGTCAAATAATTTATTTTAATTTTAAATATAAATAGTTTTTATTCCGTAAGTGTGATAATCTATTAAATTGTGAGATGATTTTTAAAATATTTAGAAAAATTCTCACCATACTACTCATCAGTCGTAAGTGAGTAGAGGTGTTTGTCTAACACCAATCCATCGGTATGATTCATGAAAAAATTTAAAAAGATAATAGATTATAGCCGGGACTAACCATTTATCCAAAGAAAGAGGTATTACAAATGAGTTCATTAAAAGACACAATCAAAGAGATTTTAGCTGAAGACTTATCACACGAAAAAGAAGTCTTAGGCAAAGTCAAGGCTGAATTAGCCGAAGAAGGAGTTA
>JAQVAY010000046.1 GCA_028690575.1 Bacilli bacterium | reverse complement strand
AAATGAGCAAAGAGAAAAATAACAAAAATCCTGATAATGTTTTTATTCCTGGTCTTGCCCATCGATTAGACAGAAACACTTCTGGACTTTTAGCTTTTGGAAAAACTCACGAATCAATAACACAACTCCATTCACTTTTTAAAGAAAGGGACTCTATAGAAAAACATTACATTGCTCTTGTTAAAGGACAAGTAAAAAAAGATGGCGTTGTTGACATTCCTCTATTTAAAGATGAAACAAACACTGTAAGAACTACAAGTCTTGAAAAAGGTGGCAAATCGGCCAAAACAATATACAGAGTAATTGAAACATTTGGTGATTATACTCTTTTAGATCTAATTTTGGTTACTGGAAGAACGCATCAAATTCGTGTTCATCTCGCTTACTTGGGATATCCAGTAATAGGCGATAGCAAATATGGTGATTTTAAAACTAATACCTATTTCGAAAAAGAATATGGACTCAAAAATCAATTTTTACACGCCAGCGAGATGCATTTTGGCCAGCTTCAACCTCCACTTGTATATTTATCAAATCGGAAGTTCACTGCCCCTATGCCAGAGGAGTTCGAAACCATTATAATGAAACTAAAGGAGAAACATACGAATGCGCATTAATGAAAATTATCAACGTTGGCTTAATAGTCCAATTGTCAGCGATGATATGAAAGTCGCCTTAAGAAAGATGACTAAAGAAGAAATTGACGATGCTTTCTTTAAAGATGTGGAATTTGGAACGGCGGGAATGAGGGGTATCTTAGGTCCAGGCACCAATAGATTAAATATTTTCACGGTTCGTCGAGCCACTGTTGGATTCGCTTTGTATTTATTAGAAAAATTCCCTGAAGCAAAAACTCAAGGCGTTGTTATTTCTCATGATAACCGCCATCAATCAAGATCTTTCACCTTATTGTCTGCTCAAGTTCTTAATGACTTTGGTATTAATACCTATATATTTGACGGTTTAAGGCCTACTCCTGAGCTTTCTTTTGCCGTTCGTCATCTCAAGACCTGCGCTGGCATTATGATTACAGCAAGTCACAATCCTAAAAATTACAATGGGTATAAAGTCTACGATGAAACAGGATGCCAATTAGTCCCTGAAAAGATTTCTCGATTAGTCGACCTGATTAACTCATTACCAAATGAATTAAATGTGGAATATACTCCCGTCACTCCTCGAGGAGTCAATCAAGTTCTCGATAATTCCATCGATGATATCTATGTTGACTTGGTTAAAAAAATATCCCTTAATCCAGATTTGTCTAAGAAAGGTTTCAAAGTTGTTTTTACTCCTAACCATGGAACTTCTTATGTTAACGCCATGCGCATATTTAAGGATTTAGGTTATGATGTTGTCCCTGTTTTAAGCCAAGTGGAACCAGATCCAGATTTTTCTGGTACTCTTTCACCTAATCCTGAGGACCCACGTTCGTATATTGAACCAATTAAGTTAGCAAAAGAAATAGGCGCTCAACTGGCTGTTATGACCGATCCTGATGGTGATAGAGTCGGACTTGCCTATTTAGCCAGTGATGGCACTTACCAAACCTTTACTGGCAATCAATCAGCCGCAATGTTGATTGACTATTTATTCTCTCAAAGAAAAAAGAAAAACCTCCTTTCAAAAAATGGTGTAATGTATACCACTGTTGTCACCTCTTCTTTAGGGAAAGAAGTAGCGGAGTCCTACGGAGTCAAAGTTGAAGAATTTTTAACCGGTTTCAAATTTATTGGCAATCGAATCGATTATTATGAAAAGAATGGTGGACCTCATTTTGAATTTGGATATGAAGAATCCTATGGTTGCTTAATTGCTCCGTTTGCTCGAGACAAAGATGGATGTCAGGCAATTTTACTTTATTGTGAAATGGCCCTTTTCTATCATCTTCAAGGCAAGTCTTTGGATGTTGTGTGGAAAGAATTAAACGAAAGATTTGGGTGGCATGTTGATAAGATTTTCTCAATCGAATTCACTGGATCAACTGGCTTTGCCTCAATGAATAAACTTATGAGTCAATTACACGACAACCCTCCATCCGAGCTTGATGGTGTACCAGTTGTAAAGATTGAAGACTATTTTAAACAGGTATCAATAGTAGGTAAAAAAGAAACTCCAATTTCTTTACCAAAAAGTGACCTAGTAAAATTGTACTTCTCTGATGGAAATACCATCTGTGTTCGTCCGAGTGGAACTGAACCAAAAGTTAAGTTCTATTTTGGAATTGTTGGGAAGGATCAAAAATCAGCCGAAGAGAAACCCGACATACTATACAAACACTTCAAAGAAAAGCTCGGTTTATAAACGAAATTAAGTAAAAAGGTTTGGGCAAAATTCCAAACCTTTTTTAATATAATCATTGTAAAACGCAAATGTTTAATACTATTTTGCTCGAAAAAGCCCGACAGCATCCTTTACACGATTCAAAGTTTTATTAGCGAGAATAGAAGCTTTCGCGGCACCATCTTTTAAAGCTTCAACATAGCTTTGTGAGGCAATAATTTTCTCATAGCGTTTCTTAAAAGGTTCCAACTCATCAATTACTGCTTGTGCAACTTCTTTCTTAAAGTCACCATAACGATAATCTTTGAAATGCTGTTCAGCTTCCTTTATGGAAATATCTTTAAGAGAAGCATAAATAATTAATAGGTTAGATATGCCAGGTTTATTTTCGACATCGTATTTGACTTCACTTCCAGAATCAGTGACAGCAGACATGATCTTTTTACGAATTACTTCGATATCATCTTTTAGATATATATCGCCTTTGGGATCTGATTTGCTCATCTTTTTAGTTGGATCAGATAATGACATAATTCGAGCGCCAACTTTTGGTGTTACTGCTTTTGGCATTTGCAAAATATTGCCATAGCGTTGGTTGAAACGGTTGACTAAATTGCGAGTAAGTTCGACATGTTGAACTTGGTCTTCTCCAACTGGAATGGTATTTGCGTCATAAAGAATAATGTCACACGCCATTAAAACAGGATAGGCGAATAAGCCCAGGCCAATTCCAGATTCTTTCATCTTGGCTGATTTTTCTTTAAATTGAGTCATTCGAGAAAGCTCGCCCATATACAAATAGTTTTGCATAATGGCGTTCATTTCAGCGTGAGCAGAAACATCACTTTGCAAAAACAAAGCCACTTGTTTAGGATCAAGACCGGCAGCAAGATAAAAAGAAGCAATATCAATGCTATTGTCTTTCAAGACTTTTGGTTCAATTGGTAATGTTAAAGCATGCAAATCAGCAATAAAAATGAAACATTCGCCACGGTCCATCATTTTTGGCAAGTTCTTTAAAACGCCGATGTAATTTCCTAAGGTCAGTTGACCCGTTGGTTTAATTCCAGTTAATATTCTTTCTGCCATATTTAAGCCTCTTTTTACTTGTTATTAGTTTAGTTAATGATTGGGTAGTTTTCAATCTTTGATTGGGATAAAGGCGTTTCTTTCATGATTTCAAAAAAAGTATACGAGTAAAAAGTGCATTTGTTGTATACTACAAATAGGTGAAAAAATGATAAAAATTTATACTTCTCCATCTTGTAGCAGCTGTCGTAAAGTAAAAAAATGGTTTGATGACCAGAAAATACCTTACGTCGAAAAAAATATTTTTGCTGCAACTTTAAACGAGAAGGAATTGACTGACATACTTATTAAATCAGAAAATGGTACTGAAGATATCATTTCTGAAAGATCAAAAATTATTAAAGAATCTAATGTTGATGTTGAATCGATGTCTGTAAAAGAATTAATTTCTTTTATTCGCGATAATCCTTCAATTTTAAAAAGACCAATCATGGTGGATGACCGTCGCATTCAAGTTGGATATAATCCAGATGAAATTCGTGTTTTTATTCCTCACGCAAGAAGAATCGCGGAATGGGCATGCCGTTCAGGGGAATGTCCTAACTACGAAAAATGTGAGCATGTTCAAAACAATCTCCCTTGCCCTAAAATTTAATTATTTCTTTTCTAATAATTTAAATAAACGATTGCTTTTACTTGAGTAGTCTTTTTTATATTCAAGAGCAAAGAAACCACATAATTCTAATATAATTGATTCCGCTCTTTTTATTGAGTTTGCCTCAATCTCTAAGTTGTAATCACAGGTTTCTAAATACTCATTTTTATCGAGAACAATAAGAAAGTCGTCAAATTTTATTTCCATTCGTTTTGTTTTCAATAAACCAAGTAAATGGAGTGAATAAATTAATAAACCTTCGTGCGACAAATAGTCTTTTATTTCTCCTTCAGGAATCTCAATATTATTTAATATGCATTTCTTCTCTTTTGAGGTTAAAACTTGATTTATTTCGAGGTCACCATTTGACCCTTTAATTTTTAAAGTTAATATAGGGTATTCCTTTTTCGTTTTACGGAGTCGAAAAACTATCCCTTTGTTTTTCAAATCAAAAGAGCATGTATCAAAATAATAGTTTGTTTGTTTGAAGCTTTTGTAATCAGGATATTTCTTTAGAAAAAAACGAAGAATCTTTTTGTATTGGTCTTCATTAATTAAAACTCTTTTTTCATATTCAATTTCTCGAGACATTTGTTAACTCCTAAGGAGAAGGTGCGATATAATGATAGCATAGTTTAGGAGATAACCATGAAAATAGCAGTATTTATTAACGAACATAAACCCAATAACGACATCGATAAATTAATAATTGGCGAAGCGGTTTCACATGGTTTGATTATAGATAATAAAAATCCTGATATCGTAATATTTGTCGGTGGAGACGGCACTTTCTTAAGAGCTGTGCATCATTACCTTCCCATAATTCAATCAGTTAAATTCCTCGGAGTAGGAGCGGGAAATCTTGGATTCTTCTATGATTTTCATCCTGAAGATGTTCATCAACTTTTTACGTTATTGGAAGAGCATGAATTAAAAGAAACTTCTCATCATCTTCTAGAAGGCCAAATATTAACCGAAAATGGTATCGAGACTATTTATGCTGTTAATGAAATCAGGTTGGAAAACCCTTTCCATACTTTAATTTGTGATGTGGAAATAAACTACGAAACATTAGAGACATATCGAGGAAATGGTTTAGTCGTTTCTTCCTCACTTGGTAGTTCGGCCTACAATAAATCACTGGGAGGATCTTTAATCGATCATTCTCTTGATCTTCTCGAGCTCACTGAAATAGCGACAATTCAAAACAACATTAACCGTTCGTTAGGCGCTTCATTAGTGGTATCTGGTGATTCAAAAATTACCTTTTGTGGTAACTTTAAAGAAGCTTTGATTGGCTACGATAATGTGGTGATTGATCAGCACGATGTTATTCGTTTAGAAGTGTATCGTTCAAGTAAGATAGTTCGATTGTTACATTCGCCAGATTATCAATATATCAAATCGTTAAGAAGGAGCTTTATTAAATAAGATGGTCTATTCAGATTTACAAGTTGATTTCAGCAATTTTCTTCGAACTTATGCTATATGGATTTGCTTGGGAATTATACTTATCATTTTTATCACTTTATTCTTTTTGTTAGTTCTTCCAAAAATTCGACAAAAAAGGAAAAAGGCCACTTCAATTTCTGACGCAGTTGAATGGATAAACTCTCTTGGGGGAAGCAGCAACATTATTAACTTTTCATCCTCTCGTTCAAGACTCACGCTTGAAGTTAAAGATAGCTCTCTAGTTGATCAAAATAAACTTAAATTATTAGGAGTCTCGTCCATTATTATTATGTCTCAAAAAATAATTTTGGTTATTGATAACGGAGCGGACGAAATTAAAGAAAAAATCGAGAAATATATTTAATTCTCGATTATTTTTCTATTTTTTACAACAAATGGCTTCTTTGCAAATCGCTTTTTATTTCTTCAACAGGAAATCCAACAACATTATCGAAGCTACCAATCACGGTCTTTACAATAGGAAATTTTTTATTATCTTGAATCCCATATGCTCCAGCTTTATCTAAAGGGATTTTGCTTTCGATGTATTTGTGAATAAGATCATCGCTAAGCTGATTCATTATCACTTGAGAGTGAACACTTCGCTCCATCACTTTTCCTTGATAAAAAATGCAAAAGGCGGTGATAACTGTATGAATCTTATTAGACAACATTTTCAATATCTGAAAAGCATCCTTTTCGTCTTTTGGTTTTCCAATAATTTGATTGTCTAAAACCACAATTGTATCTGCAGATATGACAATATCGTTTGGATGATTCTTGGCGATACTTTCACCTTTTCGAAAAGCGATGTCTTTGACTGCTAAAGGGGGAGGAAGATATAGTGATTCGCTCTCATCAATTGAACTAACTTCAACAACAAAATGAGAGACAATTCTCTTCATCAATTCATATCTACGAGGAGATTGACTTGCTAAAATAAACATATTAGTTCTTTGACATTATAACTGGAATTATCATTGGCCTTCTGGCTGTTTTCGTAAATAAATAATCTCCAGCAATTTTTTTAATGACAGCTTTTAGCTCGCTAAAACTTGTCTTGCTTCTTAATTTCTCACGAATAGCTGTCTCGACTAAGCCACGGCATTCTTCCATAACTTTTGCATTATCTTGGTTAATGATGCCTTTGGCATAAAAGGTAGGAGAAACAATGAGACTATTTGTTCGACTATCAACAGAAATTGCAATAGTGAGCATGCCATCTTCAGTTAAAATACGACGATCGGCGATAACCGCATCAGCTAAACCTGTGATATCTTTTCCATCGATGTAGGTATTTCCGTGTTCGACCTGATAACCAGGTGTAACTTTTCCATACGCCATTGTGATAGTGTCACCATTATCTAAAATAAAACATTTCTCAAGAGAAACACCAACTGTTGAAGCAAGTTCAGCGTGAAGTCTCAACATACGGTATTCACCATGCATTGGCATGAAGTACTTTGGCTTAACAATCTTTAAAAGTAATCGCAGTTCTTGTCTTGCTGGGTGGCCAGAGGAGTGAATATCGCTGAGAATTGAGTTAGTAATAACTTCGGCTCCACATCTCGTTAATAGGTTAACAACATTGCCTATCATAATTCCGTTACCTGGAATAGCGCTACTCGAGAAAACTACTGTATCCCCCGGCATTATTCTTACATCTTTATGCTCACCATTAGCGATACGTGATAAAGCAGCCATTGATTCACCTTGTGATCCAGTACAAAGAATGAGAATCTCACCTGGTTTATAACGGCGGATATCTTGAGTTTCAATAATTGAATCATCGGGTATTTTGATATAGCCAAAGCTACGGCTGATTTCAACCGCTTTTTCCATTGAGCGACCAACGATAACAATCTTTCGCCCA
>JAQVAY010000045.1 GCA_028690575.1 Bacilli bacterium | reverse complement strand
AGTAGTCTTTTTATTTTTATGTTTAGTTTAAATCTTATCGTTTGATCCGAGAACATTGAGAATCTTGTGTTTAACAATTTCACGAACATAAGCACGACCATCGCCAAGATATTGACGTGGGTCAAAGTGATCGGGGTGCTCAACGAGATGTTTACGGACAGCTGCTGTGACGGCTAAGCGAAGATCGGAGTCAATATTGATTTTGCAGACCGCCATAGTTGCGGCTTGACGAAGCATATCTTCTGGGATACCAATAGCGTCAGGCATATTACCACCATTTTCGTTGATGATTTTTACATATTCTTGAACAACACTGGAGGCACCATGTAATACGATGGGGAATCCAGGTAACTTCTCGCTGACTCTTTGAAGAATGTCAAATCTTAATTGAGGTTTTTGTCCTGGCTTAAATTTATAAGCACCATGGCTGGTTCCAATAGCAATAGCTAATGAATCAACACCAGTGCGACTAACGAAGTCAAATACTTCAGCAGGATCAGTAAATTGGGCATCAGCATCAGAAACACTAACTGCATCTTCGATTCCAGCCAATTTACCAAGTTCGCCTTCGACTGTCACATAGGGGACATGAGCATGAGCGTATTCAACAACTTTTTTGGTTAATGCAACATTTTCTTCATAGGATAAGTGACTTCCATCAATCATCACAGAAGTAAATCCGTGATCAATGCAGTCTTTGCATAGTTCAAAACTATCACCATGATCTAGATGAAGGGCAATTGGGACACCAGTATCCTCAAGAGCAGCTAGAACTAGATGGGTCAAATAAGACTGTTTAGCGTATTTTCTCGCTCCAGCAGAGACTTGTAAAATAACAGGCGATTTAGTTTCTTTGCAAGCTTCAGTGATTCCTTGCACGACTTCCATGTCACTGACATTAAAAGCTCCAATGGCGTAACCACCTTTGTAAGCTTTTTCAAACATTTCTTTAGTATTTACTAATGGCATAATTTATTCCTTCCTTATACGTTTTGAATTATATACTTAATTGTTATAAAAATTAAGAAAAATGCTACATCCAAATCTATTTATTGTTTAACTTATCAAATAATTCCGTTGAGAAATAAGAATTGTTGAGGGGAACGATGGAGATAATATCGTGATTAACTTGATATAAATCGGTATTTTGTGGAGCGTCGGCGATATCTTCCATATAACGGAAGGCATAATAACCATCTTCTTTTTTGATAAAATAATTCTTATCTCTTCGATAATGGAGTTTTCCTAAGGCAATCCCTTTGACTTCATCACCTAAGGGGAAATTGATGTTTAAAAGATACTCACCGCTGAGTAGATTACGGTTATTAATAAAATCCCATACGCGAGAGAAGTGTTGCTCTACTAAGGCAAAATTGTCTTCGGTTGAAATCGCAAAAGTTGGTTTCTTAAAAATTAGAGCTTCTAAACAAGCTCCAACGGTTCCGCTATACATCGTATCATAAGATACGTTGTTACCGTGGTTAATGCCTGAGACCACTAGATCAAAATCTATATTGAGGCTCGAAAGAGCGAAAGATACACAATCCGCAGGAGTTCCAGAACAAGTAAATACGTCAGGGTTAATTTCTTCAATTTGGATTGGCCTTCCAAGGGTAATTGAACAGCTTTTCGCGCTCATGCCTTCTTTGGGTGCAACAATAACTACTCTTCCATAAGGAAGAAGCAATTTTTTCATTAATTGGATTCCGATCGAGGAATACCCATCATCATTGGTAAGTAAAATATTCATATTTTTAATTTTACGTTTTAAAAAGAAATGTTTCTATTGTTTTCGTTAACTTCTATGAAAAAGAAAGGGGAAATTGTTTGTTTTGTTCTCTTCTCATTATTAGCCAATAATTTTTTTTGCTAATTGTAAAATAGGCAATTCTCTTCGCTTAACAAGCACCCCACATCCATGGTCTTGCATGGTTGCAAATGTTTCAATAGCTTTATCAATGGGCATCCAAACAATTTCTTCAATCATTGTTTTTTCATAATCATCAAGTTTTGTCCCAACCCATTGTTTTGCTTTTGCCAAAAAATAATAATTGTGATTCTCGCGGTGAATTAAATTATAAAAGTCACGAACCTGTCCAAGAGGAGATAGTATTTCTACCTGGTAACCGATTTCTTCTTTCATCTCCCGGAGAAAAGCATCACTTATTTTTTCTTTATTTTGCACCCCTCCGCCAGGAAGTTCGTAGTAATTTCGATCTCCGAAAGAATCAAAGCCATGTAGTTTAACTAAAGCGACCTCATTATTATCATTGTAAACTACACCACGAGAGCATTTTCGAACATGGTCAATATAGGAAAATGGGTATTGATCATCAATCAGCTTTTGTATAATTTTCATAGCGATAGTTTAAACTAGGAGTAGCCGACAAACAAGAGAAAGCCCCCAAGATTGGGAGCCTTCGTTTTCAATTATTCTTCGATTTTATTTTCGCGAATAACTTTTTCTTTTAAATATTCGGGAACTTCTTCATAGGATTCAAATGTTCGATTGAAGTAACCGCTCGCTTGAGTGATTGATTTAAGTTGGGCGGCATAATCGATAATTTCAGCTTCAGGAATTAAGGCTTCGATTTCTTGAACTCCATGTTCTCCTTCTTCAATGTTTTGAACTTTCGCACGGCGAGTGTTTAGGTCAGAGAGGACATCGCCTGTATATCTGCTTTCAACATTTACCTTGATGCGCATGATTGGTTCAAGAATGATTGGTGAACATTTTGGATACGCTTCTTTGAAAGCAAGAATTGAGGCCATTTTGAAGGCTTGTTCATTACTATCGACTGGATGATATTTGCCATCAACGAGGACGGCTTTGACACCAATTACTGGGAATCCAGCAAGTGGTCCAGCTTTAACTGCTTCAAAGAAGCCTTTTTCAACTGCGGGGTAATAATTTCTCGGAACTGCACCGCCAAATACTTCTTCCGCAAAGGCATTCTCAGGGGCGGGTTCGAATCTCATATCAACAACACCATAGAAACCACTTCCGCCAGATTGTTTGACATATCGGCCTATCGCTTG
This sequence comes from Bacilli bacterium, assembly GCA_028690575.1. GTDB lineage: Bacteria > Bacillota_I > Bacilli_A > RFN20 > CAG-826 > JAAYDH01. The sequence continues at coordinate 4,479 of JAQVAY010000045.1, read as the reverse complement.
ACCAACTTTCTTGATGGATTCACGATAAACAATTTTCATTGGTTGAACATTGAGTTCAATTTTGAAATTGTCCTTTAACTTTGATAAAACAAAGTCGATATGAGAGTTGGAAACACCACCGATCAGCAATTGTTTTGTTTCGTTATTGCGTTTAACTTCAACGCATGGATCTTCTAATTGAATTTTTGCCAAGGTTGGTCCGATTTTTGATTCATCATTCTTATTCTTTAGTTCAATAGCCTTAAAGATAACTGCCGTTGGATATTTGACAGCTTTGTAATTAATAACTGATTTTGGAGAGGAAAGAGTCATTCCAGAGGAAACGCCTTCTAAACGAGTTACTGCAGCAATATCTCCAGCCCCCACTTCTGTGATGGCATCCATCTTTTTTCCACACATTTGAAATAGCATACTAACGCGTTGAATTTTTCCATCGATCGATACATCATCACCGGTGTGAAGAACACCAGAATTGACCTTAATGAGGTTAATATTTCCTGAGTAAGGATCAACGAGTGTCTTAAAAACATAAGCTGAAAATGGTTCGTCAAGACTAGTGGCTCGTTCGACTTCTTTTCCTGATTCATCAAGGGCTTCAAAAGGTTTGAGGTCGCTTGGGGCGGGCAAGTAGTCAACAAACATATCAAGTAATGTTAGAATGCCAATATTCTTTAAAACGCTACCAACAAGGACTGGTACTAATGCTCCAGACATTACGCCTTTGCGCAAAGAATCGCGGATTTCTTGGTCGGTAAATGATTCTCCACCGAAGAATTTTTCTAATAAGGAATCATCAGTCTTGGCCACTTCTTCAACAATTGTGTTGTGAAGTTCAAAAACTTTTGCTTTCTTATCTTCATAAATTTCTGCTTCAACGCATTGGTGTCCGTCGAATTTTTGAGCTTTCAAGTTAATAACATTCACAAATCCATCAAAATCATTTTCGTGACCTAATGGATAAGAGAATGGAAGAGCTTCGCTTCCTAATCTTTCGCGGATTTCTTTGAGCAATTCATCAAAATTAACACTTTCTTTATCCATTTTATTAACAAAGATAAAAGTTGGAATGCCTTTTCTTTTTAATTGATTCCAGTGTTTAATGGTTCCGACTTGAACGCCAACGCTAGCATCAATGAGGAGGACTGCTCCTTTGACAAAACGAGTGATACCGATACTTTCAGAAATGAAATCATCATTTCCGGGAATATCGATAACGTTAATTTTGTGGTCTTTATGTAATAAGGGAATGATAGAAGTTTGAATAGAGGAACCTCTTTTTTGCTCATCAGAAGAATAATCGCTGACTGTGTTTTTCTTTTCAACTTCGCCTTTGGCAGGAATAGCTCCACTCACAAATAGTAAAGACTCCACTAAGGAAGTTTTTCCGCTTCCTTGGTGTCCCATTAAGACGATGTTTCGGATATTTTTTGGATCAAACATGTTATTAAATCTCCTTAGACTCTAAAATATTTGCTGTAACGGCCTTTAGTAATCAGTTGAATACGATTGTCTCGCACTAATTTAGCCAAGGCTTTTTCAATTGTTGCTCCACTAGCGCCATACAAAACATTTTGAATGACACTTTTGCTAATGGGGGTGGAACTATCTACTACGATACGAAGAACTTTCTCTTCTGCGGTTCCATTAATACTGTTAGTTTCAATGATATAATCGAGTTTGTGATAACCTTCTAAAACGATTTTCAAAAGAAATATTACATATTGAGAATAATCGTTTTCATTCTCGCTCCATCGATCACAGGAAGAAGCAAATGCATCAATATAACCACCAATTTTTTGACGGACAAGATAAGATAATGAGAAATATGAATCGATATTGTATCCATATTTTTTCAAAAGGAAGTATAGAAGTAATCTAGATAAGCGTCCGTTACCGTGATTATATGGATGGATGCACATGAAATCTAATAAGAAGCAACAGATTAAAACAAGTTTGTTACATTGCTCATCAGCTGCACAAATATTAAATTGATAAATCAAATTATCAAGAAGTTGAATTACTTCTTCTGGAGCAGCTGGCACAAACAATGTGCGGTATGTTCCATCAGATAAAATTTCTTGGATATAGTTTTGAGTATCCTTAAACTTACCCCCAAACTCGGGATTGTAATCCTTATACATATAGTAATGAAGGGTGCTGATAAAGGAACGATCAAAGGGTTGATATTTGTAGACATCATCAATCAAATCAATTGCTTGAGCGTATCCTTTCACCATATGTTCTTGAAAGGTGACAGGAACTTTGTTTTTCTCAAAAAGTTCCTTTTCTTGAACTTCGGAAATAAAAACATTGCCCAATGCACAAGAAGCAATAACGCCACTTCGATAAGCAATGTTTTGCAGCTTTTCCAGTTTTTTAAGTCTTTCAACTGAAAGAGTTTTGCCCCGATACATTTCAATGGGATTGACTAAAGAATTGATATCGGGTTTTGACAAACCCAAAACAGTTCTTTTAAGATCGAACATTTTCATTTTTCTTATACCTCGTGTTGATTTTATTATGAATGATTAGTGTCCGCGATTCAACACTTATTAACTATTTTTGTGGAAAAAATACCTAATTGAGCAAAATGTCCAAACAATCATAGGTATAAGTAAATATTTTTTCTTCCTCTTATCAAGTTTTTCTTTCTCAATAAAATCAACATTATTGAATGCTGGCATTTATAATCTATCTTCTTTATTTCTAATCGAATTCTGTAGTTTTTTCTTATATTCATCCAACCAGTTAAACAAAAAGAAAAGGCTTCTAACAAGAAGCCATGCTGTTCAGTTTGGGGCGAGTAACAGGAGTCGCACCTGCCAGTGCCTGGTTCACAGCCAGGAGTGTTAACTGCTTCACCATACTCGCCATGTATGCTTACAGCGTTTATTATAATAACAAGAAAGAGTTTACATTGTAAAGCAAAAAAGTGAATGCCATTTTTTCTTTTTATCTTCTTTTTTTATACACAAAGACACTTATTAAGCAAATAAAGAAAAAAAGGAATTTATAATTCCTTTTATTGATTGAAAATAGATTAATTATTTCAAGAAAGCGCGATAAGCAAGGTAGGCTTCGTAAAGGTCAACTTTGCTGATGATTTCCATCGGTGCATGCATGTTGAGCACGGCAATGCCGGCATCAATAACATTCATGTTGTAGTTGCCCAAAATGTAGGCGATAGTTCCTCCGCCGCCTTGATCGACTTTACCAAGTTCGGCAGTTTGCCATGCCACATTCGCTTCATCCATAATTTTGCGGACTTCAGCGTAGTATTCTGGGTTGGCGTCGTTAGAACCACTCTTTCCCCGTGAACCAGTGTACTTGTTGAACACAATACCTTCACCGAAGTAAGCACAGTTACGTGGATCGTTTACGGAAGCGTATAGTGGATCATAAGCCGCTGAGACATCGCTTGATAGCATTTTGCTATTTTCTAAAGCAACGCGAGCGGTCCACATTGGATTAGCATCCTTCAATAAAGAAGCGAGTTTAGCGATAACATTTTCGAAGAATAATGATTGAGCACCGGTCGCACCAACAGAGCCAATTTCTTCTTTGTCGACTAAAATGCAGCAAGAAGTATATGCTCCTGCTTCGCTATCTAATAAAGCCATCAGAGAAGTGTAAGCACAGCTGCGATCATCATGTCCATAACCAGCAATCATGCTCTTATCTAGACCATAATCGCGTGCTTTTCCAGCTGGGACGACTTCAATTTCAGCAGAGATAAAATCTTCTTCTTCAATTTGATATTTTTCTTTTAATAAGCGCAAGACATTTGCTTTGACAGGTTCTTTTTCTTTTTCATCCACAGGAATGCTTCCTAAGGAGATGTCGAGATCTTCGCCTTCAATGGCTTTGCCTAATGGCTTAGCTTGTTGATCAGCGGAAAGATGAATTAATAAATCTGTAATACCAACAACTGGATCATCTTCAGCTTCTCCGATATTAACTTCAACGACTGTACCATCCTTTTTGCAAATTACTCCGTGCAAAGCAAGCGGAACAGTGACCCATTGATATTTCTTCACTCCGCCATAATAGTGGGTGTCTCCGAGGGCAAATCCTTTGCTTTCGTAGACTGGGTTTTCTTTTAAGTCAAGGCGAGGGGAATCGATGTGAGCCCCGAGAATGCGTAATCCTTCGTTCAAAGCTTTTTCACCAATGATGAAAGCGGCTACGTTTTTATTTTTATTAACAAAATAAATCTTATCGCCTTTTTTCGCGCTCTTAATTTTATCAGCGGAAACAAAGCCTTTTTTCTCTAACAATTTAACAGCAAAACGAGTGACGAGTCTCTCGGTCTTGCATTCGCTAAGAAAACGTTTGTAATCCTCGGCAAAATCAAAGACAACGCTTTGATTGTCAGCATATTTTTTCCAAGCATTTTTTCTATACATAAATAAACCTCCGTATTTTTAAGTTATATTTTACTCCAATATAAATTAAATTGATAGTGAAGCGCCACAAAAA
>JAQVAY010000005.1:1978-37163 GCA_028690575.1 Bacilli bacterium | reverse complement strand
TTGGTCTGCATCAAGGTTATTGGCAATCATTTATATGGGCCGTACCTACTTCTTGTTTGTTAGTGCTTGGAGTCAATCGAAGAATGTTCCGTTCTAGCGCCCTAAGTCTTATCTGTGAGTCGATAGGGATATGGTCCTTATTAGCTTCTTTTTATTTCTCATTCTCCATTTGGAGCCTGTGGCCAATATTTTTATTGGGAATACCACTGCAAGCCGCACTTGGAATCTGGTACTTTATGAACAAGTCCAAAAAATAAGATCGCATCTATTTCTAAGTGCGATCTTTTTTTGCTATTTAATCTTTTTCTTTCCGTTAAGTGTTTCACGGAATTCACGAATTTCTTTGGTGCTTCCAACAACGAAGATATTATCGTCAGGAAGGATGGAATCTGCTCCACCAGGAATAAATGATTTTCCGTTTCTAATGATTAATACCAGACTTACTCCGTAGCGAATCTTCGGATTCAATTCCACAATAGTGGTAGGAACAAAAGCGTGATTGACTAATAGAGAAATCACAGAGTGTTTGTCATCTAATTTATAGAAGTCTTTAAAATCTTCGTTTCCTAAACGGTTTGCCAAAGCAATACCAGCGGCTTTTTGGGGAGTAATAACCTCCGTAGCACCCAATTTCTTCATGATTGGAACGAAGTAATCATCATCGCTTCGAACGATAATTTGTTTTATTCCCATATCTCTTAAAATAACGGTTGTTAAAACTGCGGCTTCCTTGTTTCCCCCAAAGGCAACAATAGCCGCATCAACATCTGGTAAACCAAGTTCTTTTAGGGCTTGTTCATCAGTGGAATCAGCCACAAAAGCAGTTGGCAATAGAGCAGCAACTTTTTTAACAATTTCTTCATCGTTGTCAATAGCGATAACATCAGCGCTATTTGCGACTAACTCTTCGACAACAGCTCGACCGAACTGTCCTAATCCAATGACTGCGAATGATTTTTTAACCATATTAATTCTCCTTTATCCAATGAGGAAATCTTCCTCAACGAGTTTATAATGTGTGGAACCTTCTTTGTTCATATTGATTTGGAATACTTGGAAGAAAGTCATTGGTCCCAGTCGTCCAGCGAACATCAATATAATCAGAACTGTTTTACTTCCAATGCTTATGCTCGACTCGATTCCAGTCGAGAGACCAACAGTACCAAAGGCTGAAAACACTTCAAATAGAATGTTCTCTGAAGGAATACCCTTACCTTCTTCTAGAGCCGCTATAATTATAAAACTAATAATGACTGTCAATATAGCAATAAAGAACAAAGCTAATGCTTTAACAACCATTTTAGTTGAATAATTTCTCTTAAATGCACTTACGGGTTTTCCTCTTAAGAAACTAAAGATAGCCAATACAATCATGAATAATGTTGTGGTTTTAATTCCACCGGCTGTTCCAAGAGGGGAACCTCCAATGAACATTAATATACAGCTTATTATCTTGCTTCCGATGGTTAAATTATCTTGGTCGTAGGTTGAAAATCCAGCAGTGCGGCAAGTTATGCTCTGGAATAGCGCATCCAATGGATTCATTCCCGATGATCCGCGGAAACACTCAAAACTCAAAAACCACACAAAACCTATAAGAATTAAGAATGCAGTCGTGCATAGAACAATTTTTGTAAAAGCTCTCCATTGCCTTGGTCTCTTCTTAAACGAAAAGATTTCAATAATGACAAGGAATGAAATACCGCCTGCAACAATGAGTAGCATTACATAAATATCCATGTAAATTCGAGCCCAATTTGGCAAATCAGCAACTAAAGATCCGGTTTGATTAATTAAAGAGGTACTCCCTAACAAATCAAAACCAGCGTTATTAAAAGCTGAGACCGAGGTAAATATTGAATTCCAAATAGCTAATCCGGGATTATTGGGAAACATTGTTAGAAAAACTGGCAGGCCAATCAATGTTCCAGCTAATTCAACGGAAAAAGAAATGATTATGATTTTTCTCACAAACTTGACAACGTCACCGAAATTAGTGGAGTTTACAGCCTGTGAAATCAAGTATCTATCTTTAAATTGTAGTTTAGATTTAAAAAGAGTCATGAAAAAAGCCAAAACAGTTATGAATCCTAAACCACCGATTTGAATTAGGCACAACATAACAATCTGTCCGCCAATGCTTAATTCTCCTCTTAAACCATCAGGGTAAACGCTTAGACCAGTCACACAGGTTGCGCTAGTTGAGGTAAACAAAGCTTCAAAGTACTTATTCCAAGCCCATAAACCACTGCTTTGAGCCCATGGCATAACGAGTAAAAGCGCACCAATAAAAATAATGACAACGAATGATAGAAGTACCAGAGCATATGGATTTAAGCGCATTCTTTTTTTCATCAAATTAACACTTTCAATTTGCCAGTATTATAAACCACTAATGTAAAAATGTCTATGTTTTACAAATTGTTTACAATTTGACATATTTTTTTTAAAGTTTTAAGTAATTATTTTTGTTGATTTTCTTTTAAGAAATGAAAAAAGTCTTGCATATACGCCCGCACATTTGCTATTCTTAACAAGCATGTTGCCTTCATGTATGAGAGCGTGAACGCATATGTATATAGTCTTGTGGAAGAGTGGTGATTCACTCGAGAACCACGCACGGACCGTATCTACAAAATAGGAGGAAAAGTCTCGTGAGCAAAAAAATCGCAAAAGTCTTGAAGCTAGAGCTCCCTGGCGGTGACGCCAAACCAGGACCAAAGCTTGCCGCAGCTGGCATCAACATGGGAAAATTCTGTGTTGACTTTAATGCCAAAACTGCCGACAGACGTGGGGACATCGTTCCAGTTCTAATCACGGCTTATGAAGACAAATCATATGATTTTGTCATCAAAACCACTCCAGTCGCTAGCTTATTGCTAAAGGCCGCTGGTGTTCAAAAGGGAAGTGCCGCCGGTCGCAAAACCGTTGTGGGTCATATCTCTAAAGAACAAATCCGCAAAATCGCGGAATACAAATTACCTGATCTTAACTGCCTTGACATTGAAGCAGCTATTAAGATTGTTGAAGGTAGCGCCCTTAATATGGGTATCGTCGTTGACGACTAAGGATAAAGATTATGAAGAGAGCAAAAAAATATCTCATCGCTTTAGAAAAAGTCGATCAAGAAAAACTCTATGGCATTGAAGAAGCAAGCAAATTAGTGAAGGAAACTTCCACTGTCAAGTTTGATGCAACTATCGATGTTTCATTAAAACTCAATGTCGATCCTAAGCAAGCTGATCAACAAGTCAGAGGAACTCTCATCCTTCCAAATGGAAATGGCAAAACTAAAAGAGTCTTAGCCATTACTGATAAAGTTGAAGACGCAAAGTCTGCCGGCGCGGATTTCGCAGGTGGTAAGGAATTGCTAGATAAAATCCAAAGCCAAAACTGGTTTGACTTCGATGTCATTGTTGCTACACCAAACATGATGGGAGAAATCGGTAAGTTAGGACGTGTATTAGGCCCAAAAGGTTTAATGCCAAATCCAAAGACTGGCACTGTTTCACCTGATATTGTTAAAGCAATAAAAGAAATCAAAGCTGGTAAAATTGAATATCGCGTTGATAAAGAGGGCAATATGCACGTTACCATCGCGAGAGTTTCTTTCCCTGAAACCCAAATCGCCGAGAATTTAAAAGTTTTCTGTGAAGCGGTCATGAAAGCTAAACCAGCCGTTGTCAAAAACGTTTACATCAAGAACGCTGTTCTCCATACGACCATGGGTCCAGCTATTCATTTCACATTCGAAGGTCGTAAATAACTAAAAGTTTTCAATATACCAAAGACAGTAACGGGCGTTGAGCCTTAATTATGTTACCGAGGCGTTAGAAATAAATTTCTGCCCGTATATTGGAGCCTCAAAAAAATCAAACAAAGGAGGTCAAGAATATGAATCAACAAGTCTTAGAAGCAAAAAAAGGCATTGTGAAAGAGATCGTCGAAAAAGCCGAAAAGAGCGAAAGCATTACTATTGCTGAGTTCCGTGGTTTAACCGTCGCTCAAATTCAACAATTACGTCGTTCACTTCAAGAAGTCGGTGCTGAATTGTTCGTCTACAAGAATTCTCTCGTATCACGCGCTGCTCAAGAACTCGGCTTCAAGGGTGTCGAACAATTCCTTGCTGGTCCTAACGCTTTTGTTTTCTCAAAAGGTTTAGGTGATGGACCAAAAGTTTTGAAGAAATACTCACGTCGATTCGGAGATGTCTTAACCATCAAAGGTGGTGTCGCGGAAGGAAGAACCCTCGATAAAGCAGGAATTCTCGAAGTTGCCGAACTACCAGGAAAAGATGGACTCATCTCGATGTTCTTATCGTGCTTACAAGCACCAATTCGTCAATTTGCCTGCATAGTGCAAGCAGTTGCCGATGCAAAATAATGCCAATAGGAGGAAATTATCATGGCAAAATTAACAAAAGAAGAGATCATTGCCTCATTAAAAGAAATGAGCATTCTCGAACTAAATGAATTAGTCAAAGCCGTCGAAGCTGAATTCGGCGTTACCGCTGCAGCCCCAGTCGCTGCTGTCGCCCAAGTGGAAGAAGAAGAAGGTCCAGCCGCTGGCCCAACCGAAGTCTCTGTTATCTTAAAGAGCGTCGGCGCTTCCAAAGTCCAAGTTATCAAGGCTGTCCAAGCCATCACTGGTTTAGGATTAATGGATGCCAAGAAATTAACTGACACCATCCCAGCCACCATCAAAGAGCACATTTCTCCAGTTGAAGCTGAAGAACACAAGAAAGCTCTCGTCGCTGCTGGTGCAGAAATCGAAATTAAATAACACAAACCGTTATTTTTCTTGAGTGCACTATGTCCCATTATTTTCAAAACGATCCCCTTTTAGCGTCAAAAAAGCGTGATATCACTTTGTCAATTGATGGATTAACATTGCATTTCAAGAGCGATAATGGAGTATTTTCCAAAAGTAAGGTTGATGAGGGGAGTCTTGCCCTATTGAAGGTCATTATTCCCCTTCATCTTACCGGAAAAATCCTCGATCTTGGATGTGGTTATGGCCCTATCGGCTTAACTATTGCTGTAACTTCACCAAGCGCAAGAGTCGATCTTGCTGATATCAACGAGCGGGCTCTCGCATTGTGCGAGGAGAACGCACAACTACTTGGATTAAGCCAAAGAATCACTTGCCTTCAGAGTGATATCTACACAAATGTTGAAGGACCATATGATTCAATTGTTGTGAATCCGCCCATACGCGCTGGCAAGCGCGTTACATACAAAATGTATGAAGGCGCTTTGCAACGCTTAATTGATGGCGGTTCACTATACGTGGTAATTCGTAAAGACCAAGGCGCTCCGACAGCAAGCCGATTTATCGAAGGCTTGTTTGGAAATATCTCGCTAATAAGTAGAGATAAAGGGTATTACATCTACCAAGCTAAAAAAGTGAACAAATAAATATTTAGATTTAAGGAGCCATTAGAATGTCAATTAGAAACATTGCTAAATTAAACAAGTTAAACAATGATCGTTATGATTATTCCCGATTCTCCGGCAAATTGCCTTTGCCTAACCTCGTTGAAATTCAAACGAAATCCTATGAGGAGTTTAAGGAAAAAGGCCTAGATGAAGTTTTTAAAGAGAGTTTCCCCATTAATAACTATGCGGACACTCTTTCTATCGACTATGTCTCCGTTCGCTTGGGCGAACCTAAACATCCTCTCCATGAATGCAAAGCTCAAGATTTGACCTATTGCGTTCCCATTTACGTCACATTGAGACTCAATCATAAAGCCACCGGTGAAATTCAAGAAGCCGAAGTCTATATGAGCGATTTCCCATTGATGACCAAGAGTGGAACATTCATTGTCAATGGAGCGGAAAGAGTCATCGTTAGTCAACTAGTTCGTTCGCCTGGTGCATATCTTTCAAAAGAAATGAAAGCCGGCAAAAGTTTATATGAAGCCGATCTCATTCCGGGAAGAGGAACATGGTTGCAATTCGAAAGCGACAATAAGGATATTTTATCTGTCCGTATTGATCGTCAAAGAAAAATGCATGCCACCATTTTATTAAGAGCGTTAGGAATCGAATCTGATGATGATATTATCAGTTTATTCGGTCACAACGAAGCTCTTGAATTAACGATCAGTAAAGATGATGATTTGAAAGTCAAGACTGCCAAGACGGCTCTCGTGGAAATCTTTAGAAAAATGAAACCTGGTGAACCGATTACCGAAGAAGGTACGGTTAATTTCCTCGTTCAGAAATTCTTCGATCCAAAGAGATACGATTTAGGCCGTGCCGGACGTTACAAATATATTAAAAAACTCGGTGTATATAGCCGTTTAGCCAATCGAACCCTCGCTGAAAATCTTATTTCAAGTGAAGGTGAAATTCGCTTTAAGAAAGGCTACACTCTCACTCCAGAAGATGTAGAAGACCTAAGAAATGAAGACTTCTTTGAAAAAGGCGCACATTTGCACGTATTGAAAGTCAACGAACGCCTTGATGACCATGGAAACGTCAACATTGTCAAAGTCTATAAGAGCGAAAAAGAGAAGAAAATCTGCCCCATTATTGGAACCGATTTAAATTCCACTTCTTCACATGTCACAATTAGTGATATTGTTGCGGTTTTCTCTTATTTCCTCAATGTCATGGATGGTTTTGGAAACACTGATGATATTGATCATCTAGGTAACCGTCGCATTCGCTGCGTTGGTGAATTAATTCAAAATCAATTCCGCATTGGACTTGGTAAGATGGTCAAGACTGTCCAACAAAAGATGTCAATTAGTGACCTTGGAAATGTTAAACCCAAGGCTTTGATTAATCCACGTCCATTAACCGCTTCAATTCGCGAATTTTTTGCGAGTAGCCAACTCTCACAATTTATGGATCAAACCAACCCTCTCGCTGAATTGACCAATAAACGCCGCCTCTCGGCCTTAGGCCCTGGCGGATTAACTCGCGATCGTGCTTCAACCGAAGTTCGTGATGTTCACGTTTCTCACTATGGACGTATTTGTCCAATTGAAACTCCTGAAGGTCAGAACATTGGCTTGATTAATAATTTAGCAAGTTATGCTAAAATCAACAAATTTGGTTTTATTGAAACTCCTTATCGCAAGGTTGATAAAGCCAATCATATCGTCTTAAATGATGCGAAAGACTCCATCTATATGAGCGCAGACGAAGAATGGAACTATGTCATTGCTGAAGCAAACATCAATCTTAGTCCCAAAGGAGAAATACTTGACGATGAAGTTGTCGCCCGTTTCAAAGGCGAAAACGTCATGGCTAAAAAAGAAGAAGTCGACTTTGTCGACGTCTCTCCAAAACAAATTGTTTCGATTGCTGCTGGATGTATTCCTTTCTTGGAAAACGATGACACTATGCGCGCACTCATGGGTGCTAACATGCAACGTCAAGCGCTTCCTCTTTTAAGACCACACGCGCCTATCGTGGGCACGGGACTTGAACATCAAATCGCCCGTGACTCAGGTTTAGCGGTTGTCGCTGCTGAAGAAGGTGTTGTCACCTATTCGGATAGCCGCAATATTGAAATATTAGAAAAGGGTCAGTCCCTCCCTCGCACTTACTATCTCCAAAAATTTGAACGCAGCAACCAAGGTACTTGCGTCAATCAACATTCACTTGTGAAAGTTGGCGATCGTGTTGTCAAAGGTCAAATCATTGCTGACGGTCCCGCTATGGAAAATGGAGATTTGGCTCTTGGACAAAACGTTACCATCGCTTTTATGACATGGAATGGTTACAACTATGAAGACGCCGTCATCATGAGCGAAAGATTAGTTAAAGATGATACTTATACTTCCGTCCATATTGAGAAATATGAACTTGAATGTCGTTCAATTCCCAAACTCGGCGATGAAGAAATTACCGCTGATATTCCGAACGTCTCTACCGAAGCGAAAGCTCACCTCGATGAAAGAGGTATTGTCGTCATTGGTACTGAAGTTAAAGAAGGAGATATTCTCGTTGGCAAGGTCACTCCTCGCGGACAAACCGAAGCCACTCCTGAAGAAAAATTATTAATGGCCATTTTTGCTGAAAAGACTAATGAAGGCAAAGATGCTTCACTCCGTGTACCTCATGGAGGAGCCGGCATCGTTTTGGATGTCAAAATCTTTAAGCGCGAAGGCAAGAGCAAAGATGTTGAACTTCCTCCAGGAGTCAACGAAGTTGTTCGTGTCTATATCGTTCAAAAGAGAAAGATTTCCGAAGGTGATAAGATGTCTGGACGTCACGGTAACAAGGGTGTTATTTCCAGAATTTTACCAGAATGCGATATGCCATTCTTACCTGATGGAACTCCCGTTGACATCATGCTCAACCCACTAGGCGTTCCCTCCCGTATGAACATCGGACAAATTCTTGAAGTTCACTTGGGATTCGCTCTTAGAAAACTTGGTTATCGCATAGCCACTCCAGTTTTCGATGGCATCACCAATGATGAAATCTTCGCCATGATGGAAGCCGCCAAAATGGATAAAGATGGTAAAACCATCCTATTCGACGGAACTACCGGTGAAAGATTTGATGAAAGAATTACTGTCGGATGCATGTACATGATTAAATTGGTGCACATGGTCGATGATAAATTGCATGCTCGTAGTACAGGCCCATATTCACTTGTTACTCAGCAACCTTTGGGTGGCAAAGCTCAAAACGGTGGACAGAGATTTGGCGAAATGGAAGTCTGGGCTCTTGAAGCCTATGGCGCCGCCCATGTCTTACAAGAAATTATTACTATTAAATCTGATGACCGCGTCGGAAGAAGAAAAACTTACGAAGCCATCATTAAAGGACAAGAACTACCTAAACCTGGCATTCCTGAAGCCTTCAAAGTGTTGGTCAAGGAATTACAAGCCTTATCAATGAATGTTGAATTATTAGATCAAGATGGTCAAACCATCGATATGGATGCTCTCGCAAAAGAATCAGAAAAAGAAGAACGTCGCATTAATTCTAATATTCGTAACTTAATTGGCGAAGGAGCCGCGGAAAGCGTTGTTGATGTCGAAGCGATTGGTCTCACCACTCATACTGGTGATGATAGATTTGATGACTAAGGAGGAAAAAGAAAATGTTTGATGTAAAAAAACTAACCGCTATTAAAGTCGGTCTTGCCTCCCCAGAACAAATTCGTAGTTGGTCACGTGGTGAGGTTTTGAAACCTGAAACTATCAACTACCGCAGCCAAAAGCCCGAAATGGACGGCTTATACTGCGAAAAAATCTTCGGTCCTAGCAAAGACTATGAATGTCACTGTGGACGCTATAAGAAGATTCGTTTTGCTGGCGTCATCTGCGAAAAGTGTGGCGTTGAAGTCACCTCTAGAGAAGTCAGACGTGAGAGAATGGGACATATTGAATTAGCTAGTCCTTGCACCCATATTTGGTATCTCAAAGGTATCCCAAGCCGCATCGGTTTACTTCTCGATGTTTCACCAAAACACCTCGAAGAAGTTGTCTATTATGCTGCTCACATCTGTTTAAATCCTGGAACAAGCAAAGTTCTCTCTTATCGCGAATTCATTAATGAACGCAATGGTCGTGAGGTGTTTATCCCAGCTATTAAAGACATCTTAGATCGCGCTATGGAATATGGAATTATCGAAGGCGATGATATGTATAACCGCGCTTTGGAATTAATCTCTCGATTAGAGAACTATTCTGAAGTTTTCGACTTCCAATCCAATGCTCGTTTTATCAGCAAATTCACCAAAGCTGAATTCGGCGAAGGTGCGGCTGCTATTAAGAGACTACTCAATGAAGTTGATCTTAATAAAGAAGCTGATGATATCAACGGCAAGATGAAAGAGACTAGTGCCTTGTCACGTCAAAAATTGACCAAGAGACTCGAAGTCATTGAAGCCTTTAGAAACTCTTCTAATAAACCTGATTGGATGATTCTTGATGTCATTCCAGTTATACCACCAGATTTACGCCCGATGCTTCAACTCGATGGTGGACGTTTCGCCACTAGCGATTTGAACGATTTGTATCGACGCGTTATCTCCAGAAATAACCGTTTAAAGAAACTAATTGACATGAACTCTCCTGATGTTATCTTGATGAACGAAAAACGTATGCTTCAAGAAGCTGTTGATGCTCTTATTGATAACGGCAGAAGAAATAAACCTGTCCAAGGCCCAGGCGGACGTGCCCTGAAATCACTCAGCTCAGCTTTAAAAGGAAAACAAGGTCGTTTCAGACAAAACCTCCTCGGCAAGCGTGTTGACTATTCTGGTCGTTCCGTTATTGCGGTCGGACCAAGTTTAAAGATGTATCAATGTGGCCTTCCACGCGAAATGGCCATTCAATTGCTCCGTCCTTATATTGCCTGTGAACTCTTGAAACGTGGTATCGCTAATGCTCATAAGCAAGCTGATAAAATTATTGATCGATACGAAGACGTTGTCTTTGATATTGTCGAAGAAATTATTAGCAAGCACCCAGTATTATTGAACCGTGCCCCAACTCTTCATAGACTTGGTATTCAGGCTTTCCAACCAATCTTAGTTGATGGAAGAGCCATTCGTTTACATCCACTCGTTTGTACTGGTTTCAACGCCGACTTCGATGGTGATCAGATGGCTGTTCACCTTCCACTTAGTCGTGCTGCTCAAGAGGAAGCACTCCATTTGATGCTCGCCAGCAACAATATCCTTGGACCAAAAGATGGAAAACCTATCGTTACTGGTTCTCAGGACATGGTGCTTGGAAACTACTATCTCACCTTAGAAGCCACTAAAGAAGACTTCTTAAAACGCGCTGAAGATGCGCATAAAAGAGGTGATGAGGATGATGCTGAAAGATTTGAATTATTCGCGGCTAGTGAAGGAAAAGTCTTCAAGAACGTTGATGACTTATTACTCGCTTATCAGACAAAACAAATTCACCTCCATAATCGCATCGCTATCCTTGGAAGTGCTATGATGAAAAAAGATTTCACCGAAGAAGAGAACAAGAGCTACTTGATTACTTCTGTCGGTAAAGTTATCTTCAACCTCATATTCCCTGCTGATTTCCCTTATTTAAACGCGGTTAACAGCAAGAATTTAAATAATGATCCTGAAACAATCGCTTCTTACTTTGTTCCTCGTGGCACAAACGTCCGCGAATATATCGCTTCTCGCCAACTCATGAAACCCTTTAAAAAGAAAGACTTGAGTAGCATTGTTAACGATATTTTCCAACGTTATGACCGCCGCGCTGGAGAAGTTGATAAATGGGGCGATATCATTCAACCCAAGACAAGTGCTGTTCTTGATAAAATCAAGGATCAAGGTTTCCATTATGCTACTATCGCTGGATTCTCCATTTCTCTCGACGATATCCATATCGTTAAAGGAAAAGAAGAAATTCTCAAGGGTGGAGACGAAAAAGTTAATAAACTATCAGACATGTTCAAAATGGGTTTATTAACCGATAAAGAAAGACATGATCAAGTTGTCAAAGTTTGGGATAACGTTAAAAATGAAGTCCAAGCCAAACTACAAGAGCAATTCCAAGTCGACACTCGTAACCCTATTTATATGATGTCTGACTCAGGTGCTCGTGGAAATATGTCTAACATTCTTCAACTTGCTGGTATGCGTGGTTTGATGGGTTCTACCTCTGGTGAAGCGGTTGAATTACCAGTTAAATCCTGCTTCCGCGAAGGAATGAGCGTTTCCGAATTCTTCATTGCCACTCACGGCGCCCGTAAGGGTGGTGCTGATACTGCTTTGAAGACTGCTGACTCAGGTTACTTAACTCGTCGTCTTGTCGATGTTAGTCAAGATGTTATCATTCGCGAAGAAGATTGTGGCACTGATCACGGCTTCGAAGTTCGCGAAATTCGCGATACTTCTCGAAATGCCATTATCGCTTCCTTAAAAGATCGTTTAGTTGGTCGTTATGCTTTAAATGATGTCACTGATCCCAAAACCGGCGAAGTGATTGTCAAAGGCAATACGATGATCAATGAAGAACAAGCTAAAGAAATCGTTGATGCTGGCATTCAATCAGTTGTTATTCGTTCCTTATTTGGATGTGAGACCAAAGATGGTGTCTGCGTCCACTGCTATGGACGTAACTTAGCGACTGGTCGCAAAGTCGAAGTTGGCGAAGCAGTAGGTATTATGGCCGCTCAATCAATTGGCGAACCTGGTACCCAATTAACGATGAGAACCTTCCACACTGGTGGTGTTGCTGGTAGCGACATTACTCAAGGTTTGCCTCGTGTTCAAGAATTATTTGAAGCTCGCACGCCAAAAGGCGAAGCTCTCATTTCTGAAATTCGCGGTGTTGTCACCCGTATTGAAGAGAAAAACGGCTGCTACGATGTGACAATTAAGAATGATCTTGAAGAAAAAGTCTATACAACTCCTTTCGGTGCTCGTTTAAGAGTCAAGAAAGGTGATACTGTCAAGAATGGTGGTAAAATTACCGAAGGAGCAATTTCTCCAAAGAAACTCCTCGAAGTTAGCGATGAAACCGCTGTTGAAAACTACATCCTCAAAGAGGTTCGTAAAGTTTACTCCACTCAAGACATTGCCATCTCCGATAAGCATATCGAAGTTATCGTTCGACAAATGCTCCGCAAAGTGTTCGTTATTGATGCTGGTGATACTGACATGCTTGCTGGTACACGCGCTAACATTAATACTTTCACTGACAAAAACAGTACTGCTCTTCTCAGCGGTAAACACCCTGCGGTGTTCTCACCTTTAATTCTCGGAATTACCAAAGCCGCTCTCGAGACTGAAAGCTTCCTCTCAGCCGCTTCTTTCCAAGAAACTACACGTGTCTTGACTGATGCCGCTATTAAAGGTAAAACTGACTATCTCCACGGTTTAAAAGAGAATGTCATTACTGGTCGATTGATTCCTGCGGGACGTGGTTTAGTCGATGAAGATTCTGAAGAAGCAATGATTGAAAATTTCGATGTTGAAGATACCATGAAAGTGGTTTCTGATCGTTATGTCGAAGAGCACGATAAAGCCGTCAATGCCATTCACGAAAAGATTCGTCGAGCTGTCGAAGAAAGTAAAAAGTAAATAATAAAAGCTTTTCTAAGCCCCAACTCAAAATTGGGGCTTTTTTACATAAACAATGGCTTTCTGCATGGTTT
The DNA here is from genome assembly GCA_028690575.1 of Bacilli bacterium. Lineage (GTDB taxonomy): Bacteria > Bacillota_I > Bacilli_A > RFN20 > CAG-826 > JAAYDH01. Next base: position 24,057 of record JAQVAY010000005.1, on the reverse strand, counting down.
ATTGTGATTTTTGTGACTTTCCGATTGTCTCGATAAAAGACATTTAAAAGTCTTTTCTTTGACATTGTTACACTAAAAACTTACATTATTAAATATATGAAAAAATTTCCTCTCACCCTAATTAGCTTTTGCGTCATTTTAACTTCGTGTTTTGGGAAGACTTCTTTAGAATATGTTCCCTACGAAGCGAATATCGAAAAGAAGGAAACTTATCATAGTTCATTCAGCCCTTACAGTCTCCCAAAAGAAACTAATTTTTATAATCAAAGCGTCAAAACAACTGAACTAACTAGCCTAGCTCAGCTCCAAAGTTCGAAAGATGATGGCCTTTGTTTTGAAGAAGGAGAAGATCCGTATTTACTCGTGGTACCCCTTGCTTTCTCAGATAGTGATTCCAACACATTTAATGAGAAGACTATCCTTCTAGAAAATGCCTTTTTTGGTAGCCCCTCAAAAAATGTTTATGAATCGGTAGCCTCTTATTATCATCGTTCCTCCTATGGACACATCACAATTAAAGGAGAAGTGACCAATTGGTTCACCAGCTCTTTAAGTGCTGAAGAGACACTTTCTTTGTCTCAAACTAGCAGCACGACATTGAAAGTTAGTTCTAATTTGGCTAACGAAATTATTACTTGGCTCGATAATTCAGATTTTGATTTAACGAATTATCTCGATAAAGACGGCAAATATATTCGTGGTTTATATGTGGTTTACGATTATCCCCCCAACTACCAAGACACTTCTTCTTTGTTTTGGGCTTATGTTGATCGAGCAGATCCAATCAATACTACGCCTGCCGCTTCAACATATGCTTGGTCATCGATTGATTTTATTGGCAAAAATGCTTATAAAAGCCACTATGTCGAAGCCAATACATTTATCCATGAAGTCGGTCATCTTTTTGGACTTCAAGATTATTACAACACTGATTCCAACTCGATTTATCAACCAACCGGATTCTTTGACATGATGGATTACAACTTAGGAGACCATTCCTCCTTTAGTAAGTATTTATTAAATTGGGCCAGACCTTACATTGTTAACGAACCTCAAGATATTACCATCCGTTCGTTTACCGAAACTGGTGATTTTATTCTTATGCCAACTTCATCATTTAATGGCACTCCTTATGATGAATATATACTTGTAGAATATTTTACCTCAAACGGTCTAAATGATTCTTCTTCATTTTCTTCCTATGTTTACACAGACAAAGATGGGAAAAGTCGCATTTTCTATTATCCTAATCACCACGGACTTCGCATCTACCATATTGACGCTAGACTGGTGTATTATTCATCGCGAAGTTCACGCATTCCGCTTGGTTTTGTCGAGAATTTAACCGCAGAAAATCTCGCTATTTATTCAAACTTATATGTTGGTTTAGCTAACGATAACTCTCCCAATTCACTTTCAAAAAAAATGCTTTGCCATTTACTTTCCGCTGAAGGGGAAAGCGATTTCCAAAACGGTATTGCCGCCAGTAATTCCACTCTTTTTACCTATGGTGATACTTTTGGCACCACAAGCGATGAGTACTATGACTTTACATTTAACAAAAATGGTGAGAACCTTCCTTTGTCTATTTCTATTACCAAAATGGGAACCAATGAAATCACTTTAAGTTTCGAACAAAGAGCTTAAACACAATATTTTAATTTTCTTCTTGCGTGTTTTTTCTTACTTATATATTATATATGAGCGTGTGCTAATCCTGAGCACGTGGACCGAGAGGTCGTTTTTTAAGAAAAACATATGACACACTCGGTACTGTGGATGGAAAGCCACTCACATGAAGGAAATTAATAAAGGAGCAATTGTATGCCAACAATTAACCAATTAGTTCGTCAAGGTCGTCATGACAAGACAACCAAGTCAAAAACTCCAGCTCTTGGTGCTAGATTCAACTCACTGAAGAAAAAAGCCACTGAGCAAGCTTCATCACAGAAGCGTGGTGTTTGCACTCGTGTCGGAACAATGACCCCCAAAAAACCTAACTCCGCTTTGCGTAAATATTGCCGTGTTAGATTGTCGAACGGTTATGAAGTTACTGCCTATATCGGTGGTGAAGGTCATAACTTACAAGAGCACTCAACCGTGATTATCCGCGGTGGACGTGTTAAAGATTTACCTGGTGTTCGTTACCACGTCGTCCGTGGAACACTTGACTGTGCCGGTATTGAAGCTAGACGTCAGGGACGCAGCCTCTACGGTACAAAGAAACCGAAAAAATCGGACGAATAGTTGAAGGAGGAGTTTCATTATGCGTAAAAATAGTGCTACAAAGCGCGACGTGTTACCCGATCCAGTTTATAGTAGTAAGCTCATCACACGTCTTATCAACAAGATTATGCTTGATGGTAAAAAGGGAACCGCTCAAACGATTCTCTATACAGCCTTCAAAAAGATTGAAGCAAAAACCAGCAAACCTGCCATGGATGTCTTCGCAACAGCGATTAACAACATCATGCCAGAAGTCGAATTAAAAATGAGACGTGTTGGTGGAAGCAACTTCCAAGTTCCGACCGAAGTGACCAAAGAAAGAAAAGTCACTCTCGGATTAAGATGGTTAGTTGGCTATTCCCGCTTGAGAAATGAAAAAACCATGGAAGATCGTCTCGCTAACGAGATCATCGATGCTGCGAACGGCACTGGTGCTTCTGTGAAAAAGAGAGAAGATACACACAAGATGGCTGAAGCTAACAAAGCTTACGCGCATTATCGTTGGTAATCGAGGAAGGAAATTATTATGGCAAATCGTGAATTTGATTTAGCCCATACTCGAAATATCGGTATTATGGCCCACATCGACGCGGGCAAGACTACCACAACAGAACGTATTCTCTACTTCACCGGAAAGATTCATAAGATTGGTGAAACCCATGAGGGTTCAGCCACTATGGACTGGATGGAACAAGAACAAGAGAGAGGCATTACTATTACTTCTGCGGCAACTACCGCCACTTGGAAAGGTAATCGCATTAACGTCATCGACACTCCTGGGCACGTCGACTTCACTGTTGAAGTTGAGCGTTCACTACGTGTTCTTGATGGTGCAGTTACTGTTCTAGATGGAAAAAATGGTGTGGAGCCTCAGACTGAGACAGTGTGGAGACAAGGCAGCAAATATGGTGTTCCAAGAATTGTCTTTGTGAACAAACTAGATGCTATTGGTGCGGACTTCGAAATGTGTGTCCGTTCCCTCCATGAACGTTTAGGTGCAAATGCTGCTGCGGTGCAATTCCCTATTGGCATTGAGTCATCCTTAGCCGGTTGTATCGATATTATTGAGCAAAAAGCATGGGTATATGATTCTAACGTTGATGACAATCCAACAGAGTCACCAATTCCAGAAGAATATAAAGATAAAGTAGTCCAGTTAAGAGCAGCTTTATTCGAAGCTCTCTCCAACTATGATGAAGAAATCCTCATGATGGTTCTTGATGGGCAAGAACCAAGCGTTGAGCAGACCAAAGCCACCATTCGTAAAGCGGTTTTGACAGGTGAGTTTCACCCAGTGTTCTGCGGTTCCGCTTACAAGAACAAGAATATACAATTACTCCTTGATGGAGTTATTGATTATCTACCAAGCCCTCTTGACATTCCTGCCGCTAAAGGCATTGATGATCGTGGTAACCCAACAACTTGCAAAGCTGAAGAGGAAGCCCCTCTTGCTGCTCTTGCGTTCAAGATTGCTACCGATCCTTTCATTGGTCGACTCTCATATGTTCGTATTTATAGCGGTGTGTTGAAAAGTGGATCATATGTCTATAACAGCACCAAGGGTGTTAAAGAGAGAATCGCTCGTGTCGTTCTCATGCACAGCAGCCATCGTCAGGAAGTTGAAGAGTTGCACGCGGGAGATATCGGAGCAGTAGTGGGATTGAAAAATACTATTACTGGCGATACATTATGCGATGACAAAAACATTGTCATTCTTGAACAAATGGAATTCCCCGATCCTGTTATTGAACAGGCTGTGGAACCAAAAACTAAAGCTGATCAAGAAAAGATGGCTAATGCTTTACAAAAGCTTGCCGAAGAAGATCCGACCTTCAAGGTTAGAACTAACGCGGAAACTGGTCAAACCCTTATCGCTGGTGTCGGCGAACTTCACCTCGACATTATCGTTGATCGTATGAGACGCGAATTTGGTGTCAGCGTCAATGTTGGCGCACCCCAAGTCGAATATCGCGAGACGATTCGTCAATCTGGCGATTGCGAAGGTAAATATATTAAGCAATCCGGTGGACGTGGACAATACGGTCACGTCTGGCTCAAATTTGAACCAAACCCCGGCAAAGGATTTGAATTCGTTGACGCTATTGTTGGTGGAACAGTTCCAAAAGAATATATTAAACCAACCCGTGATGGTCTAGTCGACTCCTTAAAGAGAGGTTTAGTGGCTGGATTTGAAGTGATTGATCTCAAAGCAACTTTATTCGATGGTAGTTACCACGATGTTGACTCTAGCGAAGCCGCATATAAAATTGCTGCCTCAATGGCACTCAAAGAAGCTGCTCGTAAATGCGATCCTGTCATTCTCGAACCAATCATGAAAATCGAAGTGACTATTCCTGAACAATACTACGGTGATGTCATTGGAGATATCTCTAGACGTCGTGGTAATATCAATGGTGAATTGCAAAGAGCAAACGCAAAAATTATCGAAGCCGAAGTCCCATTATCCGAAATGTTCGGATACGTCACGGATCTTCGCAGTATGACACAAGGCCGAGGCAACTATGTCATGCAATTCGATCATTATGGTGAATGCCCACGCTACATCATGGATGAAATTATCAAAAAGAACGGAGTCTCCGCTCGATAACCAGTTGCCTAATACCTTTAAAGGGTATTGCATATAAAAATATATTGCTATATTATGAATTCGTTGCAAATATACATACACGAAGGAAAGGAAATTTACACTTATGGCAAAACAAAAATTTGACAGATCGAAACCACACGTTAACATTGGTACCATTGGTCACGTTGACCACGGCAAAACCACTTTGACAGCGGCTATCACAGCTGTCTTAGCGAAAGCAGGCGGAGCTGTTGTTACCGCATACGATCAAATCGACTCTGCTCCTGAAGAGAAGGCACGTGGTATTACTATCAACGCATCCCACATTGAATATCAAACTGCGAATAGACACTACGCACACGTCGACTGCCCAGGGCACGCTGACTACATTAAAAACATGATCACTGGAGCCGCCCAAATGGACGGAGCTATCCTCGTCGTTGCTGGAACCGATGGCGTTATGCCACAAACTCGTGAGCATATCTTACTTGCTCGTCAAGTTGGTGTTCCATCCGTTATTGTCTTTATTAACAAAACCGACCTTGTCGATGATCCAGAATTACTCGATTTAGTCGAAATGGATGTTCGTGACCTCTTAAATAGTTACGGCTTCCCTGGCGATGACACACCAGTTATTCGTGGTTCCGCTCGCAAGGCTCTCGATGGAGATCCTGCCGAACAAAAGAACATTATGGATCTTATGAATGCTGCTGATTCTTTTATTTCAGAACCAGTCCACGATAATGACAAACCATTCTTACTTGCTATCGAAGATGTCATGACCATTTCCGGTCGTGGTACCGTCGTTACTGGCCGTGTCGAACGCGGCAGAGCAAAATTAGGTGATGAAGTTGAAATCATTGGTATTCGCCCAACTCAAAAAACAGTCATTACTGGTCTTGAGTCATTCCGCAAAACCTGTGACTTCGTTGAAGCTGGCGACAACGTTGGTGCTCTTTTAAGAGGTATCAACCGCGACCAAGTTCAACGCGGACAAGTTCTTGCTAAACCAGGAACTGTTACTCCTCACAGCAAATTCAAAGGTTCAATCTACGTTCTATCCAAAGAAGAAGGTGGACGTCACACTGCTTTCTTAAGCAACTACCGTCCTCAATTCTATTTCCGTACCACCGATGTCACTGGTATTATTACTCTCCCAGCTGGTGTCGACATGGTTATGCCTGGTGATAACGTTGAATTAACCATTGAGCTTATTCACCCAATCGCTATGGAACAAGGAACTAAGTTCTCCATCCGTGAAGGTGGACGTACTGTTGGTGCTGGATCCGTCAGCGAAATTATCAAATAATTTATTTGAACTAATTAATAAATGCTTTCTCCTAGGAGGAAGCATTTTTATTTAAATAAAAAGGTTTTTAACAAAAGAAAAATCAAGTATATTAATAGTATGTCAAAAAGTCCTACTACTGAAGAAAATGAGAACATTCTTGAGATAGCTCCGATAGGTAAAGGGAAGCGAACCCTGCTTTTTTTTGCTGACTTTTTCCTTTCTTTTTTGCTGTCGTTTATTATTTTCAATGTAGCGGTTACTCCTCTTGGGTATTTGATTACTGACTACGATAAAAAAAGCGAAGTTTCTTCAACCTACGAGAATATGAAACTCGATATCCTTTATGGCCGCGATCTTCTCTATTATCATGATGAAGACGATAAGTATCTATTCTCTTATAGTCTTAGTTTTACTTACGATGTATTTCTATCCTATTTTTGCCTTGATGAAGAGACATCCCCAAATGTCAATTATCCAGAATATGGACATAAAAAAGCTAATGATGTTATCTGGACCTACTATTCTAATATAAGAAATAACGATTCTCAATATATTGATTTATTTGAAAAATATAATCTCGATGAGTATTTTGAAGAAATAGGCAATCAATTTGTTTTAAAAGATATCTATAAAGAAGAACTGGCTCCCTACTTTAATCCAACGAGCGATCTATCCAATCAGGGAATGAATTACTACGACGAAATAGGCCAAAAATTCTTCTTCAATCTATATGGAGAAGTCATCAGTGATATTGAATTAAATGACCTAACCTACTCAGGTGCTGCATTGTCATATAATGATGCGGATGTTTTTATCAGGATTTTTGAATCGTTTTATCGCGACTTTTTCACTTATTCTTCGATTATTGCCTATTTTATTGTCTGGTTGGTTTACTTCTTCATAATTCCATTTTTCCGAAAAAAACATCAGACCATCGGGATGTCTTTGATGAAAGTTCAGCGTTTAAATATTCATCGCTTAAAGCTATATTCGAAAGTGGAATCCGCTCTTGGAAGTATCTACCCATTATTCACTGGAGCTTCAATTTGTTTTCTCTTGCCGATGACCATTGTTGGAGTAGCGTTTCCTTTTTCTTTACCAATATTAATTTACATAATCGTGATGGCGCTATTATTTCAAGTTGTGTCCGCAATTTTCTTAATATTTAATTCATATAATCGAACCATCACCGATTGGTGCTCTCAAAGCGTTTGCGTTTCCAATGAAAATTTAGATGCTATTTATAGCATTGAGGACTAAAATAAAGAACAATGATGAATGAAGAGCCAATTAAAAATGAAATAAAATTGGAATACTACACTCCACCTTTTTATCGTCGCGTCTTGGCTAACGTTATTGATTTCCTTTTCTTTTTACTTGCTTTTGTCGGACTTTTTATTGGGGTTAGAGAAATTGTTACTTCAACTTCCGAATACAACAGCAATATTGTCGCTATGGCTCAAATCAAGGTTGACAGTTGCCTTTATATTCCTGATAGTCTCAACACTATTAGTAAAATATCGGAATACATCGAAGCCGAAGAAAAAGTCCTTCCCGAAGATATTAAAGAAGTTGTCGACATTGTCAGTGTTTTAAATAATACCGATCTTTTCGGAACTATCGCCCAGTTCGATGGTTCTCAGGCCGCCATTGCCGGTTTCCACGCATATTGTCTCGAGGTTTGCACCACTGAGAACTATGACATCATCATCTTAGATTATGAAACTTTTATGTTAAGCGATGAGCTTGTCGACAACGATGGGATTCACTATTTCATCAAAGATGTGGATGAAACAATCATTAAAAATCCAGCCTGCACTGAAAGAGATGCAGTCATATATTCGAAAGGCTATGCCTCCTACATCGATGAACACGCTCAGGGATATTTGTTAACTTCTGTCCCTTCGTATTACGACTATTCAAGATATCTCAGTAACATGCTTCTTTTCGTTGAGATACCGATATCCTATTCAATCTCTGGATTGCTCGTTTTTCTCCTACCAGTTTTGATTTTTCATAGAGGTAGAATGACATTCGGAAAAGCCATATATCGTATTGGGTCAGTAGATGCCAACTTCTTTTCGCCCAAAATTGGAAGAACATTGGCTCGTTTTTTCATCTTTTATTTCTCTGAGCTGATTCTTTCTTTATTAACCTTTGGTGTTCCGTTTATTATTTCATTCTCCTTAATGGTCTTTAGTAAGAAAAAACAAGGATTCCCTGACTACATGCTAGGAATTCTCGAAGTTGATTGCTATCGTACCAAGATTTTTATGTCAAAAGAAGAAATTGCACTTAAAGGTATTAACACACATTCTAAAGCTGTAGACTTCAAAGTCAGAGAAAAATTGTAACTATTACATAGGGCTATCATTTTTTCTTGTTTTTTTATTTGCGCACTTTTCCTCATCGTGTATAATAATTGTGGTCTTATGTTATACATTGGAGGACATTCAATACATGACAAAAAATAAAACAATGGGGCTTTTTGTTGCTTCGTTTTGTTTATCTGTCGCCATGGCACTTCCCGTGACTTTGGCAGTCAGTAGTTCTTCTCTATCTGCTTCAGCGAATTCTGTTGCAACAAGAGAGATTGTCAAACGAAGTAGTTGGGAGCCTGATGCCGCAGAAGTAGAGGTGGATACAAGCAAACTATCTGCTCTTACCATTTCTTCTTCAATTACTCCGTCGAGCCATTCTTTTACATTCACTTTTTCCACTGGCGGACAAGGATATTCAGATACGACATCTACTTACCTTGTTGCCCCGTCTGATGATGCTTACCAAGCAGTCTATGAAGAGATTAATGGTATGACCACTGAAGAAAGAACCGCTCGTGATCAACTGAACTCATTAGACGAAAACTTTGATGCCATTCCCGACTTTAATGCCTACATCTTCAGCATTACTCCTACTTTAGGCAAATCGATTTTCTTACCTAAAAAAATCTTCCGAAACCATCTCTTTGGTCTTTCTCCAAGCAGTATTGGTGTCGGAGCCTATGACTTTTCTAAACTTACTTTTAGCGAACCAGTTAATTTAGCACAAGATATCAATATCTATATCCCAAGCAATATTAACGACGTTTATGTGGATAGTTTTCTCAATTTGGACACTTGTTCTACTCGTGTCCATTTTTATGTTGAACTCTCTCAAGCCCAAGTTGAGGAACAATGGGATGCTGGCTGGAACCATGGCTCTTCAGTCGTTTATGATTATTCCTATACTGATAACGCTGCTACTGTCATAGGATTAAGAGGTTCCTCCCTATCTCGCATTATGGAATATGAATATGACACAGAGGGAGGCATTGTTGCGCTAGAAACCGATAATATTATTGTTGCCGGCGTTTATCTAGCTCGTGGTGGTGCAAGTCTCTTTGGAGATGAAAACGCCAACTATTTCCTCGGATATTTCAAAGAAGGAAATGAATTGCCACTTTATCTTGAGTACCAAGTTGAAGTTTCTGGACAGCCAAGCGAAACTCGTTATGAGCAATTTCTTCTCGCTAGCCAAGATGCCCTTTACAACTCAGTAGGTGCTAAGATTTCTAGTTATTCAACCACAATGAGTATCGATATTAGAGTTTCGGCAGGTGAAACGATTGATGTTGATAGTTTAGTCATTCATAACATTTATGCAAAAAAAGATTCTGATACTTCAGTTGAACCAGATGAGAGCGCTGTATTTTATATTTCTCCACGCAATGTTTTTGCTCAATCCTATAACATCAGCGACTTCCTCGATATTTCCTTCCAAGGAGTTTCCAATTTTATGGGAAACACTTCTGTTAAGGCAACTATCACCAAAGGAGATGAATCCATCTATCAAGATCTTAATCCTAGCGGTTATCGTTCAAATGAAGCCAACATCGCTAGTGGTAAGTCTTATATTCGCTATCGTGTTACTTCGTTATCCCAATCCCAATATTTAATTGGTTATGGAGACAATAAAGTCTCTCAATTCGCTGTAGAATCGCCTATTAGCCAATACGTTTTATCTTCCCAGGTAAACAAATTCGCTTATATCTTTAAAGATACAGATGTAGCAACTGATTTTGATGCCAAGTCTCTCAAGAGTCTTGCTTTCATCGGTTTCTATATTAGCATCGATGTTTATGGACAAAACGGTCCTCTTGCCCGTTCCAATGTCTCAACTAGATTTGGTTTCGTGGACATTATGTCTACTTCCGATACTGCTAATCCTTTTGATGCGGATAGCCTTATCATTTGGCTTGTGGTCGGTTTTGTAGCTGCTTATCTACTTGCTAGCACGGGACTCTTCTTCTTTTATAAGGAGAGATACAAAAACGACGAATTCCGTCGCTTAAAACCTAAGAAGTTTTTGATTAAAGCAGTATTGGGTTTGTTTGGATCACTTATCGTTATTGCAGCATTTACCTTCGCGACTTTGCGAGCGACACTGTTTGCTAATGCCATTGTGGTCTATAATCCAGTCGATCCCTTTATCATTGTCTTCATGATTGCTTCCGTTCTTGTTATTGGATACTTCATAAAATTCATCGTTGTTCAAACAAGAGCTGGGAACCAACGCAGGAAGGCTCTCAAACTAAAATTAAATGAAGATGTCGCCGAAGACGGCACAAAATAAATATTAAGGAGTTAGTAAAATGGAAATTAGAATTAAGGATTTAACAAAAATTTTCCCAGGTGACGCAAAGAAAAATATTCGCGACACAATTGCCGTTAAGGATTTAAACTTCACTGTACCAGATGGAAAACTAGTAGGTTTACTTGGTCCTTCTGGCTGTGGCAAATCAACCACTCTTTACATGATTTCAGGTCTCCATGTTCCCACTTCTGGTGAAGTATGGTTCGGCGATCAAGAAGTCACCAATCTATCTCCTGAAAAAAGAGGAATCGGACTTGTTTTCCAAAACTATGCCCTCTATCCTCATATGACAATTTACAAGAATATCGAGTTCCCTCTCACCAACTTACAAGTGGAAGTCCCACTGGTTACCTTCTTTGATTTTGTCATTGTCTATCAATACCAATTAAAGAAAAACGACGTAGTTGAAGGAATTTTGACCAGCGCTTCTACGTTAGCGATGAAAATTGGTTTGAAGAAGAACAAATTCGCTTTTGAACAAGCTGTTTCAGCAGATGGTTTGTTAACATTGACTGTCCGCTTCTTCAATATTGATCCAAACATCAAAAAATTATTTGTTGAAAACTTCCCAAAAATTATTGATGCCAAATTAGTTGAAGAAAGTGAAAATCAAGCCAGTGAAGCTTTATTTGATAGCAGTTTCCGTGCCACCATTGGTTTCATTAGTGCTCATCAAATCGTTGATATGACATTTAAGGGACTATTATCCCAATTTGAAATTAGCCAGATGGATGAGGTTATCACCCTTGTTAAAAAGGCTATCAAGCCATTCGGACAACCGGGAGAAATTATCATCAGCAATACTCAACACGGCTATGAAGTCATCGCTCGTGTTTATCGTTTACCTGCTCTTAAGATGGAAGCTTGTTTAGACGCCATCCGCGCTGTCGCCACCTTCAAAAATAATCACTATGTTGTTACAAACGTTGTCGATCCTAATCTTGAGAAGGAAATCAAAAAATTCTTTAGAGTAAAAAAACTTGGAATTTCTGATTTCAAATTATATTTTGTTGACTCTGCCACGAAGATTTATTTCAAAATAAATCGTGTTTGTAAAGAAGACATTCAACACATCGTTGATGAACTAACCGAAAAATATCAGTTAGAAGATGTTCAACTCGATACTGTTCAAGCTATTGCTCATCGTCAATTAACTAAAGAAGAGAGACGCAATATCGTTTATGAAACCGCTAAATTAGTTCAGGTTGAGGATTATCTCCAAAGAAAACCCAGCCAGCTCTCTGGTGGACAACAGCAACGTGTCGCTATCGCTCGTGCTCTTGTTAAAAAACCAAGGGTTCTCCTACTCGATGAGCCGTTAAGTAACCTTGATGCTCGCTTGAGACTACAAACCCGTGAAGAAATTCGCCGCATTCAAAGAGAAACCGGTATTACTACTGTCTTCGTCACCCATGACCAAGAAGAAGCGATGTCCATTTCCGATCAAATCGTCGTTATGAAGCTCGGCGAAATGCAACAAATCGATTCACCACAAGTTGTCTACAACAACCCATCTAACCTCTTCGTCGCCCAGTTCCTTGGAACTCCTCCAGTGAACGTTTTCCGCGGCGCTGTTGAAGGTAAAAAAGTAATGATTGGCGATGACTGTGTCTTCGAAGCTCAAAAAGACATGGGTCACAAAGCTGTCTATGTCGCAATTCGTCCTGAAGGCTTTGTTACTCCAAGTGATTCTGACACCAATTTATTCCATACCGATATTGAAATGGTTCAAGTTCTTGGCCGTGATGTCAGTTTGGTTGCTCATCGCCCAGAATGTCTAAAGGATTCTTTCAAGATTATTATTTCCTCTGATGAAATCAGCGATGTGAAAAAGATCGCTCTCAAAGTAAAACCTTCTAAATTATTTATCTTTGATGGTGAAACCGAAGAAAGAATTTACGTGAAGTAGGTGATCATATGCTTGATAAAATAATTGAATTTTTCAAGAGTTTAAGGAAGCGAAAGGTTGCCCCTGGTGAAGAGGTTATTTCTGCTAACGATTCCTTATTCCTTGAACCCATTCCCGACATTCCGGAGGGCTATAATGCAGAAAAGAAAACCATCGTACGTCTCGTTGGTAAGAAACGCTTAAAGAATCCCTATCAGGTTACTGGCATTGAAGATGTCGCAAGCAAAAATAACTGGAAAGCTTGGGTTTACCTTGCTCCAGTTGTCATTCTCATCAGCGTATTCCTCTTATATCCTTTAATTAATACCATCTTTATTTCATTTGCCGATGGCTATAATTACGCTACCGGGCAATTCTCTGGCTTTACACTTGACAATTTTGGTATCATTTTTGGTCTTGTCAAGGTCAATGGTGGACAAGAAGTGAACTTCGTGAAATACGCGATTCCTAACACGCTTATTCTCACCTTTGTCACTGTCCCAATCGAAATTATTCTCGCTCTCATTATCTCAGTTTCCTTAAATGCCCTTAAATGGTTCCAAAAATTCATTCAAACTGTCTTTTTCCTACCATATGTCACTAATGCTGTCGCGGTTGGTCTAGTCTTCTCTGTTATCTTTGATAACCAGGGTATTATCAACTATGTCTTCAATAGTGACATCACTTGGATTTATGGTGCTAATCGTTGGGTAGCAATGATTCCATTAAGTATTTATATAATTTGGTCTGGCATGCCTTTCAAAATCCTCATCTTCTTATCTGGATTACAAGGAATTGACAAACAATATTATCAAGCTGCCCAAATTGATGCTTGCCCAAAATGGAAAGTTCTCACCAGAATTACTTTCCCTCTCCTATCGCCTCAAATTCTCTATATCATGATTACCAGTTTTATTGGTGCTTTCAAACAGTACACCGCCGTCGTCTCGATGTTCGGTGGTCCTGGCACCCTTGGTAAGAACTCGGTTATTCCTGATATGGAAACTATTGTTTATTACGTCTATGACAACGTTGAAAAAGGATTTACTTCCCGCGCTGCTGCGGCCGGCGTTTTCCTCTTCATTGTTATTCTTGCTTTTACGTTCGTCCAATTCGGAGTAAGCAAGAAGAGAGTTTATTATTAAGGAGGATATGGTATGACAGAACAAGTTTTACAGCCTATCAAATATGTCGACTTTCGACATGAAAATGTTCAGACCAATATCGTCCTCTCTTTAAAGGAAGCAGGAAAAACTGCTGATGCCATTCGCTCAACTGAAAAAGTTACCCGTATCATCAGCACTGTCCTTGTCTATCTCTTTATTCTCGTATTAGCTCTTACCGTTTTATTCCCATTCTATTGGATGATTATCACATCATTGAAGCAAAGAACTGAGATTGTATCTGCAGTTCAGACCTTCTTCCCCAATATTGTCATGTGGAGCAACTACGCCTATGTGTTCCAGGTATTTGATTTTACGACCTACATGGTTAATACTATAGTTGTAGCTGCAGTATCTACTGCGGGTACATTAATTACGACCATCTTTGCGGCTTTCGCCTTTGCACGGTTGAACTTCAAAGGCAGAGAAACCCTATTCATGATATTCCTCATGACTATGATGATTCCTGGTGAAATGATGGTTATTTCTAACTATCTGACTGTCAGCGCCTTTGGTTGGATCAAAGATCAAACCCTCATCGAAGCTTATGCCGCGATGATTGTTCCTTTCTGGATTAGTGTCTTCCACATCTATTTGTTAAGACAAAACTTCAAACAAATTCCAAACGAACTATACCTCGCTGCTAAAGTTGATGGAAAGAGCGATTGGTCTTACCTATGGAAGGTCATGGTTCCACTTGCTGCCCCAACCTTAATTTCCATTGTCATCTTGAAATTCATGGGAACTTGGAACAGCTATATTTGGCCTCAATTAGTTACAAAACAAGATGAATTTAGACTCATCTCTAATGCTCTTCGCGGATCGGCATTTACTGATCCCGATACCGGTACAGTCGAATACGGTTACCAAATGGCCGCTTCATTCTGTGTCACGGTACCTTTATTCCTCCTCTTCGTGTTCTTCAGAAAATATATTATGAAGGGCGTCGGTAGAGCTGGTATTAAAGGATAATAACTTTGATTAACTAGCCCTTTGGCTAATTAATAGAAATTAAAAGGAGATTCTTTATGAAAAAAGAAAATTTACTCAAAGTTCTGCCCTTAGCAGCTATGGTAATTCTCACTGCTTGTGGAGGTGGCCCTGGTGATGACCAAGTGCTTGACACCACAATTACCTTCATGCACCGAAACGCTCAAGCTGCTTCTGAGTTGATCGACACCTTTATTGCTGATTTCAATAAAATTCCAGGCAATGAAAAAATCAAAGTCATCAACAACAAGTACAGCGGAGACTACAATCAATTGAGAGATCAAGTTATCTCTGATATGGGAACTGGTGAATATCCAGACCTAGTTGAATGCTATCCTGACCATGTCGTTCGTTATATGGACTTCGGAAAAGCAGTCAACTTAGAACCATATATCAACGATGAGACAAATGGCTGGTCAGAAGCCGATCTAGCCGATATGGTTCCTGCTTTTATGGAAGAAGGCCAAATGTACCCAGTCGAGGGCATTTATTCCTTGCCTCTATCTAAATCTACCGAAGCAATGTTCTATAATGAAACCGTTTTATTTGCTTCTGGTCTTGGCGAAGCTCTTCACGCTATTGATGCTGAAGTGCCAACCGTTATTAACGCTGCCTATCTCAACAATTTAACTTGGGAACACTTCTTTGGTCACCTTGCTCCAGCTATTATGACTTATAATGACAGTTTACCAGCTGGTGAAAAAATCATCGATTCAACCCAAGAAAAATATGGCGTTATGGGATATGATTCTGATTCAAACTTCTTTATCACATTATGTGAACAATATGGTTATGGATACACAGGTGTCAATACCACAACTGGTAAAGGCATCTTAAATTTCAATAATGAAAACGTCAGAAATTTGTTAAAGAACTTAAACGTTTACTCTAACAATAAGTACCTTGCTACTCAAGGAACTCTCAATGGTTATACCAACACTCTCTTCACACAAAATGCGTTCTTATTCTCCATCGGCTCTACCGCTGGATATAAGTATCAACAACAAAACTTTGCTGATCAAGTCGGTGTTGCGACTATTCCTCACGCTGAAGACGGAACCTTAAAGATTATTAACCAAGGACCATCCGCTGCTGTTTTATCTCATGTAGATTCTAATGGCCTTGTAGATACTGATCGTCAATTGGCCGCTTGGAAATTCTATAAGTTCTTTGCCGAAAAGAGCCAAAACATTCTTTGGGCAACTGCCACTGGCTATCTCCCAGTGAGAAGTTCTGTCTACACTGATGAAGCTTACTTTGAATACTGCTCTGAAGAAGGCACAGCCGCCGCATCAGTCGACAAATTAGCCGCTCGTACAGCCACTTATTGTACAACAATAACTGATCAATTGTACGCCAGCCCAACCTTCAAGGGTTCATCTACTGCTCGTGATCAAGTTGGTGCCTTAATGACCAACGTTCTTCTCAAAGCAACAGCTGAATGCACCGATGCTTGGATTTTAGAACAATTCAACGCTGCTGTTTCTACAATTAGTCTCGCAATGTAATGGGGGTTCATACCCTGTCCAAATAGGAGGACAATTTATGAAAAAAATTATTAAAACAATTTGCCTTCTAGGGGCTAGCGCCATGAGTTTGGCGCTAGCTTCCTGTGGAGGTGGCGAAAGTGATAAAATCGTTATTGATTTCTGGCACACTTTTGGTGATAAAGCAGAATCTTCACTTCAAACACAAGTTGATAAATTTGTTCAAAAGATCAAAACTGCAGAAGATGTTGATGTTGAAGTAAAACTTACTTACAAGGGTGGTTATTCTGATATGCCTAAAATGATTACGACAGCTATTGCTGGTGGAGATAGTCCAACCATCGCGGTTGCCTATCCTGATCACGTTGCTGACTATATCAAATTGGAAGGTGATGCTGCTGGAAAATATGTCGTTAATCTTCAAGATTTTATCGATAATCCAGAGACCACTTTTGGCACTGAAGCTTTTTTAGAAGACAATCATTCTATTGATGATTTTGTCGATGCCTTTATTGATGAAGGTCGTCACTATACTCGCGAGGGAATGTATTCTCTCCCTTATATGAAATCAACCGAAATTATGATTTATAACGCCAACATTGTTAAGGCTGCTCTTCCTTTTTATAACGAAGTTTATTATGGCCCTGCCCATGATGGCGCGCAATTATTTGAAGGCGATATCGCTAGTTTCCTCAATGAAATAACTTGGGATGATTTAATGGATTATGCCCAAGTCATTTTAGACAACAAGACTACTATTGCTCCGCAACTAGATGTCCCTGTTCTCTACGATAGCGATAGCAACCTGTTCATCACTAAACTTTTCCAAAATGGTGTTGACTATTCTTCTATTGATCCAACAACGAAAAAAGGCATTATCGACTTTGAAACCGGTGATAATCGCGCTCAAGCCGAAGCCCTCGTTTCAAAATGGAAACAAGAATATGATGATGGCTTATTAACCACAAAAGGTGTTAAAGGCGAATATGGTTCCAACTACTTCAAAAATGAGGAAACCGTTTTTACGATTGGCTCATCCGGTGGTTCTGGATACACATTCCCCGAAGCAGGTTCATTTGAAGTTGGTATCGCAAGGGTTCCAACTGATGATGTGTCTAATGCTGTCTATGTTACTCAAGGTCCAACCCTGACGATGCTGACACATCCTCGCTTCAGCGCCACAAAAGCCGCCCAACTAAAAAATTATGCTTGGAAGTTGTTAAAATT
This sequence comes from Bacilli bacterium, assembly GCA_028690575.1. Taxonomy (GTDB): domain Bacteria; phylum Bacillota_I; class Bacilli_A; order RFN20; family CAG-826; genus JAAYDH01. The sequence goes on along the minus strand of JAQVAY010000005.1, from coordinate 6,566 downwards.
CTTAACATCCACAAATGTCAATGTCGAAGTATCTTGTAATGGTTCAGAAGGTTATTTGCCAGTCCGTGAATCAAGTTATACAACCGAAATATTCTACGAATATATTGAAAACGGCGGAGACTATGCCAACGTGGCTATTACTGTCCAAGATGAAATTGCTGGTGCTTATCTTAACACCGCTGTCTTCCCTGGCAGCGCGACATTACGTGAACAATGTGGTGGTATCGTTACCAATGTCCTAAAATTAGGATCAAACATTACTGCAACATTTAATCAAGCTATCTCTACCACTAAGCTCGATATTGCCTAGGCATATTTATGGAGGAAAGATATGAAACAAAATTTGATTAAAACTGTGATAATGTCACTTCTTGCCATTGCTACTTTTGGTGTGACAAGTTGTGGTCCTACTTTCATTAATTATGCCAGTGATGGCTCAGTGAAATTGAACCTTCCATACGAAGGAAAAGATTTCTATGCTGATGGAGTTGGACAAGTCACTTTAGCTACTCACATCGATGGTGATACCACCCACTTTTATCCTGTCGTAACAACGACTAGTAATAATATTATTAAAGTACGTTACTTTGGTATCGATACTCCTGAATCAACTGGTCGTGTCCAAGAATGGGGTGCCACCGCCTCCGCATTCACCAAGGCAAAGATTAAAAACGCGAATGAAAACGGCACGATTGTCGTATCTTCCGCTCAATCTTCTTATGGGGTTCCAATTCATGATTCAACCGGCGAACGTTATGTTGGCTTAGTTTGGATTAATGAAACGGTTAAAAATGCTCCTTCTGATTCTTTAATTCTTCTGAATTTATTAATCGTTCAAGAAGGTCTCAGCTGGGTGAAAAATGTTCAAGACATGTCTGAATATTCTGATACTTTCTATGCCGCTCAACGCCAAGCAGAAAAATTTGAAATGTGTTTATTCTCTCCCAAGACTGAAGAAGGATTTAACAAAGGCGATTACGAAAGTACTTCTCTTCTTGATTTAAAAATTGAAGTTGAAAAGTCGATTCTTGATCCAGAATACGCTAATCCTTTCCACAATCAAAAAGTTAGAGTTACTGGCACTGTGGCAGGATTCTCTAATGGAACCATGTACCTCGTTGATTACTATTCTGAAGAGAATGGTGGTCGGTACGTTGGTGGAGAATGGGCCGGAATTAACATTTTCTGTGGCATGGGTGCCGTTTCATCCAAGTACACGACTGTTAATACCTATTTACAACTTTGTGCTCTGGCGATTGATAGTGAAACATTTGGTTTCCAATTAACTGGAGCTGAAGGTCACTTCCCTAACATTCCTTCCCTCCGCAAAGATGATGATGCTCTCATCATTTACTCCGCGGAAGAAAATGTTAATACAGAATATAATTTGCATTATTTCGAATACACATCGAGCCAAATGAGTGCTATTGCATCCGATAATGGATTTGAATGCCTTTATAGCCCAGTCATCATTACCAATCCAATTACTGTTAGTTCATTCTACATTAATCTTAAAGGCGACGAGATTACGCTTCGATTCACTGGCTGCTCATTCAGCGTTTATATCACTAATACTAGCTGGTGCAAATTCGATTCCTCTAAACCATCTGAAATGTGGGACACTGAGGAAGAATACTTGGGCAAATCATTCATGGTCAGTGGAATTTACACATGGCATCGCACTACCAGTGGAAATCTCACTTTCCAAATTACCCCTAATTTGCTTTCAAGCATTACTTGGGTAGCAGAGTAGGAGGCATTGATATGTATTGTTACCACTGCGGTAAAAAAATTAATGAAAAAAAGATAGAAGCCAAAAGCTCTACTCTTAGCAAATACGCCAATGTTCAAATAGATGAAGAAACCAAAATCTCTTATATTTGTCCACGATGCGGTCACGAGATTACCGAAGGCATGAGCCAAGAAAGCGTTAAATCGCTCTCTCGCGCCAGCCATGCGGAACTCCAACGAGGCCGTAATGATTATGCAAGAGGAATGGCCAATAACATTTTGGGTCTTATTCTACTTATTACTTCTATCATCTTTCTACTCTTATCAAGAAAAGCGGACACTGGTAATCAAATTACAGCTAATGTCCCCGAGTTCTGGGTTTTCGTCGGACTCGCAATTGCTTCGATTATCCTTTTAGGATTAGGCGTCACCTTTACAGCGATCGGTTTGTCCAAAAAAAAGATGTATGAAACGCTCCTAAAAGATATAAAAAACGGGACTTTTGTACAATAAGTCCCCATCCCCAATATGATTGGAAAGGAGGAATTTATGAATAAAAAAATACTTCCAATCTTAATTGCTGCTGGAATGCTTGTTCTTAGCGGTTGTGGCCCAAGTGGTTTAGGTTATGATGACCTAGACAACCTCGCCATTTCCAATAAAACTGAAATCCAAGCAGCTTGGTTAGTTGGTGAAACTGAAAGAACTTTAACTTTCACCACCGAACCCGAGATCAACGTTACAAATGAAATTAATAACGGACATCTCGTCGTCACCTCCAGCGATGTCGCCGTCGCTAGTGTCGTAGGCAGAGTTATTATGGCTCTCTCTGCTGGCACCGCTACTATCTCTGTCTCTTATGCCGAACACGTGTGGGATACTGTTGAAGTTACCATTAGTGCTCGTCCAACCAACAAAGACAAATTTGGTACCGTCCATGAAGGTACTCTTGAGGACCCACTCGACAACGAAGATGCAATCACCGTTGGCAAATGGGCTAAAACTGAAGGCAATGGTAGCGCCTTCACAACCACTGAGAAATTCTATATTTCTGGTGTTGTTGACTCCTTCTACCATGCCCCAGGTAGCAGAACTGATGGTCTTGTCTCTTGGTTCTTAAAACCTGCCGAAGGAAAAACTGAAAAATTCGAAGTCTACAAGTGTGCTAAGAATGAAGATGGTGATCCTCTCACTTGGGACGATATTTGGGCTGATGGAACCGCTGTTGCTTATGGTGCAATCACCTTCTACGGCAATCAAATGGAAACCCCATCTGCTTTATTTGTTTCTTGCGAAGGCAATAAGCCTGAGCCACAACAAACAATCACTGCTACTGTCACTGAAGCTCTCGCCGTTGGCGCCGCTTTAACTGATGGCGATTCAACTTACGATTTATATGCTGTTACTGGCTATGTCGTTAAGAAATCGGGATCTGACTACTACATGGCTGAATTAGCCACTGAAACAGTCGATGCCAACATGCTCATGATTTTTGCCTACACTGATACTGCTGGCATTATGCTTAGAGGCGCAAAAGTCACAGCCACGATGTCCTTAAAGAACTACCACGGCGTTGTTGAAAACTCCGGAACTCCAACCGTTGTATTAATTACGGAAGGTGTTGCTTGGGAAATCAATTACACTGATGCTACTGTCGCAGAAGCCCTTGTTGTCGCTAACGCTTTAGCTGATAACGCAACCACCTCTGCTTATTACAAGGTTACAGGCGTTATTGTTGCTATTACATCTGCGTGGTCATCTCAATACGGCAATATGAATTTCACCATTGGTGATACTGCTGAAGATGCAAACCTACTCCTTATCTATCGTTTAGTTTGTACCGAAGCTGAATCCGCTGACTTCGTTGTTGGTGCATCTATTGTTATTGGTGGACAACTTAAAAAATATAACACCGATCTTGAAATGATTGCTCCAGTCGTCTTCTCCGTTGGTGAAGGTGGAGGAGAAATTCAACCTGAATTTGCCGCTGATTTAACTCTCGACTTTTCCAATGATTATGGCGTTTCAGCGACTACAGTTACAACAAATACCACATTCACCGTTGGTAGTATCAATTATGGTTATGTTAATGGAAAAGCTGGACAAAAGTATGTCAACAATGCTCCTGCTGGATTAGAATACCTCATGCTTTATAACAGCGGTACTCCTGCTGGTGCATTTTGGAATGAAACCGCTATGGCTTCTGCCATCAACCGAATTAGAATTACTTCTGGTAGTGGTGCTTCTTCAACTGCTGTCTATTCTTTAACTGTTGGAACAACTTCTATGGCTGGTTCACAACCACAAGCAAGTGCTACTGAAGCTTTCGTTATCGGAACTGGCGCCTCTCACATCTTTGATTGTTCAGATGTCGCCGGAGCCACATTCTTCAATATCTCTGCTTTCACAAAGAATTGCCAAGTTGCAAAACTTGAGATTGAATTCGTTGCAGCCTAATCGTTGTGATTTAAAATAGTTGACAAAAACTATAAATTGAATTGACCAGAACCCGTTTCTGGTCTTTTCATTTACTCTTGTAAAGAATCACTTCTTTATTTATCTTTCTAAACCCTTTAAAATATGGGTGAGGTTTTATTATGAATAAAAAGTTATGCATCTTTGGAATACCATTTCTCGCCTTATCACTATTAACCATTACCTCCTGTTCAGGTGATGTTAAGTTAAATCAGCAGTGGTATGCAATTGGTTATGGCAGCTTTGTCAATGGCAGTAACTGGGATATCGCTTCCGGAGTGCAACTTGACAAAGTTGAAACTGATGAATATAAAGAATTATTCGTTGCTAACGATGTCTCATTTTCAGTAGGAGATTCTTTTATCATTACGAATGAAGATAA